>DUGG01000018.1 GCA_013331515.1 Candidatus Woesearchaeota archaeon
GCAAACGTCATCTGGGGAGCAAGGGTCAGCGACCAGATGAAGGGCAAGATAACCGTGATGACAATAATCACCGGTGTAAAAAGCCCGTGGATACTCGGCAAGGTGGATAAGCAACAAAGGGCGGCAGCAGGAATGCGCCCAGCGCATGCCCACATTGACGATGAGCTTGGCATAGAAATAGTCTAAGGGCGGGCGCAAAGAAGTCACATTCACCAACTAGGTGAGCTTTCTTTGCCTTCATTTACCACCCCCAACAACCAACAATGAAGGCAAAAAAAGAACAGCGTCCTCAAGCGCAGGCTTGGGGACCTTTTTCTTTTTTCCGTTTTTTGTTCACTTCTGGCGACGAGGAAATAAAAAAAGTATTGTTTGCCGTTGACTTCTATGAAATTTAGGGCTTCTTCGTCCCGACAGCCACTATTTCCCTGTAAACCTTTTCGTTGTCAATCTTGACGCCAAGGCGCCGGAAGAAGTCGGCAACATTTTCAATGTCCCGGCGGAGGTAATCGTAAGCATTCGGGGAGTTCATTGGGGTCATCTGGGAGAAGTCTATGAGAACCGGGTGCTGGTCAAGGTTGAGAATGTTGAACTTTGAAAGGTCTGAGTGGACGTAGCCGTAATGGTAAAGCTTCTTCATATCATCGATAACCTCCCCGAAAAACTGCTGAGGATTCTTTGGGCTGTCATCCTTCATCTTTTGAGCCGGAGTCTCCCCAACCTGGGTCATCACGAGGATGTTCTTCAGGAAGGTAATTGGCAGCGGTGCCTTCACCCCGGCTTCTCTTGCTTCCATGAGGTTGCGGTACTCGCGCTGGCACCATGCAAACACAATCTCCCTCTGCCGCCTTTTCAGGCCAGAGTAGCGCGGGTCAGGGGAGATGTAGCTGTACATCCTGTTAAAATCGGCTGTTTCAAGGCGATGTATCTTCACAACCCTCCGGCTTCCATCAACTGAAGCAGCGGTGAAAACATTCGCTTCCTTGCCAATTGACAATGGCGACATTGTGCCCTCAACAAAATGGTCCTTGCTGCCAAGGACATACAAATTGCGGATTGTGAACTGGTCAAAAACATCATTTAGTGTCTTGAATCGTTCAGGGTGCTTCTTTGCCATGGCAGAAGAGGAAAATGCGCGCCCCTTTAAAGAGCTTTTTGATTGCCAGCCACCCAAATACTGCCTTGTGCAAACCCGTTCAAGTACTGGTCCATGTAACTTTGGTGGATCTTGCCTTCACTGAGATTTGAGAGACATTCGTCACGTGTGGAGATGCCATACAGGCAGTTTGCCGTGATAACAACCTGCAGGAGGCCGCGAATGGCTATGCTCCTGTATGCTTGGCGTGCATCTACACCAGGCTTCTTTGTGAGTTCCATGGCAAGACGGGTCCCTTCCACCGGTCCGCAATCTTCAAGCGGGGTCCTGACAAGGGCGTTGTATGCCTTCGCAAATGCGGACAGCTCCTGATGTTGTTGCGGTGCAAGTGCATCAAGTTTAGCATTGTGGCTTATGTCCCTGTCATCGCTTTCAATTAGATGGGTAAGGAGATTCCTGTTGGTTTCCCCAAACGAATCGAGCGCAGCCTGCACCCGGGCATACAAACCAATGTCCATGGCCCTCAGCAGATAGGGCTTTAACGCGCCATCCCTGTCTGCCATAGGCCCATAAATCATTGTGAACGGAATTTGAAACAGGTTGGGCGAAAATTCCGTCTTTCCATCAAAGCCCAGGGTTGTTCTCAGGCCTTCAAGATAAAACTGCTTTCTAGTCAGGAATGTGTCAATTATGTCAGCAGGCGTTATCGTCAGCTCAAGTTCACTTGTCACGGGCGTGGAAAAACTGGCTGGGTATTTAAATCTTTCTGTTATTACCACTATAAAGTGAATACTCAATCATACAAAACTTTATTAATAAGCTTACTACTCTTGCACCTACGTATTCAACGAGAGTGCGTATTTCGGTCCTTTTGTGACGGGGCTGAGTCAGCCTTGGATGAAGCAAGCCCACGTCGACAAAGGTCGACGGGGCCCGGTCGCAGCAGCGGCTTGGGAGCCACAATACGCATTCGGCCCGATACAGAGTTACCCGGACAAGCTTGCCCAATTGGCTGGCTAGGAATCCGGGCGTTAGTGTCGGGACACACTTTTTATCATTCATGATCAAGCAACCCGGTGATTAACGGGACAATAACGCGAAGATTAAAGGCACAAAGTGCCAGGACAGTAACGAGCACAACTACCATAACGGCGGCAAGCTGATATATCATTCACATTCCAACAAAGTTGGTTTATTTTGACAGTGGCATATCGGCTAATTAGGCCACAGCCAAAACACAGTTGTGACTTGTTCTAAGCTGGTGGCGTGCTAGGCATGAGGCGATTTGAAAATGGGAAAGATTAGTCCAGTATCGGCAAAGTACATAGTGCATACTACCATCCAGATAGATGGCGTGGTTGACAAGCCAGACGTGATTGGCGCCATATTCGGCCAGACAGAAGGGCTTCTCGGCGCAGACCTTGAATTGAGGGAGTTGCAAAGGTCTGGCAAGATAGGAAGGATAGAGGTCAATACAGAGATAAAGACAGGGAAGACATCAGGCTCAATAATCATCCCTTCTTCGCTTGACAAGGCAGAAACAGCCATAATAGCCGCCGCCCTTGAGATAATACAGCGCATCGGACCCTGCAACGCAAGGGTGAAGGTTGAAAGCATAGAGGATGTCAGGGTCAGCAAAAGAAGCTATGTAATTGACCGCGCCAAGGAACTTCTTAAGACCATGATTGATACCGTGATGCCAGACTCCGGAGAGCTTGCTGAAGAGGTTTCAAAGGCGGTGAGAGTCATGGAAGTACAGGAATACGGTGCTGACCGGCTGCCAGCAGGCCCTGCAATAGATGAAAGCGAGGAAGTCATAGTGGTTGAAGGTAGGGCTGATGTAATGAACCTGCTTAAACACGGATTCAAGAACGTCATAGGCATGAACGGAACATCAGTTCCACCTTCCATATCCGAGCTGAGCAAGAAGAAAGTTCTTACAGCGTTTGTTGACGGTGACCGTGGAGGCGACCTTATCCTCAAGGAGTTGATAGATGTTGCGGAGGTTGATTACGTTACAAAAGCCCCTGATGGCAAGGAAGTGGAAGAGCTTGAGAAGAAGGAAATCCACAAGGCCCTCAGGTCAAGGGTTGTCCCTGAGCAGCTCAGGCTAGAGAGGCAGGAAAGGATTGAAAGGCAGGAACGAAACGAGCGCGAGACGCTGGCGCAACAGCCACAGCCAGGGGAGTTCAGGTATAAGGAGCCCCTGAAGCAGGAGAGGCCCCCGCAGCAGTTTGCAGGCGGCCCGTCAATCCCTGGAGTTGTTAACAGGCGGCCACAGGTTGTGCCCGGAAGACGGCCAATGACTAGAGAGCAAAGGTTTGAGCGCGAACCGCGATTTGAGCAGCAGGAGCAAATGGAGCAGCCACGCGAGCCTAAACAGCTTTCTCAAAATGAGAAGAGCATATTCAGGGAAATATCCGGAGCGCTAATAGGCACAAGGGGTGCTTACCTCTTTGACGAAAAGCTCAATGTGCTGGGCAAAGTCCCGCTGGCTGAACTGTCATCAACCTTGCGAAGCCTGAACAATGTCTATGCCTTGGTTCTGGACGGGACAGTGGACAGGGAGTTGGCAAAGACGGCAGAACTGGCCGGAGTCAGGTGCATAGTGGCCATGGACTCGGCCATACGGCCTGAAGAGACCAGAATGACAATCGCGACAATCAGCGAGTTGTAAGTTGCAAACAGAAACTTTACCGCGGCACCGACACTATCAGCACGTCCGCCTCGTCTTTCAGTGCAGCTATGTAGCCATCCCTTGCGGCCTGCTGGCGCTGGGCAGTAAGCAAGTCAACAATACCCTTCTCCGCCTGCTCAATGGAGATCCCTCTTGAAGCAAAGATGCTGGAGTTGTAGACCGCTTCCACATCCTTCCGCTTAATAACGAAGTTTTTGGGCACCTTGGCATCAAGCAGCTTGTCTATCTGAAGTTGCTTCCTGAGAGCCGATTTCACTTTTTCGGCAGAGACATTTGCGGTCGCTAGTTCAGTTTCGGTAACATTGTTTGCCGCAAGAAACTGTTCATACCCTGCTGCGGCCTCCTCATCACTAACTACGACACGTTCCTTGACCGATTCCCGATAGAGAATTTCCCTTTCAATGAGGAAGGACAGCGCATCAGCCTTTGTCAGCATCGCCTGCTGCTCAGGCGTAAGCGTTGAATACTCGGAATCCACTTCGTCAGCATAAACGCTCACCCCGTTGACAAACGCGGAAATCTCCCGCCTTTCATCAGCGTGGCCTGCCTCTCCGGGTTTTTCCGTGCATCCTGAGATGACCATGGCAGCCACAATGGTCAGTGCAAGAACAGCCAAAGCAGGGTTCATGGGTTTTGCCATGCAATGGCGCAATCCCGCAACCTTTAAATAATTTCCGAATGGCAGTGCATAAATATGGGAAAGAGGCGCATGCTGAAGTCTAGGAAGGCAATTGCCATGGACCTTGACTGGATAATAAGCCTGGGGCTTTTCCTCATCTATCTAGGCGTGTTCTTCATCGTCATAAGACAGCTTCCAGCCCAGCAGAGCGGGGCGGGCGCTTTGCTTGCACGGGTGAGCGACGGGGTGGAAGAACAAGCGGCGTGGAGCGTGCAAAAGCTTCCTTTGTTTATCTTTTCAAACATGTCCGGGGCAGAGCCGATTATAGTGCGTTTTGGGCAGGATTGGCGGAACTTCTCATTCACGGACAACACAAGCTTTGATCAGCAGGACGGCAAGCTGATACTCGTGGCAACGCTCAAGGAAGGCGGGAACATGCTTGAGCTGGTTTCTTCAGGAGAGAATTACAGCCAGCCGGTGCCGGTGTTTGACCTGGCGGCTGGCCAAAACTCGGCTTCCGTGAACTCACAACGGTTTGTTGCCGAGTTTGCCGGTTCAATGCTTGCCAGGGTTAACCACTTTGACCGGGAAAGGTTGAGCGACTTCAACATAAGCCTGGCCGGAACCGCACTAAAACCAGAAACAGCGGCAGCCGAAGCAAATGTTTCACAACTGTCAGCAAAGTACAAGCTCGCCTTTTCCCAGCTAAACCATTCCCAATTCGTGGTTGCCGGATACTCCAGAATAATAAGCTACGTGAATGCCGCCATTGGAGAACAGCACAACATGACAGTCACTATGACGCTGCGCAACTACACTTTCTTTCACATAAACAACGCCGTGGCAGGAACAATCAACTACACAGGCAACCAGTGCCAGACTGCCCTCTCAAGATATGCGGACTTTTACGATTCAACAAGCGGGGTTACGCTTATCGCTCCGGAAGGGGCTAATGTCAGCTTCTGCGCTGCCAACGAAACAGTCCGGTTCGGGATGGAATTTTCCATTGAAAACGAAACACGCTATGAACTGATATTCCACATGGGTGACTTCAACGGCACGCTTAAGCAGGTCTCACCATACAAGACCGCTTTTGGAATGGTGGAAAACTTCACTGGCATATCCCTGGGTCTATATCGGAAGGTGAATGAAACAGGATATGCAACACTCAAGAGCAAATGGAATTACCCTGCCGCGAGGGATTTTGCTTTTACCCTGCTCAACCAGAGCGGTTCGGTGGTGTTCAATTACCAACCAAAAATCCCAGGTTCAACCAACGTCTTCACTCGTGAGACAGAGGTTTTCACCCTTGACAAGTACGGCCAGAAAGCCAAGCACAAGCTCAGGGTGAGAGGATGGTAGGGAAGCAGGCAGTGTTCAGGACGCTTGAAGCGCTCGTGGCAATATTTATCACGTTCCTCTTCCTGCTTGTTTTCATACCCCAGCAGCGCGAGCAGTCCTTCCAGCAGCCACCGGCAAACGTGCTCGCAGGGCTAAGGAACAATGATGAATTTAGGAACTGCATCCTGCAAAAGAACAGCACATGCATTAACCAGAGCATAGAGCGACAGCTTGAGGACAAGTACGACTTCAAGTTCAACATATCTGGCAACCCAAGGGAGCCGCCGCCCCAGCTTCCTCAGAAAAGGGTATATACCAACGCATTCCTCATAGCCGGAAACACGACGAACGTCACGAATACGGCAGTGCGGCTCTACTTCTGGGAGAAAAGATGATGAATCCTGCTCAATAGGGCACTACTTTCATATTATCATCGTCACTGTTCCTGCCGCCTTCGTCACCGGCTTTGTCAATGAAATCATTGACATCGGTGCCTCCGCCGAGCTGCTGTTGCTCTGATGTCGGCGAATCCGGGTTGCCAAACATGTCAAACAAGCCCTCACCGGAAGCCGGAGGGGTGCGCTCAGCAGCAGATTCGCCAATCAGCGCCAGAAGCATCTTAATCAGCTTGCGAATATCTTCAGGAGAGTCCTCTCTTGTGTCTATGCTTATCTTCATGCATTCCTTACCTTTGAAACAGGTTTATTAACCTTTGTACAAGTCCTGTGCCGGACGCGCCTGTGGCTGGCGGCTGCGAATCAAACCTTGCGTAAACAGCATCAATCCGCCCAAGCGGAACATCCCACCCGGTTATTGTCCTGATAAACTTTTTGTCATAACCCGCTTCGTAAACAGCGCGCTTGGAAGAGAAAAGCGCCGAGTCGTCAGAAAGCAACCCTGATACCGGTCCAAACCCCGTGCCATCAAGCTGCTCGTTCACGCTTTCTTTTGAAACTCCGACAAGCACAATCCCTGAAGCTCCAATCTTCGAAAGCGCCTCTGCATTGCGCAGCGAGAAACGCTTCTCGGCAGGAAGCTGGTCGGTAGAAAAACCAGCGCCATGATAAGCATACCTTGATGAAACGACAAGGATTCCGCCCTGCGGCGCAAGCACACTGGCGCAATTTTGCAGGACTTTCTCCTTGTTCCCTTGCATCAGCCTGTATAGCTCTTCATGCACCGGCTCGTCCAAAGAGCGTGACATTTCCAACCTCCTGTGCAGGTCAGGGTAATCCTTCCTGACCCGGAACTCGCCCATTTCCCCTCCGCCAATGGCAAAGTTGTACCCCCCGCTATCAAAGCTGCCCCACATCACGACCATGCCAAACCTCAGGCCGTTAAGCTGAGAGTCAGGATGAAGCAAATCCTCAATGCTGCCGCCAAATGTTTTAAGCCCGTCACGCTCTGCTGCAAAGAACGGTGGTTCCTCAGCGTGTTCAGAATTGTACTGCCAGCTGATCTGGCTGTCAAGCCCAAATGTGGTCGCGCCCAGGTGGCGCAAACCTGCTGAAACGGCCAGGTTGGCACCGTAGCCGACATCAAGCGTGTTCTTCCCACGGACACCGCCTAAAAGCCCGGCAAGTTTTTCGGTTGCGGTAGCAATTCTTTCGTCGTCGTGAAAGAAGCCTTCTGTGCTCTGGTAGCTGTTCGGGTTCCATCTGGCAATGGTGAGCTTTCCCGGGAAAGGGTTGCCTCCATTTTCGTCAATGAACTTAAGCTCCATGAGTTTATTAATGAATAGTCCTATTTAAATCTTTCTTTTTTAACTATTGGCTAGTGGTGAGTTGTTGCGTCCATGTTTTTTTGGAGTATGACACAAACGGTGATTGACGATAGCGCGGGGTGCAATATCCCGCACCAGACTTTTTTTGGTAATTGTGAGCTGTCTTTTGGTACGGAAGGAAAAACGCAAAAGGATTAAAAACCAGGGCAAGTTTTGCCCCTTAAATGAACAAATCCCAAAAGTATGAATACCTGCCCCACACCGCGGATGTCAAGTTCAAGGCATACGGAAAGACGCTGGAGGATGCATTCACCAATGCAGCCCTGGCGATGAGTGGCGTGATGGTGGAAACACGGAAGGTAAAGCCGAAAACTACCAAGAAAATCTTTGCAGGGGGAAATGACCTGGAATCGCTGCTGCAATGCTTCCTTGAGCAGTTCATAATACTCCTTGACACGGATAACTTCTTCCTTTCGGACATAAAAAAAATCACAATTAAAAAAGAAGGCGGCACTCACTTCCTGATTGCGACCGTTGCCGGTGACGAGGCCAAGAACTATGAAACAATAGGGCCGCAGGTAAAGGCGTGCACATACAATGACATGTTCGTGAGGCAGGAAGGCGGGAAGTGGGTTGCACAGGTGGTGGTTGACATATGAAGCTGCAGAAGAAAACCGTGACGGTGGGGAAAAGCAAAGTCAGATACCTTCATGGGGGAAAGGGAAAGCCGATGCTTTACCTGCACGGTTGGCCAGCTGCTCCGCCAGTATACGGCAAATCCCTTGAAATACTGGCCGAGAATTTTACAGTTTATGCACCATACCTGTTTGACATGAAATGCAACACCATACAGGAAATTTCAGCCTGCGTGAAATCAATGGTCTCCCAGCTTGGCGTATCAGGGTGCGCTGCAGCAGGGATATCGTTCGGAGGAGCAGTCGCCGCAGCAGCGGCCATGGACAAGGAGACAATATCAAATCTGGTGCTCATAGGTCCAGCGGGGCTCCCAAGGCAGGCCTCTTTCGGAAAAATGCTAGTTAACCTGATAATGACATCAGCAAGGATGCTTGCACATGGGAAAACAAAGACAATTACGCACAGGATGTTATCCGTTGCCACATTCATTTCTCAGCTCAGGCAGTCTGAAACGCGCAGGCTTTTCAACGAGATAAGGAGCAGCAAAAACACACATGCCTGTTACATGTTTCAAGCAATACAAGTAGCAACAACCATAATCTGGTGCATAAATGACGATGTCTTTCCATATTATAATGCGCCGATACTCCAAAACCTCATCAAAAACTCGAAGATGATTTCTGTCAAAGGCGACCATTACTGGGCAATGCACGAGCCGGTGCAGTTCGCCGAAATCGTCGCAAACGCGTTGAAATAACTTTTTAAAGCAATCACTGTAATCAAAGTACGGAGGTGAAGCTTAAGCTATGGAAATAAAGAAAGTCTCTGAATACGAGTGGGAAATACCTAAGCACGGCGGCATGCGAGTCCCTGCGAGAATCTTTGCATCAGAAAAACTGGTGAAAAAGATAGAGCAGGACAGGACTTTGGTGCAAGCGGCTAACGTAGCCCACTTAAAAGGGATACAGAGATACTCTTACGTCATGCCCGACGCCCACGAAGGATACTAAACCAGCCACTGCTGGTTCAGCCTTTGACGGCTTTCCGATTGGAGGCGTCGCTGCATTTGACACGGAGGAAGGAATAATCTCTCCAGGCGGGATCGGTTACGACGTCAATTGTGGAGTCAGACTGGTTCGTACTGATTGGATAATCGGCGATATCAAGCCGAAGATAAAACAGCTTCTTGACACGCTTTTCAATGAAGTGCCTTCAGGGGTTGGGAGAGGCGGGATAACAAGGCTTTCCGATTCTGAAATGCAGGAAATACTTGCCAAAGGAAGCAGGTGGAGCCTGGAACAGGGTTACGGCACAAAAGCAGATTTGGACGCCACAGAAGAGTACGGCTACATGAAGCAGGCAGATCCGCAATTCGTCTCCCACACTGCAGTTGCAAGAGGAAAGCCGCAGCTTGGAACCCTTGGAGCAGGCAATCACTTCCTGGAAATCCAGGCAGTTGATGCAATTTATGATGAGAAAACAGCAGCCGAATTTGGCATAACCGGAAAGGGCCAGGTTACGGTGATGGTGCATTGCGGAAGCCGCGGGCTGGGCCACCAAATAGCTTCGGATTACATCCGTGAAATGGAAAAGGCATATGGTTTTGAAGGGCTGCCTGACAGGGAGTTGATAAACGCGCCATTCCAATCAGAGCTGGGCCAGAAATATTTCAAGGCAATGTGCGCTGGCATGAACTATGCATTTGCAAACAGGCAAATGATAGTCCACTGGATAAGGGACAGCTTCAGGAAGATCATGGGCTCAGATGACGGGATGAGACAGGTGTATGATGTCTGTCATAACATCGGCAAACTGGAGAAACACAAGGTTGATGGGGAAACAAAGGAGCTGTGCGTGCACAGGAAAGGTGCGACGAGAAGCTTCGGCCCTGGCAGGGAGGAAGTAAATGAAATCTACCGCTCAACAGGCCAGCCGGTATTCATTCCTGGAACCATGGGCACGGCAAGTTATGTGATGGTAGGAACAAACGAATCTGAGGAGAAAAGCTGGGGCTCAACCGCGCACGGGGCAGGCAGGGAGATGTCAAGGGCTGAAGCCATACATCGGTTCAGGGGGGAAACGGTTGCAAAGGAGCTGGAGCAACGGGGCATACTGGTGAAGGCGGCAAGCTGGAAAGGCATAGCAGAGGAGCATGTGCCAGCATACAAGGACGTTGACGAGGTTTGCAGGGTTTCCAACGAGGCAAAGCTCGGGAAGCTGGTTGCACGGTTAGTGCCGCTTGGCGTTGTAAAAGGATAATAGCGAATCTCGTTAATTATGGAACATTTGCGTGATTCGCCAAATAGCAAATTGCAAGTAAAAAGTTCAAATATTTTTGCAATTTGCTATAAGCACCTGAAGTTAAATCTCAATAACCTTTCCAACCTTGCTGACATTCAGGACCCTTGTTGTGCCAATCGTTTCTTCCAGGCCGGATGCCTCATGCACGTGGCTGCACAATAAAAGGTCCGGCTTGAGCATCTCAATTGCCTTAGTCACCCCGGAGCTGCCTTTAACAAACTCAGAAAATTGCTCCATCATTGACTCGGCAGGGTGGACGTGGGTGACCATTATCCTTTTCCTCGCGTCCTTGACATACTTGTGCGACTTGTACAGGTGATAGAAAATCTCATTTTCTGAAAGCTGGAACAGGCCAATGTTTGCGCCACCACAGCCGAATAATCCAACATCCCCGTGCTTCAGGCCGTAACCATGGAGGTTGGTGGCTCCGTATTTCTTTGCGAGAAAATCGGCTGTAGCGACTGTTTCATGATTGCCCGGTACCAATGCCACCTTCCTGCCATTCTTCACAAAAGGGCCAAGTATGTTGTCAGTGCTCCTTTCCCCCAGAGTGAGGTCGCCGCAGAGCACAACCAGGTCAACATCCTCCATTTCAGCTTGAACAGCCAGCGATTCAATCAGGGAGCTGTTGCTGTGTATGCAGCCGGCGGCAAGGATTTTCATGAGGCAGGGCAAACGCGGACTACTATATAAAGCCATCGCCGCTCCAGCAAAATAGTTACTTTAAAGTGATAAAAATAGAAAGATTTAAATATGGCTTGTGCACCCTCAAAGATGTGGCTGTCAATTTACAATCTGATCCGCATGCAATTGCAGATTTTAACAACAGGGTAACAAGATTAAACAGGCTGGTTAATGCAAAAACCATCCTGGGAAATGACCTGGGAGATGCCATCCTGCAGAACCATCCTGATCCCCTGTATGTTGTCATTGCCTTTGCGCACGCGGGAACTGAGGCCCAAACTGCATACTTGCCTGAAGCCGCCAATCACCGCCGCATCATGCATTATCCGCTTTACGCCCTGATTGTAGGAAAACTGGATAAAGTTGATAGCACCGAGCATATCGCATTCTCGCCATTTGCCCGCACAAATGAGCAAACTCTGTTTTTGTCTGATGCTTCAGTAAGCTTCCTTTCACCTGCTGCTTACTTGCGCGAGAACGAATTCTCCGTTGAACAGACCAGATACATTAAGAACTTGAGGGATACTGTTCTTCACCAGCTCGGCATAGGTGTTGTCCGCTCTGAAAACAACAAGATAACAATCCCCACATCAGTTTCCCGGGTTGATTCACTTGCGCTTATTGTTAACAATCTCTTCAGGCCTTCCACTGCCGCCCTGATACAGGGAGCGGTTCCAGGTGACGTATCGTGGTATCTGCCAGTCGTAGGCCAACGCACTCAAAGAATGGGAAGGTCGGAAAAAGTTCCTGAAGCTGTTTTCACCGGAATGCCGCTCGGGTCATGGAGCATTTACTGCCTTTCGCAATCACAATACAATCTGCTGCATAGTGCCAATCCACCTTCCAGATTAACCCAGTCTCTCTCCTAAAAAGCGTTGGTTCTGATAAAGAAGCATCTCTTACCTTTCTACCAGCTCCACTTCCTTCTCAAATAGCTTCACGATGGTCGATGGCCTGCCCTCCTTTTCACCTTCGTAAACCATGAAGTCGACTTTTTGCCTGATACTCTCGTCGAGGTCATCAATGGCTGTCATGTACTGCCGGCCTGTCAGATTGGCGGAAGTGCTAAGAACAGGAAAGCCAAGCTCCTTCACCAGATCTGAAATCCAATGCCTTGGAATCCTAATTCCCAAAGTGCCGCTCCCAAGATTAACTGATGAAGCGATGGCAGATGCCTTTTTCAGGCGAAGTATGAGCGTGTATGGCCCAGGAAGCCGATCAAGCCACTTCTCTCCTTCAGCAGAAACTTCACAATTGTCATAAACCCACCGCTTTGACGGCGCAATCACTGAAAAAGGCATTGAATTCCTTTGCTTGGCATCCCTCACCCTGCGGACAGCAGCTTCATTGGTTGCATCACAGCCAATGCCATAAATTGTATCTGTCGGATGGATGAAGACCGAGCCCTGGCTTATTAGTTTCAGATACCTGACTTTTTCCAATAGAAACTCCTCCTTTGTGATAACTTCCACAGGAAGCGGTTGTGCAATAAACTATATAAATTTTTCATAAAACCAGCCATTGGTTTCATATGGGAATGGAATGGTTGTTGCGGGAAGAAAAAGCCGGTGGCCCCGCAACAAATACTGGTTTACGCTTTTAGAAATCCCAAGGTGGGTTGTAAATCTGGAATGCTGCGCACAAGCCTGAGCTCCAGCTTCCTGCCATCCTTCAACTCATTCAGCGCCCTTATGCTGAGCTCCTTCACATGCCTGAAAAACAGGTCACTTACCATCCCGGCGTTTAACTCAGTAGGCAAAGACATACAAATCACCTCCACAACAGCAGCAACTGCGTGTATCCTTTCGCAGCAGCTATGCTATCCAGAATACGTCCCTCTTCTGTTTAAATACCCTGTCCGGGCGGTTGTCCAGTGGCCAGTGCAAACCAGCAGCCGGCAATTCTGCTCGTAGCGAAATGTGCAGTCATATCCGGCAGGACTTGCGATTTGGTCAAGTCTTGTAATGACTACTTGATAAGCAACGTCCGGGAATTGCTTGCGNNCCCGCCACAAGGGATAGCTTTATATACTTAGACTGTCCCCTTCTGCCTATACAGGCTTTCTCGCTAGTTGTATGGTGGGGGCCGTGTAGATATGTAAGAGCTATAGACGTCCAAAAGACCAGAGAATAGCAAGCAAGTAGGTGTATAGAAAATGGCATTTGGTGGACCGAGAGAGATGCACCAGATAACGTGCTCCGAGTGCGGCGCACAGTCTGAGGTACCTTTCAAGCCGGCAGATGGCAGGCCTGTTTATTGCAGGGATTGCTACTCCAAGCACAGAACGATAAGGCAGTAAGAAGCGCTTACTAATTGTCGTATGGATTTTTTTTTGTTTTTGATTTTTTTCCTTCTAGGCGTGACTCTATAGGCGAGGAGCTAAATTTTCGTAATTACCCAAAAGCAAGCCTATAAACCTTCAGGCCCTTTCCCAACATATTAATCTCAAGAACCCTTGTGCTTGAATTGGCTTCAGAAATCAGGCTGTATTTCCGATGGCCTGATATTATCGCCATGGAATTTAACATATCACTGCCGCTGTTAGACGAATCAGCAAGGGCGCCATCAAGGACAGCCTGCATTAATGCTGATTCAGCCCCTGGCGCTGCAATTACATCGACAGACTTGCCGGTATACTTAACAACTATCCGCCCTTCCATTGACAAAAGCTCCAGATTTTCATAGTCATTCCCCCACACGCCACCAAGGTAAGCAACATTAGGGACTATTGATTCATATGAAGACGGCGGCGTATAAGCAACGGCCTCACCCGGCTTTGAGCCTTCCTCGTTGCCCAGTTTCGCATTAGCCTGGGCATAGCCAAGAAACAGTTCAGGAGATACAAGCGCCAAACCGGCATCATCAACTGATGCCTCATTGACACTCTCAAGCGTCTCAGCACCCAGGTTTCCAACAAACATGAGAAGCGGGAGGCCTACCGCCGTAACCAAGAGCCAGGAAAGCCATTTGTCCATCCAGCATCAGATTATTCCATCCAGCATATTTATAATTTGCTGTTACATAATGCCAGCCATAAATGACTCGTAACATTGTTATGGCTGGCAAATGTTGGTAGCGAGTTTTTCTATGCCTTATTTTTGTCACTTACTAACACAACCACAAAATTTAAAATAAAAAGCCGCAGCCGCGAGGACATGGCTGCAAAGCGGATTCACGCCTTAGTAAAAGGAAAGGTTCAGGGAGTGTTCTACCGGGAGTTCACGAGGAGGGAGGCAGAACCGCTTGGCGTTACCGGCTTTGTCCGTAACCTCAAAGACGGGACTGTCGAGATAACCGCAGAAGGAGAGGAACGGCAGCTTAAGGAGTTTGAAAAAAAATTCAGGAAAGGGCCCCTGATGGCGTTCATAACTGGTGTGGACGTGAAGGAAGAGCCAGCTACCGGCGAGTTTGAAGGGTTTGACATAAGATACTCTTAATCCTTAGAATTGCTTTCAGAACTCTGTCAGCTTTTTCTCCTGCCCGACCTTTATGATTGTTGTGCTTCCTTCGCTGCCACCTGTGATTTTCTCAGTGCTGATGAAACGGTCATCCTCCAGCTTTGCAATCCTGCGCTGGAACGTTTTATACGCAATGCCCCCGCCAGCTTCCTTATACGCGGCATAGATATCACCAATCCTCCTGTTGTTGTTCTTCTTGACAATGTTAAGGATAAAACGCTCTTCTCCCTCAAGGTCATCACTTTTCTTAATGCTAAACTCATCAAGCTTCCTCAACGCGACAGCAACGTCGGTAGCATTCACCTTCCCTGAATTGCGTTCCTCGGTAGTGTTGGCCGCTTCCTTTATGAGGTAAAGGCCGGCTCTTATGTCCTGCATTGAAGCTGCCTTCTGCACAACAGCCTCAAAAGCGTCCGCCTCCCAAGCACCCTGTGCAAACACAAACTCCAACCGATGCTGAAGCACGCCTCTTGTCTCGCTAAGGTTGTAAGGCCTGAATTCGAGCATCTCGGCTGTCAGGCGCGACTTTACTCTGCCGTCAAGCTCGGTAATCCACTCCTTGCGGTTTGTAATAAGGACTATTGACTTGTTGAAGACGTCCTCCGCAATGTTGTAAAGGAGGTCAGCGTCCTCCAGCTTGTCAACCTCATCCAGGACGATGACCGCGGCCATCTTGTTTATTTCCTTCTTCACAACGTCAAAAAGCTCCTCAGTGCGCTTGTTCTGCGTGAACCTGTAGCCAATCGCGTCACACATCTGCAAAAGAACCTTGAAGCTGGTATCGCTCTTCCAGCAATTAATGTAAAAAGGGATTATCTCATCAGTTTCCTGCTCAAGCTCCTGCAACAGGTTCCTCACCGCAACAGTCTTTCCGACCCCGGAAGGGCCGTAAATGAAAATGTTGCGGCCACTGCGCTTCTGGAGCAGCGGTCGGATGGCAGCAGCCACCTGCTTCATCTCAGCCTCGCGGTATTTCACGAGCTTGGGTTGGTAATCATAGTCAAGGGCGATGGGGTTGCGAAATAAAGACTCGCCACCAGATGAACTGTTAAAAAAAGCCATACTGGCGGCAGCGTCGGGAAAGTTTAAATAGTTTGTTGTCGCTATCCCTTTCGCATTGCAACTCACGCAGGCCTGTCCACATAATGGTTTGTCATCCTGTAATCAGGCTTCAGGGCCTTTCTGGCATTGAAGATTTCCCTGCCTACAGTTGCAATCTCCATCAGTTGCTCCAGCCCAATGGCTTGCTTGTCATCGCTTTTGGCAATTTTCGGGTCTGGATGCACTTCAATCTCAAGCCCACCAGCGCCTGCGGCGATAGCTGCAAGGCTCGAATCCACAACCATCCACCACTTTCCAGAGCTATGACTGGGGTCAGCAATGATTGGCAGGTGAGCTTTCTTTCTTAAGTATGGAATCCAGTTTAAATCCAGCGGGAACCTCGAAACAGTCGTTTCACCGGCAGTGCCCCTAACGCACAGCATAACATTCGGATTGCCCCCGCCATCGCTCCCATCGTCGCCCCACGCACCTGACAAAAGATATTCAGCACCATTCAGGAATTCCTCCGCAGTCATCCCAAGCCCATTTTTGTAGAGCACTGGATGATTGCGCTTTGAAAGCGCGTGCAGCAAGCCTCCAACTTGCGCGCTCCTTGCCCCAACCTGGTAAATATCCATGCCGTAGCGCTCGAACATGGCAATAACCTGGCCTACAGACACGTTCTCATCCTGCGGAATGAGAATCTCTGTTATGATAGGCAGCCCGGTTTCTTGCTTAACCCGTGCCAGAATTTCTAATCCCGCTTCACCCATGCCCTGGGTGCTGTAAGGCCCTGTCCTTGGCTTGAATGCGCCGCCACGAAGCACCTGCGCCCCGGCTTCCTTAGCCCAGTATGCTGTCTCAAGAACCAAACTGTAGTTCTCAACACCACAGGGGCCAACCATAAGGGTAAGCTCGCCCGCCCCTATCTTAGCCCCATTTTCCAGGGTTATCACTGTGTTGGAAGGGTGGAACTTCCTGCTTACTTCCTTATATGAGTCAGTTATTCGTAAGATTTTCATCACACCTGGAAGCTTCCTGATTGCATCTTCAAGACTTTCCGGAATAGCCCTACCATGAACCCCGACAAGAGTAACTTCATCTCCCCTATCCAAATGAGAGGTGTAACCCGCTCCCTCAATAGTCTGCCTGATGGCATGCAAATCCTGGCCTGACGCCGACTTATCAACTTCAATTATCATAGTCTTATGCCTCCATTTGTCTATTTTGGAAAATTATAATTTAAATGAGTGAGAGAGGTGGGTATTGCTAATACCCGAAAAAGAAAACGCCGACTATAACTGAACTTGCATGTTTTGTTCCTGAAAGATTATTCATGAGAGACGAGATCTAACTGCCCCTTTTTATATGTTTGGATTATATCGTATAGAATGTTTTGATTAACCCATCAAAATCAGTCAAAACCTTCTAAGGAGGACTTTGAATTTGATTCAAAACAGGGGTTATTCAAAGTCCTCTATATTCTTTCATTATACTGGACTTTTGTTCCCTTGCGGACCCGAATTCTGATAACTACAATTATGTAGCATTGGCTATCAGGCTGTGGATGGTGTGTCCAGTGGCTTCTGAAGGCATTTTTGAGGGCTTTTGAGAGTAAAACTCCGTAAAATTTACGGCGGTGTGGCTGAAAGACTTTCGGTTTAAAATTTGCTGCCTCAAACGAGGAAAGCCTTGTCAAGCATATGGAAAAACGTGATAAGACACGAGAACTATTTGAGAAGTGGATAAAGAGAAAGCCTGTTGACTTTGGCAAAAACTGGCTGGAAGAGATAGACACCACAATGTGAGCGTGCAAAGAATGGCTTCTGGAAAAGCGATAATAGACTCGGGGGTGTGGATAGGTGCACGCTACAAAAATGACCAGTATAGGGAAAAGTCTTTGGCTATCGTGGATGCTTTTCTTAATAACCGGATTAAAGAAGTGCACCTGACTGATTATGTCCTTGTGGAAACCATTAATTTCCTCTTGAGGAAGGAAGGCCACGAAGCAGCCTCGGATGCGCTTGACTCGTTTTTTGAATCTGAGCTGGTTATTATACGGTATGTCAATAGAATGATGATTGCGAGAATCGGGGAGCTATTGCGAAGGTACAAAGGCCTTTCGCTTACTGACTGTTCCTTGCTGGTTCTAGCGGAAGAGGAAGGGATACGTGAGATTTGCTCATTTGACACGGCGTTTGACAAGGTAAAAGGCGTCAGAAGAATAGATAAGTTGGATTGAACTATGTCCCGATGACCTTCTTCCCCACATACGGGACAAGGACTTCTGGGACTGTGATGGTGCCGTCCTTGTTCTGGAAGTTCTCGGCAATGGCTGCAAGGACGCGGCTCGTTGCGACTGCTGTTGCGTTTAAGGTGTGGACGAATTCTTTCCCGCCCTTGCTGTCCTGGAAGCGGATGTTAAGGGCGGTTGACTGGTAGGCTGTGCAGTTGCTGCAGCTCACTAATTCGCAGTAGGCATCCTGCCTTGGGAACCAGCCTTCGATGTCATACTTTTTCGCGGCGACTGTCCCGATGTCGCCAGTGCAAATGTTCACGACGCGGTATGGGATTTTCAGCTGCTGCATTATTTCCTCGCTGTTCTTCAGGAGCTCTTCGTGAATCTTCCATGAGTCTTCCGGCTTGCAGAACACGAACTGCTCAACCTTTGTGAACTGGTGGACGCGGAACAGGCCTCGGGTGTCAACGCCGTCGCTGCCTATCTCGCGTCTGAAACAACTGCTGATTCCGCAGAGTTTCAGCGGGAGCGATTTCTCTTCCACGGTTCCGTCCATCAGCATGGCGGCAATGGGATGCTCTGATGTGGCAATGAGATAACTGCTTTCCTTGCCTTTTTCATCTTTAATCTTGTACATCACGTTCTCAAAATCTGCAAGTGAAGTAACGCCCTCGTAAGGCTTCCGGTTCATCATCAATGGTGGCTGGATTAGTGTAAAGCCTTTCTTGACCAGGAAATCGGTCACAAACCTTATCAAGCCCATCTCAATCTTGACAAGGTCGCCCTTGATGAAATAGAACCCTGCCCCGGAAATCTTTGTTGAACGCTCAAAATCTGCCAACCCGGCCTGTTCGAGAAGCTCACCATGGCTCTTAAGCTCAAACGGCGGCTTTCTTATAGTTCCCCACTTCTTAACTTCCCTGTTTTCAGTTTCATCCTTCCCAACGGGGACTGACTCGTGAAGCGTGTTTGGAAGCCTCTGTAAAATAAAGTCAATCCGTTCCTGAAGCTTATGGAGCTTTTCCTCTGATGCGGCAATCTTTCCAGGAAGCTCCTTGACTTCCTTGACTTTTGAAGAAATGTCCTTGCCTTGCTTTTTCAGCTGGTTGATTTCCTGGCTTATTTCGTTTCGCGAGTGGCGAAGTGTGTCAACTTTCTCCTTCAGGGCCTTCCACTCACCATGCTTCTGAACGAGTTCATCAATCCAGGAAACCTTTTCCTTGTCTCCCCGCTTCTGAAGGTCATTCTTGACAGCGGCAGGATTAGCCTCAATAAACCTGACGTCCAACATGTGGCAGTTGGAACAGGAAAAGCTATTATAAATCTTTTCCTTGCCCTGCGGTAGAAATCTTGATGCCAGACCCAGAACTCACGGCATCGCAAATGAGGCTGCCGAGCTTGTTCTTCCTTGAAATCTTGAAAACACCGTCCTTGCCTACGTTGGCAGTCATGGCATACTCGTTGCCAACGTAAACGTTAATGTTCCTGTTGGCGAATACACTGTCCACATTGAAGACTATGTGTTTCTTGCTAATCTTCGCGTCAAAGGGCACGCTAGCTTCATCCCCTTTCGCTGCGGCTTTTGAACTGAGCGCCTGGACGTCAATGTGCACCCCAAGTTTCTCCTCTATGGCCGAGATGTTCTTGCCTTCCTTGCCTATCAGCTTGGCAATCTCGTTTTCAGGGACATAAGCTATGCATTTGCTGTCGGAAACCATCTCAACCCTGGCATTGCTCACGTATTCCTTCATTTTAGCTTCCAATGCCGAGGCTGCAAACTGCTGGATCGGGCTCTTGCCCAGGCCTTTCACCGGGATGACGACAGTCTCCTCGCCATAGCTGTAAAGCTCATACTCTAGCCTTTCTGTCTCAAAATCATTCACCACAACAACTGGCCTTGCAAGGTCAGCCTCGGTCATCCCTGACGGCACTTTCACAGTCATGTTCAGCGAGAGAACCTTGAAAACCGTGCCATTCTTGATGAAAATAACTGTGTCAATGACTTGTGGAATGACGCCGAGCTCAATCCTGCCAACAAACCTTTGGATAGCATCAATTGGGTTTGTTGCATGAACAACGCCTGCCATGCCTATGCCGGCAAGCCTCAAGTCTGCAAAAAGCTTGAAGTCATCTGTGTTNNAGGCCTTGACAAAAGCAGGATGTCGTGTATCTCCTGGGGCGTGCCGTGGCTGATGGCGTATTGGGTGATTGTTTCCGGAAGCATCAAATCACGGGGTGCCTCAACCGTTTTCACAATCTTTCCCTGCAGCGAATAATGCTCGGCCAATGCCTGTGCAAACGTGGACTTTCCCATTCCGGGAGCGCCGGCAATCAGTATCCCTTCAGCCTGGGTCTCAATGCGCTGCTTCAGCTTCTCAGACAGTTTATAATCGCCAAGGGAAAGCTTCTTAACTGGCCTGACTGCCGTGATTTCCCAACCATCAGACAATGGCGGCCTCGTTATGACAATCCTGTAAGGGCCAAGC
>DUGG01000014.1 GCA_013331515.1 Candidatus Woesearchaeota archaeon
TGACCCCTACTACCAGCATATACTCAAGGGCTGCCTGGCCCTTTTTTCCAGCGCTCATCTTCCAATCATCTCGGCAGGTAGGGTATATTAAGGTTTTGAGAAAAATGAAAAATTAAGAAAAAAAAATGGAAGGCTCTCCTTACGGCCTTCTTGCGAGCATTTCCCCCGGCAGGGCATGCTTGACTGTTGTACTGTCAAGCCACGCGTAAAGTATCGTGATGTTATACCTGTTCTTGTCCCTGCCGCTGTCTACAAAATCACATGATGTCTGGGCGCCAGCACCGTCGGGGTCACAAGTTGCACCGGCCGAAACAGAGCTTCCTGTAAGGGTGAATGTTGACGTCGCGCCGTTTCTCAGCGTCACGCTTCCCTGTGCCGTGTTGTTGCAGTTGCAGCCAAGGCCGCCTCTCAGCGCCTCTGAAGTTGCTGACGCGCCGTAAACAACCATGTCCCTTCCTGCGCCGTTCTGNNCAAAAACTCCATAGCCGCCTGACCGCGGTTTGCTTTAATGCATGAAGCGCTCATCTCACTCAACCTCCGCTGATTGTTTTTTGTCATATGCTATGCCTACGGCCTTCTTCCGAGCAGCTCTCCCGGCAACACATGCACGATGGTGGGGCTGTCAAGCCAGCTGTAATAGATTGACATTGTGTACCGGTTCTTGTCCCTGCCGGTATCAAAAAACGCGCAGTCCGCTCCTGTTGTAAGGAGGGTTATTGTTGATGATGCGCCGTTTCTCAATGTTGAGCTGCTCACGCAGCCGTTTACGCCCAGTCCTGATGACGTTGGGCACGCAACCGTGTTATCTATGTTCGTGGCGTTAGTGCCGCATCCCTTGCTGGCAGACAACGCTTCGCTGGATGCGTATGCCCCCCTGATTAACATGTCCCTTCCTGCGCCGTTCTGCAGCACTATTGCCAGATATGTTGCTGTCACGGTGTGGTCTGTGCAGCTTACTGAAACAGGGAATGTGCACTTCTCAGGAAGCAGCGTGGCTGGCGAAAGCACGCCAAAGTAAGACAGAGCGCCAATGACAACCAGGACGACAAGTATGGCCCAGCCATACGTCATCAAAAACTCCATAGCCGCCTGACCTTTATTATGACGCGATATAAAGTGAACCATCACACCCGCCTCCTTTTTTTACTCAAAATCTGTTCTAATGCCTGTTTGGATTCCTTCTGGCACATGGGGTATTTAAACTTTTCTATCACCAACTCATGGTAAAAATCTAAAAAAATGGAGGAAATGCCGCCTTAAGCGGTCGCCCATTTCCTTGCTATATCCGCAGCTAACGCCTCATCCCTTATCTGGCTGCAGGACATTATGCGCTGCTTCAACTCTTCCAGTAACTTCATCCTATCCATCACTACCACCCCACTATAGTTTTACCACTAAACCCTGCGAAACTGCGAAGAATTCGGTTTATAAAAATTTCTATTGCAGCGAATATACAATTAAGCTTATAAAAGCCGCATTCCATAAGTGCCAGACATATGACAAAGGCATACTTATGTGCAAGGTGCGGTTACCGCTCCCGCCACAAGGCGATGTGCCGCAGCTGCGGCTTCCACTTGGAAGAGGAGTGCGCCAAGTGTTCTACCGCTTCCGGTAATTGCGTCTGCCGCCTGCACAGTTCACTTTCGGGTGGAAGGAATTCCGGGAAGCGTGGATAGGAAAAGAGGTGCTGCTGGGGTACGACCTTGTCATAATCGGAAGGGGGCCTGCTGCCCTCGCCGCGGCTGTGTACGCGGCGCGGCAGAAGATAAGGTTTGCCGTCATTGCAGAGAACATTGGCGGGCAGGCGACCATCAGCGCTGACATTGAAAACTACCTGGGATTTTCCTCAACTACGGGACCGGAACTATCTGCTATTTGTCAAGAATCACCGGTCAGAGACCGGTGCAATTCCACCCATGGCGGAATGCACAATCCTACCCTGTAGGATTTGTGGCATGAACAGCAACCACTTCTGCTGCTCAGGTGGTTCTTGACTGCCTACAGGAGAGGAACTTGATTTTCGCAAAATGATATCTTCCTCTCCTATATGCAACGGAGCTTACTATTGGCATACAATTATTAAGCTCCGTCGCTATAATGAAGCTGGCGTGCGAACCCGCTGGTGAGAACACCAGCTGAATGCACGCATTGAAAGGCAGGTCCACAAGTATAATGTTGACGTCATGGAAGGCGAAAGGGTTGTTGGACTGAAAAGGAGGGGAAAATCCTTCGTTGTCAGGACAACGGCAGCTGGCTACGGGACAAAAACCGTTCTCATTGCCTCAGGCAAGAAACCCAGAAAGCTTGGCGTGCCAGGCGAGGAATGGCTTTACAGGAAGGGGGTCACCTACTGCGCAACATGCGACGCGCCCCCATTTGCAGGGAAGGATGTCGCAGTAGTTGGCGGGGGAATGCTGCAATGGACGCTGCGCTTCTTGCAGCGAAGTATTTAGGCAGGGTTTACATCATCAACATAAACCCTGGGCTGAAAGGCGATGCCATGATACTTGACACCATTGGCACGAACGGCAGGATAACTGTGTTCAACAACGCTGCAACGGCAGGGATAACAGGCAGCAGCGCCGTCGCGGGAATAAGACTCAGACGGAATGGCCTGGAAAAGGAGCTGGCTGTGCAGAGCGC
Source organism: Candidatus Woesearchaeota archaeon (assembly GCA_013331515.1). GTDB lineage: Archaea > Nanobdellota > Nanobdellia > Woesearchaeales > UBA10216 > UBA10216 > UBA10216 sp10216u. Next base: position 2,644 of record DUGG01000014.1, read on the forward strand.
CTTCATCGAGATTGGCTATGTCCCAAGCGTTGGCTTTGACCGCCTGACAAAGAAGAACAGGTGGGGCGAGATAGTCATTCATGACGACAAGGAACGCTTCATGAGCAACCTTACTTCTGTTCCGGACATATTCGCTGCCGGTGACGTTGCCGACGTTCCCGAAAAGCAGGTTATCGTTGCAACAAGCGAGGATATTAAAACCATCCTGAGCGCTTTCAGATATCTTGGAAGCCAATCGGAGGAGTATTGATTGCAAGCTTTATAAAATAACGGCAACTTCTTTCAATTGATGGCAAGCGGTTTTTACTCTGAACTGGCAGGCGAGTTGAAGAAAGGGATGCTTGGGAAGGATGATGCCACGAAAGTAAAGATTGGGCTGGCCAGGAAATATGGCCTGAGCAGGATTCCGAACGACGTCGAGGTTTTCCTTAATGTTCCTGAACAGGACGCCAAGGCACTGAAAAAGCAGCTCAGCATAAAGCCTGTCCGGACCCTCTCAGGCATTGCCAGCGTTTCAATCATGACAAAGCCCTACGGCTGCCCTCACGGAAGATGCACGTTTTGCCCCGGCGGCCCAAAATCCGCGTTTGGAGACGTGCCGCAGAGCTACACCGGCCGGGAGCCGGCAACCATGCGGGCTATCCGGGCTGGCTTTGACCCTTACCTTCAGGTTTTCAGCAGATTGGAGCAATACGCAGTTACAGGCCAGTCATTTGACAAGGTTGAGCTGATTGTGCAGGGA
>DUGG01000042.1:0-9248 GCA_013331515.1 Candidatus Woesearchaeota archaeon
TATAGCAAAGGGCACAAAAAGTTGAGCATGCGATATGCCCTTCGCTATTAGTCAAGGACAGCTTTTTGCTCATTTATTTCTATCCTTGACTATAGCTTTCCTCAAACCCTTTTCCCACAATCCTGAATGTAATCTCCCTTTGCGGTATGCTCCTGTGCTTCACAAGCGTTGCCGTCCTCGTCCCGTTCCCGTTTATCCTTAATTCCATAAGGCACTTGCTGCTGTATTTCAGGATGTCACCCCCGACCATCTTGACCTTTGTTTTGTCGGCGAAGTCTGCGTAAACAGGGGTTGTGACAACAACTGGCGTTTCCTTTGTTCTCGCTATGGCCAGCAGCACGGAAAGCTGCTTGCCAAGCTCCCTGTTCAGGCTTGCGTTGTCCTCCCCCCGCTCTATCCTGTAAAGGGATGAGATGGTATCGCATATGATTATTGCGATTTTTGAGCTTATCTGCTCTGCTAGGGTTTCTATTGCCTTTTTCTGCTCTGCGAAGGTTGTCACCTTCAGCAGCATTACCCTCTCAAGCGTTTTTCTTGCCTCTTTTTCATCTCCGATCAGCTGTTGCATCCTCTCGGTTGAGAAGCCGCCTTCCGTGTCAATGAACACGATTTTTTTGTCCTTGTTTTCCTTCGCTGTTGCTGAGCTGATTGCCGCAAGGAGGCAGGTTGTCGTTTTCCCTGAGCCAGGCGGGCCGTAAATTGCTGTTATGACGTCTGTCTCGTAGCCGCCTTCAAGCAGCTTGTCCAGTAATTCTGAGCCCGTATGCGTTTTCGCCACGGCCTGCATTTCTGGCCCGGCTTATTTAAATGCATTCATTCATCTGGCTTTAGAACGTCTGCATTTTTAGTGCGACGGCTTCTGCTGAAAAGCATCCAGACAACCCGAAGGGCCCAACCCCAGTCTGGCACACCATCTTTACGCTGCAAGCGAGCCAGGGGAAGCTCAGCATTCAGCACTCTTAAAGTCTCAACCAGCTTANNCCGCCCGGAACTCATTACAAAATATTTTTAAACCGCTTGGAAGAACCTCACATTCATGCCCGAACATGCCGAAATTGCCAGGTCGCCTTCCTCCGCTGCAATGGAAGAGGTCAGGAAGGCAGAACGTGAAGCAGGCAGGATTCTTGAGGAAGCAAAAAAGAATGCTGCCGCCATCTTGGCTGAGGCAAGGGAGAATGCTGCTTCGTTGCAAAGGGAAAAGGAAGGTGATTTCTCAATGAAGAAAGCCGAATTGCTTGGGCGCGGGAAGGAAAAGGTTGCGGCTTTAAAGGAGAAGTCCCTTGAGCAGGGGAGGGAAAGGATTGCGGCTTTCGTTAAGGCAAGCAACAAGGGGCAGGACGGTGCCGTGGCTTTGGTTCTTGAAGCATTTGAGAGGGAGATTTCCCCGAGTTGAGAAAAAATGCTTGCTCCTGAACGGATGAGAAAAGTAACCGTGATTGGACCAAGGACAGTTATGGATCGCGCTGTCAAGGAGCTTTACAGGCTCAGGGCTGTGCACATTACAGACCACGTGAACGGCTCTGAATACCTTGATATTGGCAGCCCTTTTGAGAGGGCAGGCAGACTGTCTGCAATCCTTGTTTCTGTGAGGGCGGTTTCTGCCGCACTGGGAATCTCTGGGGAGACAGATCTTTCAAACGGTTTCAGGGCGGTAGGGGTGAAAAATCTTGCCGAGCTTGAGCGTGCCGTAAAAAAGCTTAATGGCAATGTTGTAGAGGCGACGGATTCTCTCAAGGATGCCGAAAGCGGGATAAAGGGCCTCGAAATAAAGGAAGCGCAGCTGGCCTGCGTGAAAAAACTTGGGCTGGAGCCTGCTGATTTTTCGCCGTGCGGCTCTCTGGCTGCTTTCATGGGCAATGTTAGGGACGCTGCGCTTCTGAGAAAGGCACTTCTCGCAGTTACTGACCGGTTTGAATTTTTCAGCAGCGAGGATAAGGGCGGCTTCCTTGTCGCTGTTTTTGTTGACGCTGCAAGGAAGGTTGAAACGGCAGAACTTCTTTCCAGCCACGGGTTTGTTGATGTCCCATCGGGCGAGCTTGCGGGGATTTCCGGCACGGCTGATGGCGCGCTTGAAGGGATTGCCAGGGCGAAGGAGCGCCTGCATAAACAGGCTGAGGCGGCAGGAAAAACCCTTTCCCGCCTTGCGCTTAAGTGGAATGATTTCATCCTGTTGAGCGAGCAGCTTATTGCTTCCGAACTCGAGAAGGCAGAGGCGCCCCTGAAGTTTGGGGTGGGCAGCGGCTCTTTCATGATTGGCGGCTGGGTGCCGGCAGGCAATTTAGGGTCGCTTGAAGAAAATCTCATGAAAGTGACCGGAGAGAAGATTTACGTTGAAACCGGCATTCCCGGTCACGGGGACAGCGTTCCTGTGAAGCTGGCCAACCCAAAGTCGGCAAGGCCGTTTGAGTTTTTCATGCGCATGTACGCATTGCCGATGTATGATGAGATTGACCCCACCATTTTCACGCTTGTCACTTTTCCTCTTTTTTTTGGGTTCATACTTGGTGATGTCGGGTATGGCCTTGTGACCTTTTTCCTTCTCTTATGGCTCAAGGGCAGGTTTCCTGCTTCGGCAGGGCTTGTCAATGTTGTCATTCCTGCTTCAGTCGCGTCCATAATTTTCGGCTTTGCGTTTGGTGAAATATTTGGATTTGAGCACGCATTCGGCATTGAATTCCCCCGCCTTATCGAACGGGCCGAGGAAGTCACCCAGATGATGATAGTTTCTGTCATCATAGGGCTGCTGCACGTTAATCTTGGGTTCCTGCTGGGTTTTGTGAATGAGGCCCGCCACAGGGGGATTTTCAGGGCGTTCGCGGCAAAATTGTCATGGGTGTTTCTGCAATTGTGCATTGCCCTGGGCGTTTTGTCTGCCATGGGGAATGTCAACCTGCCAGTTTACGTGCCTGTCCTGCTCGGGGCGCTTTTCTCCGGGCTTATTGTCTGGACAGAAGGCTTCAGGGGGGTCATTGAGATTCCGGGCCTTCTGAGCAATCTCCTGTCATATACCCGTCTTGCTGCTGTCGGGCTTTCTTCTGTCATCCTTGCTGTAGTTGTCAATGACCTGGCTGCCGGGATGGCCCGCTCAGGCGCGGTGGGGGCGGTTGCTGGCGTGGCCACCCTTTTCATCGGGCACACCATAAACCTTGCTCTTGGCCTTCTCGGCGGGTTCCTTCATAGTTTAAGGCTGCATTATGTTGAGTTTTTTACAAAGTTTTTTGAAGGAGGAGCTGTTCCGTTCAGGCCTTTCGGCTCAAAAGCGAAAGGAGAAGCATAAAATCTCGGAGGTAAACGAAAATGGTGGCAGAAGCGGGTTTGGTTGCGATTGGGGCTGGGCTGGCAATAGGCCTTACGGCAATAGCTGCCGGCATTGCTGAGAAGGAAATCGGCTCTGCGGCTGTCGGGGCCATTACTGAGAAGGAGGAGGTTTTCGCGAAGGGTCTTATCCTTACGGTAATCCCTGAAACGCTCGTAATCTTCGGCCTTGTGGTTGCAATCCTGATACTGAACCTGGCAAAGGGTTAGGCTGTTCCTGGAGATACGTTGCATGGGACTTGAAAAGGTTAAGCAGGAAATACTTGAAAGCGCAGTCAAGAAGGCAGAGTCAATTACAGGTGCTGCCTCTTCTGAGGCAAAGGAAATAGCCAGGGCTGTCGACAAGCGCCTGGATGAATATGGACGCTTAATTGAAGATGAGATTGAAAAAGCTGCCGATGCCCTGAAGAGGCGCGAACTGGCCGCGACCGAGCTTGAGGTACGGAAGGGCATGCTTGCCGCCAAAAGCAGGGCCATTGAAGCAGTCTTTTCAGATGCCAGGAAAAGGATTGGCCAGCTCAGTGATAAGAGGAGGGAGTCTCACGTCAGGGCATTGCTGGACAGCGCCAGAAGCGAGCTTGCCGTGGCTGTGGTAATCTGCAACCCGAAGGATGCCGATGTGGTTGGCACTTTTGGAAAGGTGAAAGTTGTCGAGGACGGGTCAATGTTGGGCGGCATTATTGCCGAAAGCGGCGATGGCCGCCTCAGGGTTGATTACAGCTACGACACGCTCCTGGGGCAGGTCAAGTCTAAGGTGTTAAGCGATGTTGCAAGGGCTTTATTCGGCACGAAGTGAAAAGGGGAGAATCGCGCTTGGCAGATTCCCCTACACGTATGCAAGGGTCAGCGTTATGCGCTCATTCCTTCTTGGGAAGGACGACTATCAGCGACTCATGAAAATGGACGTTAATGAAATTGCCAGCTACCTTCAGGGCTCCCAGTACAGGAAAGAAATTGACGAGCTGGGAATAAGGTTCAAGGGAATGCAGCTGATGGAGCTTGCACTGAACAGGAATCTCGCCAACACGTGGGCAAAGCTGAAAAATATATCCCCGCCAAACCTTCGTTCTTTGATAGCCGCTTACCTTCTGAGGGTTGACATATGGAACATTAAGACGCTGGTAAGGGGCAAATACACGAAGCTCGCCCAGGATGACCTCAGGGCAATGCTCATCCCATCCGGCTTCCTCAATGAGAAAAGACTGGCTGAGCTGGCCAGGAAAGAGACTGTTGAGGAGATATTGAAGTCAACAGGCTTTATTGACTACAGCCAGCTTTCCTGGGCGGTGGAAAAATTCAGGGAAACAAAGTCCATCATTGAGATTGAAAATGCCCTTGACAGGTTTTATTATTCCTCGATGGAGGCATTCACCAGAAGGATTCCAGAGGAAGGCGTCCTTTTCAGGCAGTTTATTGACTACGAGCTTGAAATTTCTGCGTTGATTAATATCCTGAGGCTCAAGCGCACCGGCACCCCCTCAAAGGACATCACGCGCTTTCTGATAATACCGAAAACGATAAGGCCCCTGGCATCGAAGATGGCAAACGCCGCGTCTGCTTCTGATGCTGCAAGGCTGATTGAACAAAGCCGATTCGGAAAAGCTGCCGAAAGCGGAATCAGGGAATTCGTTGCCAACGGCAGCCTGGTAAGGCTTGAGCTTGACCTTTCGAAGCTCACGCTTAAGCATTCTGCGCTCCTCATACACCAGCATCCTCTCACGGTGAGCGTGATTTTGGGTTACATGTTCGCAAAGGAACTTGAGGTCAGGAACATTAAGCTCATGCTGAAGGCCAAAAGCCTTGGCATTGACCCTGATTTCGTTGAACAGCAGATTGTTGCAGTTTAGGAAGGCTAAAATGGAACTTGCAGTCATAGGGAGGGAAGATTTTTGCCTGGGCTTCAGCCTGGCCGGGGTAAGGAATGTTTTTGAGACAGAAAGCCCTGCTGATTCGCTGGGGAAGGTCTTTGAAAATGCCGGCGTTGGTGTCGTTGTTTTTGATGAGTCACTGGCTGAAAAGCTTGATGAGTTTGAAAAGGCAAAGATTGAGGCAAGCGTGATGCCTGTGTTTGTAATGCTGTCATTGAAGGAAGAAAGGGACGATCTCAAAAGGATGATTAAAAAAACCCTTGGCATTGAATTGTAGGAGCGTGGTTTGAAATGGGTAAGACTGGCAGGATTTATAGGGTTGCGGGACCTGTTGTTGTTGCAGAACTCGAAGCTGGCATGTACGATGTGTGCAAAGTTGGCAATGAAAAGCTTCTGGGTGAGGTAATCCAGATTAACGGCAGCCGCTGCACCATCCAGGTATACGAGGACACGACAGGAATAAAACCGGGTGAGGATGTTGAAAACACTGGCCGGCCATTCGTCGTTGAGCTTGGCCCTGGCCTGCTTTCCTCCATTTATGATGGCATACAAAGGCCGCTTCACGTTTTGAGGAGCGTAACAGGCGATTTCATAACGAGGGGCGCAACGGCCCCAGGCCTTGACAGGAAGAAGAAGTGGGAATTCAGGGCATCGGTAAAGCCCGGGGCGCAAGTCAAGGGCGGCGACGTGATTGGCACGGTCAGGGAAAGCGAGACAGTAATGCACAAGATTCTCGTGCCGCCAAGCAGCGGCGGGAAAATAGCAGGCATCTCTGACGGCAGCTACACTGTTGTTGACGTCGTTGGCAAGCTTGACAATGGGACTGAGCTGAAGCTTATGCAACTTTGGCCTGTCAGGAAGCCAAGGCCTGTCACGAGGAAGCTTCTTCCTGATGTTCCTTTGATTACCGGACAGAGGGTTTTTGACTCGCTGTTCCCGCTTGCAAAAGGCGGAGTCGCCGCAATACCCGGGCCGTTTGGCTCTGGGAAAACGGTAACACAACAAAGTTTGGCCAAGTGGTCTGATGCTGACATTGTAGTTTACATTGGGTGCGGCGAGCGCGGAAACGAGATGACCGAGGTTCTTACAGAGTTTCCGGAGATAACAGACCCCAGGACTGAAAAGCCGTTGATGCAGAGGACCATACTGATAGCAAACACGTCCAATATGCCTGTAGCTGCAAGGGAAGCATCAGTTTACACGGGCATAACCCTTGCCGAATATTACCGGGACATGGGATACGGCGTTGCCCTGATGGCTGATTCCACTTCAAGGTGGGCTGAGGCCATGAGGGAAATTTCATCCAGGCTTGAGGAGATGCCAGGCGAAGAAGGCTACCCGGCTTACCTTTCAACCAGGCTTTCCGAGTTTTACGAGAGGGCTGGAAGGGCAATTACTCTGATGGGTGAGGAGGGTTCAATCAGCGTGATTGGCGCAGTCTCGCCTCCGGGAGGGGATTTTTCTGAGCCAGTGACCCAAAACACGTTGCGTGTAATAAAGACCTTCTGGGCACTCGATGCCAAACTCGCCCAGAGAAAGCATTTCCCTTCCATAAACTGGCTCAACTCTTACTCGCTCTATCTTGGCTCGCTTGAGGGCTGGTATGAGAAGAACGTCGCGCCAGACTGGTCTGCAATGGTAGGCCGCACGAGGTCTATACTGCAGGAAGAGGATAAGCTTTTGGAAATTGTCCAGCTGGTTGGCTCTGATTCGCTGCCTGAAAAGGAGCAGGTAACCCTGCTTGTCGCAAGGATGTTCCGGGAATTCTTCCTGCAGCAGAATGCATTCCACCCCGTTGACACCTACAGCGAACCAAAGAAGACGTATCACATAATGAAGACCATACTTCACTTTGCAGACTTGGCAAAGGCTGCGCTCGAATCCGGTGTGAGGGTGCAAAGGGTTTATTCGATGAAATCAAAGGACAGGATAGCCGAGGTAAAGTTTGAAAAGGACTACGGGCAGTTTCTCGCTGCGGTGGATAAGGACATTGAAAAAGAGTTTGAATCTCTCAAGTGATGGTGGTTGGAATGAAAGAATACAAAACGATTAGCAGGATTGCAGGCCCTCTGATTTTTGTTGAAAAAACAGAGCCGGTGGGCTACGCCGAGCTGGTCAGGATAGCGCTTCCGAATGGTGAAGTCAAATCAGGCCAGGTTTTGGACACGAGCGATGACATAGTCGTGGTCCAGGTGTTTGAAGGGACATCAGCCATAGACCTGAATACGGGGGTTAAGTTCCTTGGCGAGAACATAAAGCTGCCTGTATCAGATGATCTCCTTGGCAGAATCCTGAATGGCGCCGGAAAGCCGATAGATGGCGGGCCCGAAATAATTCCAGAAGAAAAAGTTGACATAACTGGGGCTGCCATAAACCCGTATGCACGTGCAAACCCTTCTGACTTTATCCAGACTGGCATCTCGACAATTGATGGCACGAACACCCTCGTCAGGGGACAGAAGCTGCCAATATTCTCTGCCTCGGGCCTTCCCCATAACGAAATCGCCATGCAGATAGCAAGGCAGGCAAAGGTCCGCGGCAGCGAAGGCGGATTCGCCATAGTGTTCGCGGCAATGGGAATCACAAGCGAGGAGTCTCAAAAATTCATCGCCGAGTTTGAGGAGACTGGGGCGCTGAAAAGGGCTGTCGTTTTCCTCAACCTTGCAGACGACCCCGCTGTTGAAAGGCTTATTACGCCAAGAATGGCCCTTACGGCAGCTGAATACCTCGCCTTCAGGAAGGAAATGCACGTGCTGGTCATACTGACTGACATGACGAATTACGCCGAAAGCCTGAGGGAGATAGGCGCTGCGCGCTCGGAGATTCCTGGGAGGCGCGGCTACCCGGGCTATATGTACACTGACCTTGCCATGCTCTACGAGAGGGCAGGCATGATAAAAGGCAAGAAGGGCAGCATAACGCAGCTCCCAATACTCACAATGCCAGGCGATGACATCACTCACCCAATCCCAGACCTTACAGGATATATCACTGAAGGCCAGATTACCCTTAGCAGGGAGCTGCACAGCAAGGGCGTGTTCCCGCCGATTAACATTCTGGATTCCCTGAGCCGGCTTATGAATTTGGGCATCGGGAAGGGAAAAACCAGGGACGACCATAAGCAGGTTTCCGACCAGATATTTGCTTTTTACGCCGAGGGAAGGGACCTGCGCGGCCTTGTCGCAATTGTCGGGGAGGAGTCGCTGTCTGAAAGGGACAAGCGGTTATTGAAGTTTGCTGCTGATTTTGAGGCAAAGTTTGTCAGGCAGGGAAGGAATGAGGACCGCGACATTGAGCAGACGCTGGGTATAGGGTGGAAGCTTCTGTCTGAATTACCTGAAAGCGAGCTGACAAGGATAAGCCCTGAACTGAGGAAGCAGCATTATGGCAAGCATTGATGTCAAGCCCACAAGGTCTGAGCTTTTGCAACTCAAGAAGAAGATTTCACTTGCCAGGACAGGCTATAATCTCCTGAAGAAGAAGCGTGATGGCCTGATTCTTGAGTTTTTCAATATCCTGAAGAAGGCAAGGGACGTGAGGAAGGAGCTTGTCGCTTCTTACGCCGGAGGGCTGCAAAAAGTCAACGTGGCAAGGGCGATTGACGGGGACCTTGCGATAAGGTCGATCTCCATGGCGCTGAAATGCCTTCCGGTTGTTGAAGTGGAGGCCAGGAACATCATGGGCGTGAAAGTGCCAAAGATAAGCTTTGGCGAGTTCAAGAAAAGCATCTTTGAAAGGGGCTACGGCATAACTTCGGCATCATCAAAGATTGACGAGGCTGCGATGGCATACGAAATTGTAATCGAGAAGGTAGTGGCCGCCGCCGAAGTCGAGCTTACTCTGAAGAAGCTGCTTCGCGAGATAGAAAGGACAAAGAGGAAAGTCAACGCCCTTGAAATAATCACAATCCCAAGGCTTGAGCAGGCGGCAAAGTACATCCGGCTGCGCCTTGAGGAGATGGAAAGGGAAAACTTCTCAAGGCTCAAGAGGATGAAGACTGTACAGCGCTAGAACGGCGTTGGCGCCAAGAAGAGGTAAATTTATAGAGAAATGCGCTGATTAGTG
>DUGG01000042.1:9255-17879 GCA_013331515.1 Candidatus Woesearchaeota archaeon
ATGGCTGTTGCAGTCATCGTTCTTGAGATTCTGCTGAGATTGCTGTGAGTCAGCCAACAGCAACATTTAATAATATCTTTCGCGCTCTTCCTGCCCGATGTTTCCGGGAATGGATAAAAGGGCGATGGAAGCTGCCATGCGCAAGCTTGGCGTGCAGCAGCAGAACATTGACGCCGAGGAAGTCATAATAAGGCTAAGAGGCGGCAGGGAGCTGGTTTTCAGGAGCCCGTCGGTTGCCAAGGTAAGCATGATGGGACAGGAAACCTTCCAGTTGAGCGGTGAATGCTCCGAGCGTGAACCGCTGCGTCAGCAACTGCAGTTCAACGATGATGATGTAAAGACCGTTGCCTCGCAGGCGTCCTGCTCGGATTCCGAAGCAAAAGCTGCCCTTGCCAGGGTCAATGGCGACCTTGCGGCTGCCATCCTTCTGCTTGGCGAGAAAAAGGAAGAGTGAGTGAAATGACTTTTTGTGGCAAGGTTTATATAAGTAGGTTGGTTTGTGTTGCCTATGGAGGTGTTCAGGCAGGAGCTTGACGAAGGGAGGGCGCATTTGAGGGTGGCGGACCACCTTGTCACCATAACCTTCCCCCTCGTCATGGATGCGCGGCTGCTGCTTACGGCAGTTGACAACCTTTTCACAGCTTCAAGGAAACTCATGGCTTCGCTGCTTCATTATGAGGTGGCTTTCATNNCGTGTGCCTGTTTTCAGTGATGATTATGACTCGATTTGCGGCTTGTTCAGGACTCAGTGCATGCCAAGGTACAACCTTAGCAGGGATTACTGGGAAGTTGCCGGAGCGCTCAAAGATGCCGTTGATGCACACAAGGCAAGCGCTGTTGAATTTGCGAGGAGGGACAACTTTGTCATTTGCTCAGACAGCTACTCTGTCAGGAAGGTCACTGCCGCGCAGCTTAAGGGATACGTTGCTGTCATGAAACGGATGCTTTCGGAAGTTGAAGGCGTGGTGTTGAGGTATGAAGGTATTTTTGGAAGAGGCACGGGAAGAGCTGAAGCGCGCAGACCACATAATCTTCGTCAGCTTAAAGTACACAAGAACGGTTGATGTAATAAAGAACCTGGTTGAGCGGCTGATAAACTGCATTGGTTCTGTCATCAACCGCTTGGTTGACCATGCCATCGAAGCGGGGCTCGCTTCGGAAAAGCCGGCCAACGTTGGCCTGAAATGCGCCCTGGTAAGGAATGTCTATGGCGACAGGTTTTCTGAAATGGTCGCCATTTACCTGCACCTGAGGAAGGTGAGCCGTGCAGAATACCGGAAGAGCAGCGAGTACAGGAGGCACGTTGCAATGACGGTCTCTACCGACGAGGGTGTTTTCACTATTGACATTGACAAATCAAAGGAGCTCTATCTCAAAGCAAAGCAGTTTGTTGAGGACGCCGAGATATTCATGGGAGGGGAAGAGGAAAGCGGGGAGTAACGAAAAAGGGATGTGATTTTGCCAGGACGAAAAAGAAAATCGGGAATGCGTACTCGGAAGGCTCCTCCAAGGCAGGCATCACATCCTACGCAAGGCGGTTCCGGGTGGGTTCTTTACTGGCTCACGATTCTCACTATTGCTGTTCTTAGCGTTTTCGCTTCAGGGGCGCTGGCTATCCTACTTTTCGCCATTGGCGACTCCAGGGCCTTGCTGGTTGTCGCTGTTTTTGGGCTCATGTTTGGCCACGTTACCTTCTCCCTGTTGAGGGCTGTTGACGCGCTTGAGGCAAGGCATCGTGTTTTTGCTGCTGCGTTCATCCCGCTTGCTGCCATTGCTAACATTGTCGCAGTCACTTCAGCTGCCAACGGCATCTCGGTTTCCTTGAATCTCGGAAGCCAACACAACCCGGCGCTTGTAGGGGCGGCTTACGGTGCTGCATTCGCCCTTCCGTGGCTTGTTGCGCCTGCCGTGAACTTCATCAGGGTCCGGCAGGGAAAAAATTAAAAAGGCATCGGTGCTGCTTCTGCATTGAATGAAACGCTACGATAAAAACAACGATAGATGGCCGGAGGAAAAGAAGGAGTTTCTCGAAATAATCCGGGAGAGCAGAACGGCTCACAAGATATCAAACATTGCTTTCAGGGTGTTATTTTATTCGATTGCCGTTGCGACTCCTGGAAACTGGAATTTTATTTCACATAGGGAGCGATGGCAGTTCCTGCTTAACAGGAGATATCGCATTGGCCTTCTTGAGGACAGCATCCTGTCCAGTCAGCTTTACTTCCCTGGCGATGCTGGGGACTTGCGGCAGGAGACGGCTCCAGCCGGGAGGTGGGTCGTGTATGACTTCCACAGGCGTAAGGAGCTTGGCAGGCACGTCAAGAATCAGTCAACAGGAAGGTTGAATTACTTCCTGCTGGACGGGATTCTCCACAACAGGAAGGATCAACATACGCCTACAGGCTATCTGGATTTTTTTGATGTTGAACACTTACTGCAGTTTGAGTCACGGGGTATAGGCGAACTTGTGCAGAACGAGCTTGTTGAGCAGACAACATACCGCAAGGCGTTTGAAAGGGCCAACGTTTTTCAGCAGCACGCAGGGCCGCTTGCCAGTGCCGGGATAGAGGAAATGCTGGTTTACCAGGTTACCCCAAAAGGGAACGGCCTTATTTTCGTATCAAAGGACACCGGGGAGAAGGACAAGATTCTTGAAGGAAAGAAAAGCCCTTTTTTCCTTCCTATTTAGCCGAAAAGCCTCCCAAGCTCGGCTCTGCGAAAAACAGCAATCTTTATAAACAACCTGCTGATTCTCGCCTGTGCCTGAAAAAGAAATTTTTTCAGTACGCTGGCTTTGGCGGCGCGGGTTTTTGATGCGGGCAGCACAGATGTGGCTGCCGCGGATGCTTGGACTCGGTTGCGTGCGGCTGTCTGGCTTACTNNAGTTTTGGCCTCGGAAGAGGGCTGCAAGGGCTTATGCCAGGGTAAGGAATCATTCTTTCCCCCAGGATGCGAAACTTGGGGGTTTTGCGGGTTATAAGGCCGGGATGTCTCACTTCCTTGTTGTTGATAACCGCCCAAACTCGCTATCCAAGGGCGAGTTGGTGTCTATGCCGGTGACTGTGATTGAATGCCCTCCTCTGAAGGTTGCTTCGGTCCGGCTTTATTCAGGTTCTGTTAACGGCTTGAGGCTGTTGAAGGAGATTTCAGGAAAGGTTGACAAAGAGTTTGGCAGGAAAGCCCCGCTGCCAAAGAAGGAGGCCGCTGCTGTTTCAGGTGTTGACGTTTCCTCAGTTGTTGACGTAAGGGTGGTTGTTTACACCCAGCCCAAGCTTACAGGCTAAGGCAGGGTCAAGCCAGAGGTGTTTGAGGTTCCGGTTGGCGGGAAGACGGTTTATGAACGGTTTTCCTTCGCGCAGCAACTTCTTCTTGGCAAGGAAATTGCTGTCAAGGACGTGCTTAAGGGTGGGCAGCAAGTGGATGTTTTTGGCGTTACTGTTGGCAAAGGCTTCCAAGGCCCGGTGAAGCGGTTTGGCGTAGCGCTCAGGCAGCACAAGTCAGAGAAGACGAAGCGCGGCCCTGGCTCTCTGGGCAGCTGGTCCAGCCCGAGGATGTGGAGTGTTGCACATGCCGGCCAAATGGGTTTTCACCAGAGGCTTGAACGCAACAAATGGGTGGTCAGCATCTCTGACAACCCTGCTGAGTTTAAGATGGCTGGCGGGATTATCCATTACGGCGTCTTGAAGAGCCATTTTGTCGTGGTGAAGGGTTCTGTCCAGGGTGAACCCGGGCGGCTTTTGCGCCTCGTGCCTTCGAGGAAGCCGAACACCATGCTGCCTACGCAGGCGCCGACTGTTGAATACGCGAGTTTAACTTCAAAGCAGGGCAAATGACAATGAAGGTTTCCGTTATTGATGCTATCAAAGGAAATGTTGGTGAGGTTGCGTTGCCAGCCCAATTTGACGAGGAATTCCATCCCGACCTCATTGCGAGGGCTGTTCTTGCTGTGGAGAGCGCCGCGAGGCAACCGTACGGCTCTGACCCTGAGGCAGGCAAGCGATACTCTGCCAAGCTTTCGAGGAGGAGGAGGAATTATAAGGGCGCTTACGGGCATGGCATTTCAAGGGTGCCGAGGAAAATCATGAGCCATAGCGGAACGCGGTTTAACTGGGTGGGTGCTCTTGCCCCTGGCACGGTGGGTGGCAGGCAGGCACACCCGCCGAAAGCCGAGAAGGTTTGGGTGAAAAAAATCAACAAGCGCGAGAATCGCAAGGCGATAAGGTCCGCAATGGCTGCGTCCATGGTGCCCGAGATTGTCAGGAAGCGGGGGCATGCTGTTCCAAATGTTTATCCTTTTGTCGCATCTTCGGCGCTGGAGGATGTCTCCAGGACGAGGGATGCTATTGCTGCCTTGAGGAAATTTGGGATGGAAGCCGAGCTCGAGAGGATTTCAGTCAGGAAGATAAGGGCGGGAAAGGGAAAGGCAAGGGGCAGAAGATACAGGATTAAGAAGGGCCCGCTCATTGTCGTCTCAAAGGAAGACGCCGCCCTGATACGGGCTGCGCGGAACATAGCAGGAGTTGACATTGCTGTTGTCAATAGGCTGAATGCAAAGCTGCTTGCCCCAGGTGCCATGCCCGGGCGGCTTGCTGTTTTCACTGAGGCGGCAATCTGCCGCATTGGAAATGAGGGGCTTTTTGCCTGAAGAAAAATGGACACTGACACGGTTTTGATGTATCCTGTGAGCACGGAGCGCACTTTGCGCACGATGGAAGCGGAGAACAAGTTGCTGTTTGTAATTGACAGGAAGGCTACTAAGCATGATGTTAAAAGCGCTGTTGAGAAGCTTTTCAAGGTTAAGGTGGTTGCAGTCAACACATACATAACCGGGGGAAAGAAGAAGGCGTATGTCAAGCTTGGCCCCGAAAACCCGGCTATTGATGTTGCGACCCAGCTTGGAATGATGTGATATGGGAAAGAATCTTATCCAGCAGAGGAGGGGCAAGGGCACGCTTAGATTTAGAGCGCCCGGATTCAGGTACATTGGAGAGGTCAAGCACAGGAATTATGCCACGCTTGAGAAGGCCTCGAAGGTTTTGGGCATTGTTGTGGGAATTGAGCACAGCTCAGGCCACTATTCACCTGTTGCTCGTGTGAAGTATGATGACGGGCAGGAGGCGCTTCAGGTTGCACAGGAGGGGCTCAAGGTTGGTGATTGCGTTGAGGCGGGGTTTGCATCAGAAGTTAAAAGCGGCAACACCCTGCCATTGCTTCAGGTTCCGGAAGGCACGCTGGTTTGCAACATCGAGGGTTCGCCAGGGGATGGCGGGAAGTTTGTCAGGAGCACCGGCCTTGCAGCAAAGGTTGTGTCACGCTCTGATAAGGAGATTGTCGTGCAGCTGCCATCCAAGAAGCTGAAGTCATTTAACCTGTGGTGCCGGGCGACTGTTGGGCTTGTTGCTGGAGCTGGAAGGACGGAGAAGCCGCTGCTCAAGGCGAGCAACATGATGTTCAAGAAGATGGCCAGGAACAAGTTCTGGCCGCAGGTCAAGGGGCAGTCGATGAACGCTGTTGCCCATCCGCATGGCGGCTCGAGGAGTTCAAAGAAGAACAAGCCAACAATTGCCAAACGATTTGCGTCTGCTGGCGGCAAGGTCGGCCACTTAAGGCCGCGCAGGACCGGAAGAGTCAAGCTTTAATCATAAGGGTGTTTGCAATGGCAAGGAAGGAATTTATTTATCACGGAAAAAGTATGGATGAGCTCCTGAAGCTGGGACTCGCTGAGTTCACGCAGTTGCTGCCCTCAAGGCAGAGGCGGAGCTTATCACAGGGGCTGAGCGAAGAATGCAGGAAGCTTTTGGCTGACATAAAGACCGGCAAGAATCCCAAAACCCATGTCAGGAACATGATTATATTGCCTGAGATGGTTGGCAAGACCATAGGCGTCCATGCGGGGAAGGAATTCGTGCCTGTCCTAATAATGCCTGAAATGCTGGGGCACTACCTTGGCGAGTTCGCACTCACCAGGAAGAAGGTCATGCACCACGCCCCTGGCATCGGCGCGACAAAGTCAAGCGCTGCCATGTCGGTTAAGTAAAAACTTGAATGACAAAGATGAAATACGCAACTGCTTACGAGGAAAAAAGCATGGCCCGGGCCATGGGCGTCGCCCTGCCAATCTCAACCAAGAAGACTGTTGAAGTATGCAACTTCATAAGGGGCCGCGATATCTCAAAAGCCGTGCGGCTGCTTGAGGGAGTGGTTTCAGGGAAGGTTGCGGTGCCGTTCAGGAGGTATGCCAAGGGCGGAACAGGGCACAGGCCCGGCATTGGTCCTGGCCGTTATCCCATCAGTGTCTGCTCAGAAATACTGAAGCTTTTGCATCAGGCGCAGGCGAACGCCAAGGTCAGGGGTCTTGACTCTGCTTCACTTGTCATTAAGGCCGTTGTTGCCAAGAAGGGAGCGCATTCTTGGCATTACGGAAGGCAGAGGCGGAGACAGATGAAGAGGACCCACGTCGAGGTTGTTGTCATGGAAGCAACGAAGGATGAAAAGAAAACTGCCGGGCAGAAAAGCGGAACTGCCGTGAAATCTGATGTTACTCATACTGCAAAGAGTGATGGAAAATGATTGAGCGCGAGTTTGTCGAGCAGAAGAAAAAGGAGTTCCAGATACAGGAATTTGTGTCCGAAACGCTGAAGAACGCTGGCCACAGCCACACCAAGCTTCAGAGGACGCCGCTGGGAGAGAAGGTCATCATTTACACCTCAAGGCCAGGCCTTATTGTTGGAAGGAAGGGCCAGACCATTTCAAAGCTCACGGAAGTTTTGAAGAAGAAATTCGGCCTCGAGAACCCGCAAGTTGAGATTGCGGAGGTCTCAAACCCAAACCTGGACTCAAGGATTGTCGCTGAAAGGATTGCGGCTGAGCTTGAGAGGTTTGGCGCCAACCGATTCAAGGGAATCATGCATAAGACATCAGAGGATGTGCTGGCTGCCGGTGCGATGGGAGTGGAGATTCGGCTCTCAGGGAAGCTTCCCGGCGCAAGAGCCAAAAGCTGGAGGGTCGCTGGTGGCTATTTGAGGAAATGTGGTGACGCCGCCATGGCCTGTGTTAACAAGACCATATTTACCGCCCAGCTCAAGCCGGGCATTATAGGAATTCAGGTAAGGATTATGCCATCTGGCATTTCAATGCCCGATGAGATGAAATTTATCGAAAGTGAAGAAACAGCCAAGGAGGATACCGGCACGGGTGCCGACGCGGCTGTTCCTCCTGCTACTCCGGAAAAAACAGAAGTTGCGCCTGAGGGCGCGACTGCAACTGTAGCAGTTGCGGCCGAACCTGGCAAGGACGAACCGCTCAAGACGAAGCCAAAAAGGAAAAGGGCTTCTGCACAAAAGGTGAAGAGTGTAAAGGAAGAAGAATCCGCTGAATCCAAGGTGAACATCGAGAATGAAAGCAGTGAAGGAACTTAGGGCCCTCGGGGACGTTGAGCTGAAGGCAAGGATTGCCGAGCTTGGTAAGGAACTGATGAAATTCGGTGCTCAGGTTGCCACAGGGACTGTGCCAAAAAGCCCGGGCAAGATCAGGAAGAGCAGGAGGATGGTAGCCCGTGCGCTTACGATATTGCAGGAAAGGAGGCTGAAAGTTAAGGAATGAGCGACACCTGCCCCAAGTGTGGACTGCCAATGCCTATATGCGTGTGCGAAACGATAGCGAAAGAGAGCCAGCGCATAAGGATTTACCTTGTCAAGAAAAAGTTTGACAAGTTTAGTACCATTGTCGAGGGATTGGAAGCGAAGTCAATAGACATAAGGGATGTTGCAAGGAAACTTAAATCAGACCTGGCCTGCGGCGGAACATCCAAGGAAGGCAAAATTGAGCTTCAGGGTGACCACAGGCAGAAGGCAAGGAACTCGCTAGTTAAGATGGGCTTTGGGACCAACACGATAGAGGTTCGGTGAGAGGTTTTGCAAGATGACTGAAGGAAAGAAGATGACAGGTGACAAGAGTAGCGCCGGGACGCAGGATGTTGTGCAGTGCTCTGACGTTAACTGCCCCATTCACGGCAACCTCAGGATTCACGGCAGGCGCCTTGCTGGCGTTGTTGCCTCTGCAAAGATGCGGCGAACAGCCAGCCTGGTCATTGAGAGGACGGTTAAAATAGCGAAGTATGACAGGTATGAGCGCAGGAGGTCATCCATTAACGCCCATAATCCGGAATGCATCTCTGCCCGGGAAGGGGAATTGGTTGAAATTGTTGAGTGCAGGCCTCTGAGCAAGACAAAGCACTTTGTAATTGTCAGGAGGGTGCAGTAAGATGCAGGCAATCAAGGCGAGGATTACAAAGGGCCTGAGCCACGGCAGCTATGTTGAAACGTGCGATAATTCGGGTGCAAAGCTCCTGAGGATAATGACTGTCATGGGTGCAAAAACTACGGCTGGCGGGAAGCCGTCATGCGGCGTTGGCGACCTTGTGATGGCTTCGGTCAGGCGTGGCACTCCTGAGATGAGGAAGCAGGTCGTGTTTGCCGTCATCGTCAGGCAGAGGAAGGAGTTCCGGCGCAGGTCTGGCGATAGGATAAAATTTGAGGACAACGCCGCTGTCATTGTTAAGGATGCGGATGGCAGCCCGAAGGGTACCTTGATTAAGGGAGCCATCCCGCGCGAGATTGCCGAGC
>DUGG01000095.1:0-5563 GCA_013331515.1 Candidatus Woesearchaeota archaeon
GTTCGCTTTAGGTCCGGATTAGGTCCGGATTTAGTCCGGATTAGGTCCGGAAACGGACCTGTTTCAGGCACTGCGTGTCTTTCCCTCGCTGCTTTCAGCTCCTCTCGCATCTCCCTGAACGCTGTTTTGAGCTCAGTTGCCTCTTCCTTGAGGGCTGCAATCTGCATTTTGTGCTCGCCCAGCTCCCGTTGCACCTTTGTGTGGCGGTGCTCGCTGAGCAGGTCCTTATGCTTGAGATACTTAACCCATGAGCCGAGAAGCGTGATGTCCTGCTTTACCCTTGTGAATGCCGAGATGACCCTGCCTTCTATGCTGGCAAAAGGTGAAAGTGAGACTTCTTTGGAGCCTTTCCCCTCACTTTTTGCCTTGCCAGAGCCGAATAAGCCCAAAAACCCCATTTTTGACTGCCCAAGCTAAGAAACGTATTTAAATACTTTGCCTAACTGTTGTTCTTCAGAGGACAACCACCAGGTCGAATCCCTACAGATTCCATCGCTGAAACAACAGGATTCCCCCTGCTCCCTGTGCGCTCAAAGTGAGCCTTTGCACATGGAGCATAGCATGGTGCCTAACTGAAAATGAGAAGCAAACCCGTAAATGGTTCGCATAAAATTACAAAAGTGAGGACAAAATGAAGAATCAACTGGCCGCAATTGAGCTCAGGGTGCTTGTTGGTGAGTTTCAGCAGCTTGCCGGCTCCAGGTTGGAACAGGTTTATGACCTTGCAGAATCCCCTGTGGCTGCAAAGGGCAAGTCGTTGGCACTGCAATTTGGCATAAGTGAAGGCAAGGCCTTCCTGGTATGCCTTGCGCCTTCTGCCATATTCCTCTCCACAGCCAGGCCTGCCACAAGTGAGAGTCCGGGGGGGTTTTGCAGCATCCTGAGGCATCATCTTGGTAATTCAAGGGTTGTTTCAATCAGTCAGCCTGGCTCAGAGCGTATCCTTGAGCTGGGTTTCTCGTCGGGACTGAAGCTTGTGATTGAGCTTTTCAGCAAGGGCAATGTTTTGCTTGTAAATGGTGAAGGAATCATTGTCGGTGTTGCAGAACACCATGTCTGGAAGGACCGCACGGTAAGGCCCGGCTTCAGGTACCTCCCTCCTCCGTTGACTGCCGACTTTTTGGCGGTAGCCATTGAAGAGTTCTCAGGGATTCTCTTGTCGTCGGAAAAGGACTCTGTTGTTAAGGCGTTGGCTGTTGATGTGGGGTTGTCAGGGGCGTATGCAGAGGAGGCCTGTGTTCTGGCTTCTGTTGGCAAGGATAAGGGCCCAAAGCGCCTGTCCCGGCAGGAAATGAGCGGTTTATTCTCCTCCCTTCAGCAGCTTTTGTCAAGGAAGCCTCAGCCGGTTGTTTTGCTGGACGGGAAGGGAGAGGCGGTTGGCGTTTTTCCCTTCCCGCTGGCCAGTGCAGCCGCGGCCATGACAAGGAGCTGTATTACGTTCAGCGAAGCTGTCGGGGCTGTCATCCTTAAGCAGATTGAGACTGCTTCCTCGTCGTCAGCAACCGCGGCTTATGACCGNNGCAGCAGGAAGAAGCGATAGGGGGGTTTGTAAGGGCGTCAGGGGAGGCGGCTGCCGCAGCAGAGTCAATATATCTCAATTATGCCGACGTGAAGCAGATTCTTGACGACTACAATTCTCTTCGGAAGACGTTCACGCCCGGGCAGCTCAGGGAGTATTTCAATGCCAACAAAAAAGTCACTTCCATAGACGAGAAAACAGGGACGGTTGTCCTGGAACTAGCCTAGTAGTAAAAATCCTTGAACGCATCTTTTGTTTCTTTTTCCTTCTTTGTGGCGGCTTGCGCCTTCCCGAACAGCGAGATGAACACGTCCTTGTCAACTGCAATCCCGGCTGCGGTTAGTGCGTCCGCCAGTCCATACCCGGAGTAATCCGCTGCCGCATCATATTCCAGCAGCTTTTTTGCAGTTTCTGCGCATAAGAACCCGTCGTTGATGGCCAGGACCACCTGCCTGCCTTTTTCGTCGAGGAACTCTGTTGTTTCTGTGTCCGTTTTAATGCTGGTCGGCACATTGTGGTTGCCTAACTCAAGCCTGGTGAGATGTGCCGCTATCTCCCTGAAGCTGCTCTTCTTTATCCATTCGGTCATAGCAGCCTCGCCTGCAAGCCCCAGGAACACCTCTAATTTCTCGCTTTTTGCCTTTTCAGGCCTTATGACCTTTCCAAGGTATTTTGCAACCTTTTGCCTCGGTCCTGTGGCTGTCCAGCTGTTTGCCACGAGGTAGGCGTATTCCTTTCCCGAAATCCGTTTTACCCTTACAAAGGCCATCAAATCTTTTAGGCACTAGGTGATACTTAAATGTTTTCCTTCATATACTGGTATACGAAATACTCACTTCAGCCTGAAGTGTTCTGAGAAGTGCTTGATGTCTTCGGTTTTTCCTACTACCGTGATTTTGTCTTCGGCGTGGAACCTGATGTCTGTTGATGGGACTATTAGCCTATCTGCGCCCCTTTGGATTGCCAGGACCAGGACTCCGAAATTTGTGCCGATATGGAGATGCTTTATTGCCTTGTTCACAAACTGTTTTGGAACGCTCACTTCCTTGACTGCGTAGAGCGGGGAAAGCTCTATGAACTCCAGCACATCCGAGCTCATCAGTTGCCAGGCAAGCCTCTTTCCTGTGTCGCCTTCAGGATGGACTACTCTGTCAGCCCCTATTTTTGACAGGATTTTTCCGTGCTGTTCTGTTGACGCCTTTGCAACAACATACTCCACGCCCACTTCCTTCAGGTTCAGCGTTGCAAGCACGCTTGCGTCTATATCCTCCCCAATTGCGACAATCACGACGTCGCAGTTTGCGATTCCGGCTTCAACTAACGCATCCTTGTTTGTTGAGTCTGCCTGCCTTGCCCAGGTGACATAGTCCTTGATGGAGTTTATGCGGGCTTCGTCCTTGTCAATTGCGAGCACATGCTTGCCTTCCTTAGCAAGGGTGAGTGCCGCGCTTGTCCCGAACTTTCCAAGCCCTATCACTCCGAAGTTTTTCTTTGCCATCCTCTTTTTGCTTTGTCTATGAATGCGCTTTTTATAAAAATTATCCTACCAGCACGCCCTCTTCAGGCAGCCTTGTTTTTGCCGTGGTTTTTCCTGCCATCAGCAGGTGGAGCAGGGCGAGTGGGCCTACCCTTCCGATGAACATTACCGCTATCAGCACTAGCTTTGATGTGCTTGTAAGCTCTGGTGTTATGCCTGTTGAGAGCCCTGTTGTGCTGAATGCCGATATGGCTTCAAAGGTTATCTTGGCATAATTGTGACGCTCTGCAATGCTCATTGCTGTTGTTGCTGCTGCAATCACGGCGACTGCCGCGGTTATTGTTGCGAATGACTTGATTATGGCTAATCCTCCAATCCTTCTGTTGAAGGCTTCAANNGGTTCTTGCAGCCACGAAAATCGTTGTTGTCTTGACGCCTCCGCCCGTTCCTCCCGGGGAGGAGCCGATGAACATGAGCGCTCCAATCATCGCAAGTGTGAGCGTTCCGAAGCCTGCAAGGGGCAGTGTTGCAAATCCTGATGTTCTTGCCACGGCAGAGTGGAATACTGCTGCCATTGCGGCATCGGGCGGGCTTAGGTCTTTCTCAGCATTGTTCTTTTCAAGCGCAAAAAACGCTACAGAACCAACCACGAGGAGTATTACAGTCATTGCGATGGCAACCTTTGTGTGGAGGCTTAGCCTGTATCGGCTGTTTTTCAGTTTTTGCAGCAATTCGTTCATTACAATGAATCCTATGCCTCCGACTATTGTCAGGATTATGACCGTGGCATTAACCACGGGGCTGCTTATTGAGCTTGCAAGGCTGTTGAAACCCCCGAACAGGTCAAACCCTGCATTATTGAATGCTGAAGTGGCGTGGAAAATCCCGTATTTCGCGGCTGTTGCTGTTCCCATGCCTGATTTCCATGTGAGGAATAGCACCAATGCGCCAAGCGCCTCAAACAGGGCCACAAACGCTATTGTGCGCTTTGCGAACTTGTATACGTCCCCGATTGACGGGAGGTTCATTGATTCGTGGAAATATACGCTTCCGGCCAGCCTCAGGTTCCTTCCGAACATGAACAGGAATGACATGAGCGTCATGTATCCGAGGCCTCCAATCTGTATAAGTGCCAGTATGATGATTTGCCCGGCTGTCGAGTAGTGGTCATTGGTGTCCTTTACAACAAGCCCTGTTACTGTTGTTGCTGACGTTGCAGTGAATAGCGCGTCCATCAGGCCGGTTGGCTTGGCGTCCCTGGAAGAAAAGGGCATCATTAGCAGCACTGTTCCGAGCAGTATAATTGCAAGGAAGCTTACCGCTATGGCCTTTACAGGGTTGATTCTCCTGGCAAGTATTCTTTCATTCACCACTTTTTTTCAGCAGCTGATGTCGCAGGCGTGCTTAAAAAACTTTGCGGGCTGCCGTCGGTTCGCCTTTTCCCAGCCGCTTAATAGGTGTTTTTATTATTCATTAGTGATAAAAAATAGTTAAATTTAAATACCGCGCCTGATTTTCCGGTTTGCATGCCTCCAATGGCATCTTTCAGTTGGTTTATGGGTACTCAGGTAGAGATAAGGAATTATGATGGGAAATTTGCTGATGATAGTTATCGTTCGCTGTTAAATCAACTTACCACTGGTGAGTTCTTGGGCTCTGCCGCAATCTTTTATTTCTCACAAGCTGCATTGTGCGAAGGCGTTGCTTCAGCACTTGCTGCAGATTCCCTGGTCAGGATGGTGGGCTACTCGGTTAATATGGCAAAGTCTTTCCGCGCGGCAAGGAAGGCCGGTTCTGATGGACTGCCGGGGGATATTCTTTCAGCCGCGATGGATGAGACAACGCCTGCTCCTGGTTTGGTCGGCCGTGTCAGGGAATTGGCCGGTAAAACCCGCTATTTTCTGAAATTCTGAAAGAAAAGTGTGAACAGCGATCCTACGTTTCCGCACGACGTGCAGTACTGGTAAGAACGTGCGCCCGCTTGACTTCTGAGTTCGAAATGGGATCANNTATTTATATATAATTAGATTATACGGGTTGTGGTGATGTCTGTATGCAGGTGTTTGAAACAACTCCGAAGCAGTGGGGAAATTCTTTGGGAATAACCATTCCTAAAGAGGTGGTTGATAAGGAGCATCTCTCCACAGGGAAAACTGTGCGTGTGCTTGTTGTGGCAGACAGGCAGAACGAGCTGCGTAAGGTTTTTGGCTCGCTTAAGCTGAAGATGCCAACTCAGAAAGCAATGGAGGAAATTGACAGGGGGTATTATGACTAATGCCGGCATCTTTTTGGCAGATGCGTATGCCTTGATTGAGCTGCTAGGCGGAAATCAGGGGTATGCCAAGTACATTGATTGTGTCGTGGTCACCACAAAATTTCACCTTGCTGAGCTGTATTACCACCTGCTGAGATTTTATTCTGTTGAGGATGCAAATCGCTACTTTGGCTTTTACGCAGATTTCCTCGTTTCTGTTTCTCTTCCGGCCATAATCGCTGCAATGCAATTTAAGTTGCAGTTCAAGGATGAAAAGCTCAGCTACGCAGACTGCATTGGCTATGCTGTGGCT
>DUGG01000095.1:5603-7750 GCA_013331515.1 Candidatus Woesearchaeota archaeon
CGAAAATCAAGTTCCTCTCCTATAGGCAGTCAAGAACAACCTAATCAGTCAGAAGTGACTCTTGTTCATGCCACAAATCCTGCATGGCCGGATTGTGCATTCCGCCATGGGCGGAATTGCACCGGTCTCTGACCAGTGGTTCTTGACTACCCCGCAGCTTGCTGCGGCACAACATTCACAAAGTGTGAATTAGAAATTGCCGGTCGCGAAGCGAGAAAATTCGCGTAATACACCACGAGCTTGCTTTGGGGATGGCGAATCAGCATCGACAGTTGTTGATGCGCAGCGGCGGCTTCGCCGCCTCGGTTTCAGGGAATTTCTTTATCTCAGTGTTTTTCTCATTTCCGATAAGCATCCAGCTTTATCAGGCGCGTGTTTAATTCTATCCCGCGAGTTACTTCGACGTGCGGCCCTTTCGGCAGCAGGTTGTACAGCACTGCTGTCAGGTTAGGGTAATCTGTTGGTTCTGGCGGGCGTCCCTTGACTATGGCAAGTTCTCCCGGGTGGGTTCTGTGGCCGTATGCCGGCGTGAGCAGTTGCCCTTCGTCCTGCGGCTTGCTGTATATCACATTGCATCCTGTTTTCAGTCCGAACCCGCTTTTGCAGTGCCCTGCTTCATCAACCCACCTTAAAACATCTTCCCTCCCGACATCGCCGGATGTCGTCATCCAGCTTCCTGTCGTTGAGTGTCCAATGAGCACTATTGAGCTTACCCCCGGGTCTTTCAGCGCTTCTTCAAGGTCGGAGGGTTGTGCGTTGTCTTCTAAATGTGCGATGCCTGTCTTGTAGCCAAAGAATCCTTTTTTAGCTGTCAGGTAATTGTTCATCATTCTGGCTTCTTTTTTGTTTCCCTCCCTTCTTCTATCAGCATCTTCTCCTGAATTGTAGTAATACGAAGTTAGTATCACCGTCTCGTTTCCCGTGTTTGTCCTGCCCGTGCATCTACTATCCGGTTTTATTTGCCTTGTTTCTTCTATCAGGAAGCTCGGCATTTCCATTCTTCCTCTGATGGATTCGTATATAATGCCTGCCGTTATGGGAATTAATGCATGATTTACCGCTAAACTGATGATTACCGGTGCAGTTACCGTCCCTGAAAGTATGTCAGGCATAAACAGTCCTGAGAACGCCAGGGGTATCAGCTCAGATATTAGCGCCGTTCCCTTGTTGAATTTTACGGCGTTAATCATTATTTCCAGTTTCTTTCTCGCTATGTTCATTTTTACCTTTCAAGCAGATGCTCGTATTTAAAGGTTTCCATTTTAACAACTTAGAGGTAGTGATTTATTACGTTTTTGCAGCATCTTTCATTTTGCTGTCAGATTTGGCAGCATATACCTTCCCAAACTGCTACCTGCAGATGGTGTTCTGAGCACCAACCAACTACAGTTATCTGCTTATCGCCCTCGCATCCGCCGCCGTATGCACGTGCTGCTCCCTTCCTGAGCTTGTGTGGCCGGCCAGCAGCCCCCTCTCTGCCAGCTTTGGGAAGATGTCATATTCAAGGCTGCCGCCCTCCAGGTTGAAGATTTCGGGAGTGGCAGCGAAGATTGGCGAGAACACAAGGTAGGCGTCTGTCTTTTTTGGCTTTTGCACGAATTCCAGTATTCGGTTGCCTTCCACTTTGACCGTGCCCTTCTCGCTGGGGTTTGGCGCTGTTGTCAGGAGGAGCGTTGCCACGGCCGTGCCTTGCTTCACGTGCTGGTTCCACAGCTCCTGTATGTTGACCTTGTCGAATATGACGTGACCGTAGACTGCGAGGAAATTTGCGCTTATCTTGCTTTTTAGCAGTCTGAGCGTGTCTGCGCTTCCACGGCTTTCCTTCTCTTCAACGTAAGTGACCTTGGCATTGTGGCCGCTGCCGTCTTTCAGTATGTTGAAGACGCTGGTGAGGACGTTATGCCTGGCAACGACATAAATGTCCTTGAAGCCGNNCCGGCCAGTATGGCCGCCTGCCTGTTGTCGCCCATTGCCGTCTTAGCAAGGAATTCTATCGCCTGCGACCTGTTCCTGATTATGATGTTGTCAACCACTGAGTCTATCCCGCGTAGTATATTCTCCTCTATTGTTATGCTTATCTTCCTCTTCATGGCAACCACTGCCGTTTGGTCAGTATATAAGCCTATCGGATAAGGTAGGATAATGGT
>DUGG01000048.1 GCA_013331515.1 Candidatus Woesearchaeota archaeon
CTTCTCCCTTGAGCGGATAAGGGAACTGATACAAAATTGCGACAGGATAAAGCTGACGATAACCGTTGCCGGGATGAAAGACGAGATAACTGCCGCTCCCAACAGGAGCTATTCCAGCGACACTGAGCTGGTGCTCAGGAAAGGCGACTTTCTCTCAGACAGGACACTCGGCACCAGGGCCGGCAAGGCTGCAGCCGACCTGAAAAGGGGGATGATTGATGCGCTGAAAAGCGGGAACATGGCAGCAACCATCACAATAGACGTTCTGTGATATGAAATGTATAGATGAACTGTTTTATATAAATTTTATAAAAACCAGCATCAGGGGTTTAAACTTGGCAATGCCGGACGACCAGTCCTCAATCAACACAGATCCTGCCACGCTCAGGGATTCTGGCCTGGAATCCCTACTGGGCCCTACGCTTGACAGGGCAGCGGAAGCCGTAGAAACAGTGCATAAAAGCCTGGCAGCCGACCTCCTGAGGATTCCTGAAGTTGCATCCTTCTCGCAGGAATTCATTTTCCACAGGTGGCTGGGCGCCATGGCACTGAACAGCTTAAACGTGGTGTGGGCAAACAGGGCGGCAACAGGAAGACGCTGCACAAGAACCTACCTGCGCATTGATGCTTACAGCAATGGGCATGGCACAACGGGAAGAAGGGCGGCAACTGCCATAATACCGGTTGAAGAACTTACACCTTACATCCCGGTTGGAGAGGAACGGTTTATCGACATCGACAGCCCCAAAGTTGCTGACGGCCTTGCCGCTTACCTTGGCAAAAACAAACTCATGCCAGGCAACATGATATATTCGCACCTTGATGAGAAAATAAATGACGACAACACGGTAATGTGCCAGGGAAAAAGGGTCAGCTTCAGGCCAACCTCAACTATAAGGTTTGTAACTGACAGGGTATCGGTTAAGGACAAGAAAGCTGCGGAATGCAGGATAATCTCAGAACTTGCCGAACTATTGCGGTTCGCAGGCGAACCATCGCAAGAAGCGCTCAGGAAAGACCTTAAAGCAATATTCCACGTCAGTGACGGGAGATACGACTCACTATACGACGCTTTTGAGCAGACAAGGTTCTTCGTTGCCACACTTGATGACATAGCCAGGCTTGGGACGGCAAGAGGGATTGACGTGCTGACGCAGTTTGAAAGCGGGCAGCGGCTTAACGGAAAGAGGCAAAGGGATTATGGTAAATCCGCAGGCATTGAAAAGCAAAGGTGTGAAACGATAAAAGCGCTTGAGCACATAGTTGCCAGGCACATAAAGCCGCCTTACGAGGTTTTTGAATACGGCGTCAAAAGCCCCGAATCACTTGCAAGCAAGGTGCTCCTGCACAGGCTGCACGGCAGGATAGTTGAATACGTCAAGGATGGAACGTTAAATGCCTACCTTGAAGGCAGCGGATTCAAGCCACTGACAGAAGACGACGTGAAAAACAGGCGCGACCTGAGAGACATGATAAGGATGGCATGGGTGGTGCACGGCGACTCAGACGCGTATGACATAAGGCCTGACAATCCCGGAATCGTGCCGAAAAATGAAGATGAAGCCGCCCTTACAAAGGTTTGGAGAGGCGTTTACCTGTTCGGAATCCCACCCGAATACAGGGGCATTGGCGAGGACGGCACGCAAAGATGGAGGGGCCTTGGCTGGACAGCAAGCAGGGATGGGGTTACAGTCAACTGGAACGAAACAACAGACGTGAAGGACTACATAACCCATCCAAAAAGAAACGGCTTCAGGGAACTTAAGATGTACGCACTAATGCTTGGCACACGAACAGCATTTGAAATCCAGATGATGACCAACTTCATGAACAACCTGAACAGGTTCAGCGACGACTCAGACCATGAAGAATTCAAGGAGAAGAACGATGCGATAATTGAATTCTGCATAGAAAAAGGCGACATAAGCCGCGAGAGGGCTAATGCGATAAGGCTAACCTTAACGAGCTCTGTTGAGATACTAAGGTGGAATCAAGGCAGGATAAGGGACGTGCAGGCTACTGCCGCACCCTACGCGCTTTGGGCACAAAGTTAAGGATTTTCCCGCCCTTGCACTTGCCACATCCGGCAAAATCGCTGCCGTGCTTCAGTATGGCGTAGCCGCTGCAGCCATTGTAATCTTTTTCAAGGTCACTGCCCCCAATCCACTGCCTGAACTCATCATCAGTAGTCTCAATCACGTTCTTTGCCGCCATCTTCCCGACAATCTGGCTGCCCTCAATGCTCAAGCGCAGCTCATTGTTGCGCATTTGCCCGAAATAAAGGCCAAGCGACTCTATGTTAAGGCGCTCAAGGTCAAGCTTTTCCACGTCACGGCTGATGAGAAAAATGTCGCCATCCCTGCCTTCAAGAAAGCCGCCATCAAACGAAAAATCGCAGCCCCACTGCCAGTTTATTGCAGCAACAACAGCCTTTACCTCCTTGCTGTTGAGAATTTTCCACTTGGAAAGGCCTTTTAGCATTTTCAAATCCCCCAAACAGGATTTCCCCACCTCATCAATTCAGCTATCTCGCGAAGGCAGTCAACTTCGTCAGGGGAAAGATACCCCTTGAACTCCCTGAGCTTCCTGAAGTCCTCTTCCGGGATGACGCTCAGCAGGATGTCTCCTTCGTTTAGCTGCCTGCCAATCGTGACCTTTTCAAGCGAAACAGCAACCTGCTTGCCCTTTCCCGCAGTGGTTACATTCTCCTTCTCAAGCTGGATTTCCTTCACCACGGTAACTGGCTTTGCATCCCCGGCTTTCATGAGCCTGGCGCCAACCGATACCGTGCCGGCAAGCACTTCAACGCCAATGATTGCCGGATTGCTCTGCCGGAAAAGATAGCCGCGCAGGAGCTGGACCTTGCACGGCCTGACCAGCCGCTCCATTGATTTTGACTCCATCCTCTGCTTCTCACTCTTCTGCCAGGCAAGCAACTCATCCTCTATTGAATAGATTATGTTGCCCGTGATAATCTTTACAGAAGGGGAAACGCCTTCAAGCTCCTTGCCTAAGCCAACATTGAACCCAATGATTGCAGAATTTATCGGGTCAATCTCTATGTTGGACTCGGCATCGGCAATATCCTTCCTGGAAATACCGCCAATTGAAGCTGACTTTATGGTAATGCCCTTCTCGTGGAGGAGCTTCATCAGCGCTTCCAGGGAGCCAAGAGTGTCTGCCTTGATTACGATCCCACGGCCATCAACTTCAAGGTTGAACTCGCCAAGCTCTTTTTGCGCTGCTTCCTTTGCCTGTTCGACAGGACTACCTTCCGGAACAGAAATCAAAGGCATGCCAGCTATTGCAGCCTCAACACCTGCGCCAATTATTTTCACGCCAGTAGCTGCAACTACGCGTTCTACATGTGCAAACCTTGCCTTCTTGTCACGCATCTCAGATAAAGGAGCGGGCTCAAGCAAGGCTTTTGCTTTGGTGACAATTGGGCCATCGAGACCTCCAATCACAATAAAATCGTTTTTCTTGATTGAGCCATCATAAATTATGACATCAACACTCGCGCCGAGGCCTTTTTCCTGTTTTACCTCGAGAATGGTGCCTTTCGCAGGCGCTTCCGGAGTGAAATTAAGCTTTGTCTCAAGGAACCTCTGCGCAAGACCGCTAACGACAACAAGGACTTCCGGAATGCCAATGCCAGTCTTTGCCGAACAAGGAATGATGGCGAGCTGCTTGCTATAGTCTGAAACGCGGTCAAACCTGTCAGAATCAAAGCCAAGCTCGGCGAACTTTGCAACAAGGTTATAGAGGCGCTTGTCAACCTCATCCTGCACAGATTGGCTCTGTTTTGCAATTTTCGGCAGCAATAATTCCTCATCGCTGATAACATTGTTGCCTAGTGTCGATACCGGCGCAAAAGTGTCATTGCTGCCAGCATCAAAATCAGTCCTCCATCCAGGCACCGAATCAAGCTTGTTTGCCGCAACAATGAAAGGCGTCTTGTAGTTCTTGAGAATGTCCAGTGCCTCCAATGTCTGCGGCATGAAACCCTCATTCAGGTCAATAACAAGGATGGCTATGTCGGCAAGGACACCGCCCCGCTTTCTCAGGGAGACAAACGCTGCATGGCCAGGGGTATCAATCAAAAGAAGGCCGGGAATTGTAAGGACAAGCTTAAGCTGCTGCAAAAGCGGAGCGCAAAGGCTTTTTATCACAGAAACAGGCACTATCGAGGCGCCAATGGCCTGCGTAATCTGCCCAGGCTCGGACTTGACTATGGACGTCCCGCGAATCCTGTCAAGGATGCTGCTCTTGCCGTGGTCAACGTGGCCCA
>DUGG01000055.1 GCA_013331515.1 Candidatus Woesearchaeota archaeon
TCTCTGACCGGCGGTCGTTTATAGGGCGGGTCTACCTTCCAATATTATTATGCGGAAGTGTTATCGCTGGCTTTCTTCAGAGTTATGCTAATGAACACGTGTAATTGGCATAATAAGAAAGAGGACTATAAACTGCTTTTGAGGCGCATGGAAACCGATATGAGGAAATTAGGGCTTGCTGAATATTTTAATCCGACAGAATTTGTGCGTTTTGTTTTTGACCACCACAACAAAGTTCATTTGCCTTCGGAACAGGAACTTATATACTACATGAAAGATTTCATGGCAGACGCACTTCTGAGCAAATTGACAGAAACCGAAAAGGATTAATATAGCATAAGCTTCCCTTACATTATANNACGGCCGACGCACTTAACAAAAAGTTTCACGAGACGTACGAGACGTATTTTTCCTTAGTTGTTGACGATTAAGGCGCTGACTGTTGATTCAGGACACCTCTGCTGCATCTTACGGTTCCTCCCTTCTTATTTCGAGGTTGTCAAAGTCCTTGTCGTAAGAGATTATTTTGGCGCAGTCATTATTCAGGGCTGTTATGTAATGGATAAGGTCGAATAGGTGGTATCTTCCTATCCTCCCGAATGCTTCAAATAGACTGTTCCTGTCAAGCGGCACGATTACTGTTGCTCACATCCCTGGCTGCGCTATCCCTGTTATTATGCTGGCTGCGATGATGTTGAACAGCAGGGTTATGGTGAATGCCGTTATGGCATATATTATAGTGCCCCTGATGAGATTTGTTCCCAGCATGAACCGCTCGGCAACCTTGTCAGCGCCGTTCTCAATGCCGTTTATCAGGACGGTAAGTATCATGACGACCTGTATTATGTAAATACCCACTATAACCTGGAAGAAATAGGTTGGCACGCCATTGCCAAATATATTGAGGATGCCGACAGGCAGGGCGCTGCTGGTCCCGCCAGAGAATTCGGTGAGCGTTGAAAGCTGGTCGTTCAGGCGGCTTATTATGGTTATTATCATGGAAGTTACCCCGACGACGATTCCAGCTATGACCGGGGCGAGTATTCCAACCTGCTGCTTCATGTCGCTGATTATGTCCGCCATGAGGTCCTTCAGGCGCTCGTCAACCCGCCTGATGTCCTTTATGTACTGAGAGACGTTTATCATGGCTGCAGAGGCCGCCATAGCCCCCTTTTTTGTGCTTTCAATGAGCACTTTCATCGCGCTTTCAATCAGGGGAGACGGGAAGGACAGCAGGGCGCCCTGCCTGGAGTCAAAGATGGCTTTTTCAACCGACATGCCCTGCCGCACAATCTTCTGGCTTACAAGCTGGAAAAACTCGCCTGAGCGGGTGTTTGCCATGACCTCGCCAACCTTCCCGACGGCAATTTCAATCGGCAATCCGTCACCGATGCGGTTGCCGAGCTGGAAAAGCGCGGATGAGAATTCCTCCTCAAGCGACTTGGCCTGTTCCCTGAGCTTGAGCACATTCCTCGAGCGGACATGATAGTAAATTCCAAAACCAAGCCCGATGCCTGCCGGGATGAGAAAGCTCAGCACTGTGGCGCCAAGACCGTAAGGTCCAACAAGGCTGCCGTCAACGCTCCTGTAATCAAGAAGCTTGAAATTCAGCGTCTGATCAAAAATCCTCTCCTGAAGCAGCGCTTCGTCAGGAATCACTGCGCCCAGAAGCAAAGGCGTGAGGCCGATAAGCACGAAGAAAGATGCCACGCCAATCGTGAGCCAGACCGGGTTTATGACCAGCTGCCTGCCGCCGACCCTGACTGTAAGGTTCCTGAGCCCCCTCAATCCGAGGTTATACTCGGATATGTCATTCTCTCCGTAGCCCGTAGGCCTCTTTGAAAGCACCATCTTGCTCATGTAAAACAGCACGAGAGGCAGTATGAGGTTGTAAAGCAGGGCTATGTTAAGGGCTATCTTCATCGGGGGGGTGTCTGAAGTCAGGAAGCTCGCTGCCATGGGAAGGATGACAAGGCCAAGCACAGGCAGCACGATGCCGAGCATGTAAAGCATGGTAACAGGGCTCTTCAGGTCGTGGCTGTAGTGCAGCATCTTGTCGTACGTCTCCTGAAGCATCACGTCCAGCGCCTTGTCAATCATGTTCAGCCGCCTGCCCTCTGACGGCTCGTAAAGCGAGCCCTCAATAAGGTGGAATGCCTCTATGAACTCCATGTTCCACTTCCTCCACGTCTCAAGATAACGATCCAGGGACTCCTTGATTGTGCCATACTTCTCAGTCTCAATATCCCATAGTATCTTCTTGATGTCCAGTGCCAATGGCGGGGAAAGCCGGTCGGCGGCAAACCTGACAGCCCGTTCAAGATTGGAAGTGTGCCTCATGAACGTCGCAACGTAAAAGATGCACTGCACCATCTGGTTTGATGCCGCCAGCCGGAAGTTGTTTGCAAGAAACTCAGGCGCTTTTATTAGGGAGACGTAGGCAAAAAGGCCCAGGCCAATGGCGTAGGACGCAAAAATCACCGAGTCCATGAAAAAAAACGCGGCTGCAGCCCCGGCAACCGTCACTGCCAATGCAATGATGACAGCAAGGCTCATCGCCCCTGTGGGGGTTGACCCAAGATGACACAGGTCAATGTAGCCCTGAAGCTCAGCCGCCTTCCTGGCGTCCGGCTTAATCCTTAACGCGCGTTCAGCCCAATTGCACAACCTCTCGTAAAAGCCAAGTTGCCTGGGAAGGTTCTCCCTCTTGAAATCAACATAGTTGCTGGAAGAGATTGGCGTGGCCGGGATGGGCTCCTTTCCTGGCTGCCGCCCCCCGACTGCCGCCCTGCCTTCAAAGGCATCCTTGATAAGGCCGGAATACTTCCTCGCGATTGGATCGTCGGATGGCGTAAGGCGCTTCATGCTTGTTGCTTCCCCTTTTCAGGGTTTTATCATTGCCTGACTGCTTTTTAACCTTTTGACGCGTTGAGCAGGCTTTTCACTTCATCCCTGATTTGTGCCTGCGTTTTGTTGGCCAGTTCCAGTACGTATACCGTGCTGCTGAGGTTTGAGGCGTTTAAGTAGCTTTCCCCTGTGGTGATGTAGTTGAGCAGCCACCGTTTTGGCGGGTTGCTCTGTGCCACCAGGTAGTCTACCGTGCCCTGCCACTGGCTGTTGCTTGCGTTGATGACGTAGACTTTCTGGGTCTTGTACCTTGTGGCTGACGGCACTGCGGTTATGGCTGCTTGTTCTATGGCTGTGTCGCCTTCTTGTTCCGTGGCGCCTGCCCATGTTCCTTCCTTTACCCTGAAAGTGAGGTAGTCCAGTTCAGGAGTTTCCCCGCTGCTGCTTGTGCTCAGGTTAATCCTGTAAATCGTCCCGTCTTTGGCTGTGACAAGCCAGTAAGCGCCGTAATCGTTGGAAGTAGTGGAAAGTTTTGGATTCGCATGTAAGCTTCAATTTTGGTGCGGTAAAAGCCATCTGAAGAGTTGTAGATGAGGTCGTGGGCTGCGCCGTTCAAGATTAGTTTGAAGTAGTCGTCTGAGGTGTCGTTCAAGGTGCTGTTGGCATTCCTGAAAATGTATGATTGTGTCAGTGCCCAGCCTGCTCCCAGGATTCCGGGGCGCTGCTTAACGCTTTGGCTGTTGTAGGATATGGCTAACGCGGGTTGCAGGCCGTTAGTGCCAGGCGGAATGTCAAATTGGTATGTGTAAGAGGCAGCCCCTGGAAAAAGTTCGGTGGTATAGGTTCCGTAAAGATTAAGCTTTGGATGTTCGGGAACAACGGCCTTGTGAAGGTAAGGCCTGAACTGCTCATCAGCAGAAGCGTCATAAGCGGAAAAAAAGAAAAAAGCCATATAAGCCGTCAAACATAAAGTCGGGAAGAAGAGCAACCTGGCATCCCCTGCTTTTATGATGGCCTGCCAGTTCTTTAAGCCTTCGCTGTTCTTTTTTGCAGCCTTCATGCCACCTCAATCTCCCTTCTCCTGACCGCCCTGCCAAGCCATTCGTTCCACTGGAAGAAAATACGCTTGTTGTCGTATCCCCCAACCTCGTTCTTTATTCCTTCGGATATGCGGTGGAAGTAGTCGTTTGCCTGGACGACAAAATCTGCTTCGAGCAGCTCAGGCTGGCCGCTTTTTTCAGCCGCGTCAACAATGGCCTGCTTAATCTTTGTCCTGAGAAGGACGTTGTCCCATACTGCATCCCAGCTGCCGGCCCACTCCTTCACGTTGGAGGCGATTGACTTGAGCACGTCGCTTTCCCCGTTCAGCAGGTCAACCGTCGGTTCAAGCTGGTCTGTCTTTGATTCATACTTCATCAGGTCGCGAAAGCCCTTCTCAAGCAGGGGGTCGTTCTCCCAAAACTTCCCCACCTCGGTTATCTGCGTCATCCTTCTCCACCGGTGCAGGCCGTCGGGGCTCCTTATCGGGTTGGCAACGACGATGACGTCGGTTGCCTTGAAGGAAGTCCGGGGAACCTTCAGGTCATTGACCACCCTGTCAAAAACGCCGTATGGCGAGTCGCCGTGGATTGTGCCAGCAACAACATTGGCCAAAGCGCCAACCCTCATGGCCTCGTAAAGCGCGGCCGCCTCAGAGCTCCTCACTTCCCCCACGATAAGGCAGCTGTCCCCCATCCTCAGCGTTGCCCTTATCCCCTCGTCTGCGGAAACCTCTGTCGTGCCCTTTGTAAGCGCAGATGCGACCTTCATCGGCTGGATGTTGTAGCCGAGCTGTTTAAGCGATGCAACAGGAAGTTCCAGTGTGTTGTGAGCCACGATATTATTGCAAACAAAACTCTCGCATTCAGGCACAGACAGGTCATACACCAATCCTTCGTGCTCAAGCAGCGAAACTTCCTTGACTTCATCCCAGAATATGTCTGATTGTGCCAAAATTGAAAGATTGCGTGAAAGTTCTTGCGGCAATTGATTTGTTTGAACCATGCTAATCAGCTTATTTTGCCCCGGATTGTTATCCCTGGTAACATAGTCATTAAAGCTGAATTTTGGCGCAACATCCACTAAATCTTCTTTTGTTTCAAGCGGCAGGGGTATAATGTCGCTAGTGTCGTGCGTGCTTGTTTTACTGCACAAAATTTCCACTTTCTGATTTTTATACTTCTGCAAAAATCCAACATTGTCCCTGAAATTCTTCCAGGATTTCAACGAGCTTATTCCCGCGTTATAAGTGCCATCTTTCCTTTTTTTGCCGATTCTGAAAATTATGTCATATGCCGATAAGAGGAACTGAAGATCCTTGAGCAGGATGATTGAGGCCATTGGTATGATAATCCCGTTCTTGGCCGCGCAACCGTCGCTGCTAAACATACCCTTCAGTACGCATCCAACCTGTTCCTTTGACAGTTGGTAAATCCAAACTGGAAGCCGCTTTGTATAAGAGTCTCCTTTTAGCTCAAATAGTTCTCTCATGCAAATTTTGAGAGTCTTGGAGTTAAGCATTAAGGAAAACCCATCAGAATGCCTCTTCACTGGTATCCCGAATTTCTTTCCCACAGCATGCACTACTGCCTTGTCCTCTTCGTCAACTGCGGAAATAATGACCGATGTTTTGTCATAGCATCCATCAGCTATCCACAATCCCACAAAAATGAGAAAATCCTTATCAAGTGTTATCCTGACAGGCAAGGAGAAAAACGAGCGGCGGCCTATTTTAAAGCGAAGCTCTTCATTTTCAAGTTGGCAGCCGAGAGACAATAAGTCCTTAATAATCCTGCTTGGAAGAAGCCCTTTCTTAATCCAGTCTTGGATAACCTGTTTTCCATAGTCGTGTTCATTGCCTAACTTTTTGATGACTGCTTTATATTGTCGCGCGAATTTTCTAACTGTCTCTCCAAAGATAAAGCTATCTTCAAGTGTTAAAATTTTGGCAAGCATGTCAATTTCGGGCCGTTCCTTATTGGCGAGTTCAATTCGCCTAGGGACTGCAATATGGCTGCCGGGTCGGAGATCCTTCACCTTGGCCTCCACTATCTGACCGGTTTCTCCGATAGAAAACAAGGAATGGTCTCCGGTTACTTTTATAGTCCTTCCCGTACTTGTTGTTATAGCGTATAATGGCTTCTTTACTCTGTGCCTTATGAGCTTACTGACTTTACTAAGACCAATCTTGCCTTCTTTATTCATAGCAAATACCTCAATATTTTCAGGATTGCCCGTCACTTCGTGATCTGTAAGATTGTACCAGCTGCCGTGCCTGGCAATAGTTCCATTCACAATTTCCCCAATTGATGTGCGTTCATAACAGCCGTTTTTTCTAATCACCAGTTCGCTATCCCCTGAAACACTGTCCTCAATAGTAAGGACGCGGTACTTCCTCATTATCTCTACCATGACTGCGCCAAGCAGCGAGGTCTTTCCAGCCGACCTTGTGCCTGCGACTAGCATTGTCCTTGAACCGTCAATGAGGAAGCTGAGAAGCCCGGCGGAGAGGGGGTTCATCATCCCGCTCTTTATGAAAAGGGGGAATGTCCACGGTTTGTCCCGGTGCCTCCTGAATGCGTAAGCAAGCCCGTTGGGGTTGAGCGGCTCGCCAATCACGGCCACTCTTGCCCTGGCTCCGGGGATGAGGAGTTCCGTGTCCAGTATCGGATTGGCTTCGTCAAGTGGCCTGCCCGACATCAGGCGGAGCTTGGTGGCCCAGGAGTCGGCATCGTTCGTGGTTGAAACGATGTTTGTCATGCAGTCGTCATAGTCCTGGTGCACAATGAAAATCGGCTGCCTGCCCATCGGGCTGTTGGC
This sequence comes from Candidatus Woesearchaeota archaeon, assembly GCA_013331515.1. Lineage (GTDB taxonomy): Archaea > Nanobdellota > Nanobdellia > Woesearchaeales > UBA10216 > UBA10216 > UBA10216 sp10216u. Next base: position 6,706 of record DUGG01000055.1, read on the forward strand.
CGTTATGTCCTGTATTCTCTCATCCTTTAGGAGGACTTCCACGAGGCCGAACCCGATAGTGTACCGGACCAGGATTTCGGCAAGCTCCTCTGTCTCCTTGTTCCTCAGCTTAAGATGGCGCTGCTCTGAAAGCTCCTCAATCATGTCGGAACCAACATTGAAGAAGACCTGCCTCACCCTTTCAGGGTCTATGAATTCAGAGCGGGTGGGCTTGTGCTCTGAAATTATCGCCCTGGCCCTGTCAAGAACCTCGTACTTGTCCTCGGAAAGCTTGAACTCCGGAGGCAGTACATGGTAAAGCGGCTGCACAGTTGACGGCACCTGGAAGATGGTGATGTCGGAGCCCCCGACAGTGTAGCTGTCAATTTCTTCCCCATCCTGCGGGAAGGCGGCCATCAGCCGCGTGAACATGAAGTCCGGCTTTGCAAGCGGGCTGAAGATTTTATGATAAACCGAGCGGTCGCCTTCCTTATATTCCTGGAGGTGCTGCTTCGCCGCGCTCACCAGCGCTGTCTTCTCAAGCGAGCCAAGCAGGAAATCGAGGAACCCCGCATATCCCGACAGGGCCGCATCTGGCTGGTTAAGCCGTTCCAGTTCAACCTTTCCCTGCCTGTGCATCCTGCGCAGTTCAACGTAAGCCGCGACAGGGTCGTTCCTCAGCTTGTTGTAGATTATGCTTCTAATCTCATAGCTTCGCCTTGCCCCGGCAGGCCCCTGAGACAGCCCGCTTATGGAAGAAAGCGCCTGCTGCTTCACCAGCTGGTTCCTGAGCTTGCCAATCTCAGCCAGCATCCTGACTTGACCATAGTCATACTCGTAGTCCCTTTTCTGGCTGAAAACAACGCGGGTTATGCCGGGAACTTCAACAAGCTTGTTGATGACTAAGGACATGCACATTGCGTTGTCCTCTATTGAAGGAAAGAAAGGGCACTCCTCAGCGTCTATCCTCAGGACAGTATCCTCCCCTTCCTTGTACGTTTCGTAGCTGAAGCACCCCTTTTTTTCCACATCCATGCAGCTATGCGCCCCTTTTACAAAGCTATTTATATCAGAGCCTCTTTAAATAGTTTTACAGAAAAAAGGTGTGCTCGCGAAATTGGACAATCAGGATTTTTCAGGAGGTAAGCGAGGCCGGCAGGGAATCGCCTATACGCAGGCCGCGCTTGACGGCGTGGCTGAAGCTGAAAGGCGGCTCAGGGCACTTGAGGAACGTTTTTCCAACCTTGAGCGGAGAAGCCAGGTGACAGAGGAAAATATGCTGTCCAGTGACAGGAAGATAAAGGCTGAAATCAAGCTTCTCGCAAGCGAGGTGTCTGGCTTCAAGGCGCAGATTACAGGTCAGGAAGAAAAACTGAAAGCGCTTGCAAACGAGCTTCAGGGATTTGCAAGGTCTGAAGACGTTGACGTCATAAGGAAATACCTCAACCTGATAGAACCGCTTGGGTTTGTAACTCAGGCAGAGGTTGAACGTGTAGTGAGGCAGGTCGTTGACGCGGCGCTGGAAGAGCAAGAAGCGGCCAAGTGATGTTTCAAAAGCTTTAAAAACAACAATGGGCGCAGGTAATCCCCTGGTTCAGGAAAGCATCGGGAAATGGCACTTTTCGGTTTTGGCAAAAAAGATGAGGGAGCAGCACCCCAAAGGCAAAGGGTGCCTGTTGATGATGTAATCAGGATGCGAAGGCAGGGCCTCAGCAATAACCAGATAGTGCAGGCCCTCCAGAGGAACGGCTACCCGACACACCAAATATTTGACGCGTTCAGCCAGGCAGACCTGAGGCCGCCATCACCTGTGCAGGGAATGCCGCAGCAATTCAGGCAGCCTGACGGGCTTGGAGCCCCTCCGCCCCTGCCCTTCAACGAAGGGAGCCAGGGCGCAGAGGTGCTTGAGCAGGGGATGGAAAATGAGACAACAATCACCGGCCCCCAGAGTCCGGAAGAAATGGCTGGTATTGCCCAGGAAGGGACAGAAGAGCAGTTCCGGCAGCAGGAAACGCAGCAGCCGTTTGCCGGCCAGCATTTCCAGCAAAGCGCCTCGGCAAGGGTGGAGGAGATAAGCGAGGCCATAATAGAGGAAAAGTGGCAGGATCTCATGAAGGATTACAACAAGCTTGTAGATTGGAAAGGCGGAGTGGAGCAGCGCATGGCAGCGCTGGAGCAGCGCTTTACTGACATGAAAACAGCATTTGACAACCTGCAGAAGAGCGTGGTTGACAAGGTTTCGGACTATGACAAAAGCGTCAAGGACGTTGGCTCTGAAATGAAGGCGCTTGAGCAGGTCTTCCAGAAAATAATTCCCACGCTTACAGAGAACGTCAACGAGCTCTCCCGCATAACCAAAGGCATGAAAGCGCCTGTCCAGCCAAAGAAGACTACTTGACAGCCCCGCCGCCGGTGGCCATAAGAGCGAGCGTCATCGTGCCTACCCCTATCAGCAGCACAAGGCCAAGCACCTTTGGGTCAGTAAGGATGCCAACGAACGGCCTCTGCTCCTGCGTGACGTCAACTATGACCGTTTCACCAGTTTCCGGGTCAATCACTTTTTCCTCCTTCGGCCCCTGAGTCCATGCGACTATCAGGATTATGAACAGCGCCACTGATACATACCATATGACCCCCTTGCCCTTGCCAGCAAACGTGTCAAGCACGGTCTTCTGGTCAACGCCGGCAAAGGTTGTCAGCAGCAGGATGAAAAAGATGACTGCGGCTATGACCACCACCCACGGCGCCATGGCAGTTATGATGTTAGTGCCTCCGCCGGTGAGGACTACGACTGCCGTTATCACAAAGGCAAAAAGCGCGTGCAGCCCCTTGTTCTTCAGGAGATTCGTGGCTTCAAGGGAGCCGTAAACAATCACGAAGACAAGAATCCAAACGAACAGGTCGCTGAAACCCTTCAGGAGGCCAATATCAAGAATCGTTGCCATTTTTCGGGATTATGGGTTATTCTTCAGCCAGCCGATTTTCTTAAAGGCGTTTACCGTGTCGTCAAACGGCTTGTCAGCTGTTATCAGGAATATGACCAGCGCGAACACGAGTATAATCACCACAAGCGCCTGTATGTCCGGGCTTGACAGGAATGAAAGCATTCCGAGCGTCTTCCACCAGCCGGCAGAGAGGCCGAAGATGTAAATGATGGCTATCACGCTGAGGATTGAAAGAAAGCCGCCGAATGGCGCCTCCTCCCTCTCCGGTTTGAATATACCCAGCACGAGCAGGGCGGCTATTATGATGACTATCACGAGCGAAACATTAGGCAGGGCCCCATTGATGATGTTGACAACGTCCTGCCCAGGCGGGTAGGTGCCCAGCACATGAGGCACGACTACAAGGAGTGACATGACGAGCGCAATCAGGACATGGATTCCCTTGGCAGCATGCAGCATCTTCGTCTTGTGGATGACCGTGAAGACGATTGCAAAAATCAGTATGAACGGCAGCACCGCATCCAGGAGCCCAACATTCTCAAGCTGCACAAGAAATTCGGGAACCGTCCTTACACCTGAAAACGTCTGGAAAAGCATAGGCAGCACTTCTTCGCACCTTTTTTAGTTGATTTGCCGTTCGTATGTATTTATATGTTTGCCTTTGTCACTTCTTTTCTGGCGGCTTCTCTCCCCTTGTGATGTAAACCATGGCTGCAATGATCCCCACAATCAGCACTGTCGCGGCAACAGGTATGTTGGCTGAAATGTCTGAAAGCCAGCCAAGGCTCCACTGGAGCCACGTCCTGCCATCAGTTTCCATGGCGTTGAGGAAGATGCCTGCAAGGCCGGCGAACATGATAACCATGAATACTTTTTGCCATGTGCCTCCGAGCGCAAAGCCCTTCTCATCAGCCTGCTGGCTGAACGAGCTTACCAGCATCAGGAAAAAGACAGAAGCAAACAGCAGCACCACGACATTTGCTGAAATCTGGGTGAGCGTCTGCACGACCCAGCTTGAGGCGACAGCGAAAAATGCGATTGCAAAAGAGGCAAGTGAGTTGAGGTTCTTCTTGGTATAGTGCTTGCCATCAACCACTTCTGTGCCAAAAATCTTGCTTTTCTCAAGCATGGCGAAGGTTATGGTGAATATGAGCAAAAAAGGCAGAACTACGTCAAATACGCCAATGCTGTCAAGGAAACTGAGAGCCTCCCTGAAAGTGGAATCTGCCATTTTTCCGTCTAGCACCCTTTTTTTTCTTTGAGCAAAAAATGGCTTGCAGCTTTTATAAATGTTTCGGTATGGTTATGCGAACAGGCGTTGGAAGTTCAGGTACAGGATGTTCGCAACTTCTCCAGTTGTCAGACCCTTTATTCCGGCAATTTCTGCAATTGTTTTGGCAACATGAGCGGGCTCGCTTTTTCCTCCCTTTTCGGCTGCAAGAAACGGCGTGTCAGTTTCCGTGAGAATTCCTGACAAAGGCAGCGCCCTTGCCAGCGCCTGGAAGTGGCTGCTCCGCCTTATGTTTGTTGGGATTGTAATGTAAAAGCCTGCCGCCACTGCTTTTTGGACGAGCTTCAAGCTGCCATGGAACGCGTGAAGGATAACCTTCCTGCACCCTAATCTGATAAGAGTATCAACCACATCCGTTTCAGCCTGCCTTGAATGCACAATCACAACCTTGCCAAGCTCCTTCGCAAGCTGCAGCTGCCGCTCAAACAAAACCACCTGCTGCCGCCTGNNGCCAATCTCGCCAATGGCAACAACCCTGTCCCTGCAGCTGCGGATAAAGTCCAGCTCACCATCAATAGCTGCCGGGGAAAGCCTTGCCGCTTCTGTTGGGTAAAGGCCGATTGCGGCCTTGATGATTTCATGCTGCCGTGCCAATTCAAGAGCCTTCCTTATCGACTTTGGGTCAACGCTGTTGTTGATTACGACTTTCACCCCCGCACTTGAAGCCCGGGCAATAAGCTGCCTTCTCTCATTTTCATCAAAGAGGTCAAGATGTGCATGGACGTCAACGAGGAGCATTTTACTGCCTTAACCTCCTCTTGTGAACAGAGATATATCTCCTGGCAAAATAATTTGTGAAGCCCGTTTCGTCCCTCTCGAGAGCCCTATAATATGAACGCCCGTATTTATACTCTATAATCAGCATAGGATGGGAAGCGTGCCACAGGATATGGTTCATCAGAAGCCGCCCCACCCTTCCATTGCCATCGCCAAAAGGA
>DUGG01000031.1 GCA_013331515.1 Candidatus Woesearchaeota archaeon
TTGTTTGAGGGCAGATTACGCTCCCTCAAACAACTTCTCAACAGTTTACAAAGAAAAAGCTTTCCACTCATGCCATTAGAACAAAACGCCACTGGTCAGAGACCAGTGGAAAAAGATTTTTAAAGCAGGCAGCAAGCTGCCTGGCAGGATGACCATTTCAGGCATTGTCTCATCGGTTGAGAAAGACAACAGGTTCCAGGAATGGAGAAGGGGCAACAAAACGCCTTATCTTTCAAGCATGTTCGCCATGGCCAAAGATGCCTCGCTGCTCACAGGCAGTGACAGTGATGTTGAATGGCTGCTCAGCTACTACGACAAGGAAGAAGACACATTCACCACTTTCAGCTCGAATGGGAAGAAAAACTCTGAAAAAGAGCAGGCGTTCAAAAAGAAGGCAACGCTTCCAAAACTTGACCCGGGCAGCGTGAAAGTGGAAGCTGAGGAGGCAATTAAGATTGCAGAGAAAGCCAGGCAGGATGGCTTCAGCGGCGAAACGCCCGGCAGCGTGATAGCAATACTCCAGCCGCTCACGGATGCGGAGATATCAGGCAGAAAAAGCAGCAGAAAAGAAGCAAATCCCGTATGGAACATAACGTACATTACAGCCAGCTACAGCGTGATAAACATAAAGATTGACGCCGAGACGGGAAAGGTGCTGGCTGGCAGCAGCTCACGCATAACAGACTTCGTGCAAAAAGACAGCAGCGCATAAGGGCAAACCGCAACTGCCACAGTTGTTTTACGTTATGCCTTTCACTTAAGATATTTTGCCGGGCAACAGAGCTTAAATACTGGCAACAGGGAAATTATGCAAAAAAGAGGGCAGCAAAATGATAAGCTACAATGCCATAAGGAAAAACAAGACGCTCCTGCAGGTGCTGGGCAGCAGAAAGGAGGATGCGCCTGTTGAGAAAAAAGAGGCAGAAAAGGAATCTGCTTCGTAGCCCCCTACTTCTGCGCTGAAAAGAACCCCTCAAACACGCTGACAGTCTCTGCCTGCGTCTCCTCAACCGACTTCGGCTCATCAGTGTCAACGTAAACCACCCTTGAGCCGTGCTGCCCAAAAAGCTGCCTGAGCCAGTCAGACCTGAACCGCTCATCAATCTTTCGCTGGAACCCAAGGCTGTCAAAAATGGAGTTGTCCTTCTTCTCCCGGCTTCCAAGCCGCCGCATTACCGTCTCCGGCTTCACGACCGCAACCATGAAAAGCGCAGGGGAAAACTGCAGGGCAGTCCTGTTCCCTGGCAGCCTGATAAGCTCAGAAAGCTGGATGTGCTCCTGCACGGGCTGGTAAACAAGCGAGGAGGAGATTCCCCTCTCCTGGAAAATGTATTTACCCGTCTTTATTGCAGGTATCAGGACGCGCTTGTAAAGTATTTCCCTGTCAAGGGCAAAAGCATGGGCAATGCTCAACGCGGAATACTGCCTGGCTGTTGCGCGGATAAGCTCCTCCCTTATGGCCCTGCCAACGTAGCAGAAAGTCGGCTCAGCGGATACTATGGCGTCGAATTGCAAAACCTCTTCCGGCTCAGGAAAGGCATTCTTCTCCTGGCAATAGCTTCGCAGATCAAGAACTTTCATTCCTTTTTGCCCGGCCCAGTTCTGGAGCGCATCAACCATGGCGCCCTTGCCAGAGCCGTCAAGCCCGTCAACCATGACAAATCTGTTTTTCGGCATTGGAAACTAGTTTACTATGCCTGTTAAAAAATGTTGTGCCAAAAATGTCCATAGAAGAAAAACAGTTGCGCTCTTGGTAAAATGGTCCGAAGTTTTTGCTTCCACAAACAAACGCCACCAATGAAAAATCCAACCGCATCAGAGCTGCGGGGTATTGTTTATGAGTGTCGGGATTTTTTAAGCCTCAAACGGGATAATTATGCCACAGCAGAGCTGCGGGGTATGAAACCCATTTGAGCAATTAACGAGATTCGCTATTATAGCAAAGGGCACAAAAAATTGAGCATGCAATATGCCCTTTGCTATTAGTCAAGGACAGCTTTTTGCTCATTTATTTCTGTCCTTGACTATACATTCGTTTCGCTCATAGCGAGAAGTATAGACAACCGCGTAGCTTATGTCATGTCGTGTACGCAGTTGTCTGATAGTGAACTGCGCCTCGTCTATCACATAACCCGCGCAGTTCACTATATTATGGGTAATACTTTAAATAGTTTTTCCAATCGCCGCCAGCTTCTCTTCCTTCCTAAATTCGCTTTTCAGTCTTCCAAGCGCGTCCAGCTCGTCCATGTTGGCATATTTCATGTAGTGGACCAAGGTTGGGTGCACTGCATTCATCTGCCTGAACATTTCCTGGACGACATGTCGGTAGCTTGGGTGGCCCTGAGGGACGCTTCTTAACTCTATCAGATGGTATGCCTCGCGAAGGTTGAACTGCATCAGGTAACGGATGCGGTAAGCCAGGGGCACGGCGTATTGCGCCTCCAGCGGCATTTTCGCGGCAATCTTCCGATAGAGAAACGCAGCCTTTTCCATCAATGCTGTGAACTGCTTTTCAATTCCAGCTTCAGGGATTTCAGGAGGGAGGTCATATCCGTTTTCAACGGTGAGAAGCTGCGGTATCTGGGTCATCATCCTGTGTCGTTGCAGGTCCCGGTATGCCCCGTAATCTGAAAGAACGTCAAACTGGTAGCAGGCTGCCTCAGCCGCCCTCAGCGGCCTTTCCCTGCGGCTGCTTCTCCGCCCCATGAACTCGTCGATGACCTCAATTCTCTCGGCAGCAGTCATTTTTTCCGCCATTTTGCGTAGCTGCCCCATTGGATGGCCTGAGAACTGGTAGAGCGCGGCTGCAACCACCTTTACCTCCGCATCCTTGTCATAGCTTACGAGCGTCACTGTTGGCTGCTTGTCCTGCTGAACACCGCCCAGCTTTCCTGCTGCGAATGCGCGCATTTCCATCCGTGTTTCAGCCAGATAGCTGCTTGGCGCAGCCCTCTTGACAAGCGACGGGATGACTTTCAAGAGCTCCTCGTGCATCATCCTGCCAATTTCACGCATTTCCTCAAGCTCGTCGCTCATGAGCTTCAGAATCAGGTATTCAAACGCCCTTCCATTTGCCGTTATGCCAAGGTTCGTGAATGTTGCCGCCGGAAGATAGTAGCGGAGGATGTCAAGGGCCTTTGCCTTCACTGACGACTCGTAAGCAGACTTCGCCCTTTTCACTTCATGCTCATCCGCCATCCGGCTTATCCTCCTGCCATTGAAGTCAAATTCCGCAATAGGCCATCTCTCCCTCACGAATGCCTTCATGGGCTCCAACTGGCTGCTGTAAGCGCCAAACAACTCATCGCACAGCGCCATGTATTCATTTGAGAATTCAGAGCGCATGATTGCGGATGGCTTGCAGTAGTTCCCTTTTTCAAAGACAACATACCTCGTTGATTTTTCAAGCGGCGACGCCAGCCTGGCATCCTCAATCTTCTTGGCAGCTATCTGCGATACGTTCTCGAAGGCTACATGGGCCATGCCAAGCTCGCCAACCGAGTCATCCCCGTATTCAACGAGAATCCTCCTGAAGAAATCACGGGCTTTTGCCAGGGCAGCAGTGAATGCGTCGTTGCTGCCGCTTCCAACGCTCTCAAGCAGCCCACCGAACCCGGATTCGGGATCTTTTACCAGGTCAAGGAAGTTCTTCCTTATGCTGTGCGCCGACCTGCTGTATTTGGAGAAGAGCACCGCCACGACTTCCTCAGGAACCCTCGAAGTAAAGGCGAACACAGGCCCGTCAAGGTTGGTAAAGTATGGCTCAAGGATTTTCTTTTCGTCTTCTGTAAAGGAGTCAGCCATATCAGTTGCCGCTTTCCTGTTCCTTTTTATTGTTTTTGCTAGGCAATATAAAAAACTATTTATAATCACTGCTCAATAGGCAATGCGATGATACTTGGCCTTACTGGGACTTTTGCTGCGGGCAAGGGCGCTGTTGCCGAATATCTCATAGGCAGGGGCTTCCAGTATTATTCGCTTTCTGACGAGTTGCGGCTGTTGCTAAGGGAAAAGGGCGCAATGCCTACAAGGGAGAACCTTATCACTGCCGGGAACAGGCTCAGGGAAAAGCATGGCAACGGGTTCCTGGCCACTTTGGTTATTAAGCGTCTGAGGGGCGGCCCCAGCGTGACAAATTCAATAGTTGACAGCATAAGGAATCTTGGCGAGATTGCCGTGCTTAAAGGGCTCAAGGGCTTTTGCATGGTTGCGGTTGATGCGCCGGTGGATATACGGTACGAACGGGCAAGGAAGAGGGCATCGGCCAGGGACCCAAGCTCCTTCAGCGAATTCCTAGTCCAGCAGAAGCGAGAAATGGTTGGCAAGAACAATGAGCAGCAGCTCGCGGCATGCATGGCGGCAGCAGACTTTACAATAGTGAATGACGGCGATTACAAGAAGCTTTATAAGCAAATTGAGAAGGTGCTCGGGGAAGCGAAGGCGAAGATTGCGCCACAGGCAAAATAAAATGTTACTTAGCGACAAAAGCATAAGGGAAGCCATAAAAGCAGGAAAAATAGTGATTAAGCCGTTCTTTGAGGATTGCGTCCAGCCCTCAAGCATTGACATCCATCTTGACAACAAGTTTCTGCTGTTCAACAAGTCAAAGCATGGCATCATTGATGTCAAGCAAAAGCAGGAGGGTTTGATGATGCCTGTTGAAATCAAGGACAATGAGCCATTTATCCTGCATCCTGGTGAGTTCATCCTTGGCAGCACTTTGGAGTCTGTTAAGCTGTCTTCTGACATTGCTGGCAGGATTGAGGGAAAAAGTTCACTGGGCCGCCTGGGTTTGCTGATTCATAGCACTGCCGGGTTCATTGATCCGGGATGGGAAGGCAACCTTACTTTGGAATTGAGCAATGTTTCTCCATTGCCGATAACGCTTTACTATAAGATGAAAATTGGCCAAGTATCTTTTGTCAATATGTCCACTCCGGTTGACCGGCCATACGGCTCCAAAGGCCTTGGCAGCCATTACCAGGGACAGAAGGTGCCGGTTGCTTCCAAGTTTCATGAGGATACTAGAACATGAGGAAGCCTACAGGCTGGCCGCTTTTGGGTAAAGTAAACTAGCCCGTGTT
>DUGG01000106.1 GCA_013331515.1 Candidatus Woesearchaeota archaeon
AGTTTCCCGGCTTCACGTCAACCATGAGGTTGAGGCGCGCCTCAAGCTTTTGCGTTTCCACGACTAGAATTGCCAATCCCTGTTCAACTATCGGCTGGGTGGTTTCGTAAGCGATTTTTCCAGCATCATCTGCCAGTTGGAGTGAAAGCGATCTTGTCTCTTCCGCCTTGACCGCTGTGAAGGTGATGTTGCCTGTCAGGTTTGAGCTTAGGCGCTGCTCGCTGCTCACGTTTATCTCATCAATCATTCCAATCTCTCCAAGCGGGGAGATTACCTTGAATGATGCAAGATGGAAGAGGTCTATGCTGGCTTCCGCGCCGCCGCTGCCGCCTGATGAGCCGCTTCCCCCGCTTTCATCTGTGGAGCCGCTGTCCTTGGATGCGTTTGAGCTTCCTCCGTAGTTGAGCGTGACCTCCAGGGCATACTTCCCAAGGATTGCAGTGTCTGTGTAGTCGTATGCATAATCCCCGCTTCCCGTGCTCGGTATGTCAAATGCGCTCTTTTCCCCGTTTGGCTTTGTTATTGTTGCCTTGACGCTGTTTATTTTCACATCATCGTAAACAGTGACTGCAATCTTTTGCACCTCTTGGCTTATGAGCTTCGGCGCCATTTCAACCTTGAACTCAACCCCTTCCCTGTAGATTGCAGCTTTTGCGAGGTCTATGAGGCCGAAGCCGTAGCTGGCATCCTTGCCCGGCTCTCCCAGGTCCTCGCTTGTCTTCTCCAGAATCCGTTTCACGTCGTCCTGCTTCAGCGTGGGCGTCCTGTTGAGCATCAGCGCTATTGCCCCTGAGACGTGCGGTGCTGCCATGCTTGTCCCATCTTTAAGGGAGTATCCTCCAGGCACTGATGACTTTATGCTGACTCCGGGGGCGACGAAGTCTGGCTTCACCCCGATTTCAGGGTAAACCCCCCCTCCGGAGAAGTATGCAACATTTTTGGATTTGTCAATAGCCCCCACGGTGATGACGCTTGGCGAGCTGCCAGGTGCCGTCACCCCCTTGAAGCCGCCGCATCCGGGGCATATTGCGCCCGTGCATCCCGGCCCGCAGTTGCCTGCTGCAACGACTATGATTGCGCCCTTGCTTACTGCCGCTTTGAGGTCGTTCTCGTATTCAGCATCAAGCGGATCTGTCGTGCCTAAGCTCATGCTTATTATCCTCGCGCCATCGTTCGTTGCCGGGTTTGAGTCCGGGTCAAGCGCCCAGTTAATCGCGTCAAATACCCGGTCTATCGGCCCAGCGCCGTTTTCGTCCATTGCCTTGGCGTTTATCAGCTCTGCCCCCGGTGCGACGCCGTCCATGAGCCCCCCTCCTGCCTTTGACCCGGCTATTATTCCGGCAACGTGGGTGCCGTGGCCGTTGTCGTCCTGGGCAATGGCGTCGCCATCAACGAAATCCTTTTCAGCAACGACCCTGCCTTTCAGCATCGGGTGGCTTGCGTCCATGCCCGTGTCAATGACGGCAACCTTCACGCCGACACCGGTGTTGCCGCCTTTCCAGAACGCATCGGCTTTTACCATCGGCACGCTCTGCTCGAGCATGACATGGAACATCGTTCTCGGCAGCACCCTGATTACCTCCTGCCCGGATGCCAGCTGCGCCACTTTTTCTGCTTCCGCCTCAACGGCGAAGTATTTTGACATGCCGTCAATTGAGTCAACCGCGTTGAGGATTTTTGGACCCGCCTTGCTTATCTCTTCCTTAATCCCTTTTTTGGACTTCACTATGAAATCAATCCTGTCATCGCCCTTCCCGCCTGTTTCCTTCCTGTAAACCGCTTCCTTGACCTTCTCCATCAGCACGGGAGAGATTTTCTCGTTGACTGCCTGGGGCAGCGTGTTCAGCTCGGAAAGCTTCAGCATGAGCATGTCGCCGCCTGTTTTGGCTTTGTTGTCGCTGCCTGTCGGGAGCAGCGTTGTTGCCAGCAGGAGCAGCAGGACTGCAATTGCCGCAAATGCCGCTTTCCTCGCGGCCTTCAGTTTTCCCATCCGCTTTTCTTCAATCATTCTCCTTCAACCGCTGAACTGGCTCAGGCATATGCCCTTTGTCTGTTCGTCTGCTATCTTGTTGCACAGCTCCCTGTTTTCAGGGTTTTTCTCGTCAATGTAGCCAAACAGGCACATGTCCCTCGATTCAACGTCGCCCTCTATCATCTCGCAAACCCTGTAGTCTGATGTGTTGGCCGCGCTGCGCATGAGGCATACGGTCCTCTTTTGTATTTCATTCCCGTATCTTTCAAGCGTTCCAGAAATCTTCAGGCACGCTTCCGGGCCTCCCTTTAGGGATACGTCGCCGATTTTGGCAAGCTCAACGTCAGACCTGCAGGATTCCTGCGCGAACTCATCCACTCCCGACTCATCAAGTATTTCGCACCCTTTTATCCTGCCGCACGTTGCCGCATCCCTTTTCTCCACCGCCACCTCTGACACGCACGCCTTCGCGAAGAGGCAGTTCTCTATCTTGTCGCACACTCGCGTATCCTTCGCCTTGACCGCTATTTCGGTTATCTCGCTGAAGTCCGCCCCTTCCCTTACCTCGGGGACCTTCTGCCCCGCCCCCGTAGAGCATCCGGCAACCAGCAGCAGCGCTGCAATGCCCAGGGCCGCCCAAACAATTTTGCTCCACATTCCATTTTTCATGCAATCACCAGTTTCAGATTGTTTCATTCCGCCTTCCCTACGATATGGGCGTCGAGGCGGTCAGACATCCTCAAATAATCGCCAACCTTAACAGGGTAAGATATCGGCACCCTTGTATAGATGGCAATGCCGCAATCAATAATCAGCCGTTGATGATCCTGCAACGTAAATGAGCTTTCATCCGGATAAACTTTTATCACTTGTCCTTGGATTATGTACCGATTAGAACCTTCTTTACCATCAGGATCCAAAACTACACTTTTCGTATTGTTTGATCTTGTAGGAAGTTTATAGTAATTTGAAATGTTAAATCTTACATACAAAAAATCTCCAGCTTTATACAGGTGGTTTATTGCTAAATCGTATAGCGTATCGCCAGAAATAAAGCATTTCAGGATTAAATCCTGGGAATCCGCTTTTACTTTAAGAAACAAATCACCTACCTCAGCACCGCTAAATTCCCACTTGACCATCTCACATCTTGTCGTTAAAGCATCTTCCATTTTGCATCCTCATCAGGGGATAAATACTGTGGCAATGTCTCCTGGTATGGCGCCTTCAAATTTTTTGATGAAATACACCACTCTGACTTTCGCTTCTTTGCCCTCGTATGTGATTGTCTTTTCAACCGCTTCCTTGATTCCTTCATGCGTGCTTTTTACAGGAGTGCCACCGTCAATTACCTTCTCTGCAATTTTTTTTATATCTTCATCATCAAGCGTTTTTCCAAACGCGTTTTTGAATTTTTCATCATGCTCAATATGCTTGTACTTGATATGGTCAATTCCCCACTCTTTTATGGATTCCGCATCAACCTTTCTTCCCTTACGCAATACAAAAACACCATCAATAGTCTCCGAGCCAATTATCGTCCGTTTTCCGGGCGCTTTGAGCATTTTGACAAGCTCTTGCTCCCTGGCGACTTCACTCGCTTTTTCCAAATCAAACGGATTTTTGCCAAACCCCTTTATGAACCGTGCAAGTTTTTCCGCAGGAATCTCTGTAAAATCTATGACTCTCTTTCTAATCCCGTCAAGAGTGATATCTGTCACGGATTGGCCGAAGTTCTTGAGCGTCCCTGCTATCTCCTGAAGCTTTTCTGGTGAACAAACAGCAGCGGCAGTAACCCCTGCCAGGCCTACGCACAGTTTCAGTGACTTATAGAATTCGTCCACGCTGCCGTACTTGTTTGCTATCCTTCCTGCTGCCTTTGCCAGATTCTCAAACTCGTCCAGATTGCCTGCGATTTTGGCCAGGGTGGCCGGATCAACGGACTTTGCCAGTTCTTCAGCTCCTTTTATTATATTTTTATCTCCAAGGAACGAAGCGATTTTTTGAGCGTCAAACTTTTCCATCACTCCTTCAGGCATCGTCTTGAGTATCTTGCTCAGCCCTGCTATCCTGTCTGGGGAGAATACGTCCCACCAGTTCTTCTTCGTTAGCTCGTCAATCTTTGAAGCACCCAGCTTCTCAACGAGCTTTGCCTGCTTTGACAGCAGGTCTTCGGTGGCGTCTGATGCTTTGAGGGTGTTTCTTCCAAGGTTTGTTTTCAGGAGCTCTCCAATCTGGCCGTCTGTTGCCTTTCCGGCACTTATCAGGTTCTCTGCATTTTTCGCTGCCAGCTTCGCTTCCGCTTCTGTGAGCCCTTTTGCCCAGTTCTCGTTGTGCTTGACTATCCTTGCGAGCCCTTTGATTTCGCTGTCAAGCCAGCCGTCTATCCCTTCCTTGAAGTATTTGAGCTTGCTCATCTTCTCGGCTATCTCGGCGCCAAGGCCTTCCGTTGCCCTTATCGCAGCAAGCTTTTCCGTGAGCTTTGCAGCTTTCCCGATTTTTCCAAAAAGCTGGCCGAGCTTGAATGCGCTGGCTACTTTTGCGAATATGATTGACCCAAGGACTACCTGTTCCGTCAGGTAGCCTGTTGCGAACCCGTATGTGAATCCAACCTGGAATCGGCGGTATTCTTCGGGCTTGTTCAGTCTGTCCTCCCTGAAGGCGTTTATGCCCCTTCCCTTGTCAAGGGTGTTCCTGAACAGGGTTGCGGCAAGTTCTCCCGGCTTTTTTATCAGTTCCACAATGCCTATTATCAGGTCCTTGGCTGCGTCAACTATCTTTCCTACTTCGTTGGCATGGGTTATCACGAACCATATGCCTTCAAGTATACCTGCCACGTCGTCGAACAGCCCCTGCCCTATCCCGTAAGCCGCCCCGGCATACGCGCCGATGCATCCTGCTCCTATTGAGATTAATGCTGTGGTTCCTGTGTCCTTGTCCGTTGCTACGATGATGAACTCTTTCTGCGTGAAGAAGCCGCCTACGTATTCAGACCTCTTCATGGCGTCTTCCAGCGTCACGTTCGTGCTTGTGAGCACTTCAGCTTGTTCCTGTATGCCAGCCTTTGCCATGGCGTCTGCCATCACGTGCGGGCTTTCTGTGAAGCTCACGGTCGTGACTGAAGTGACATTGACGGCGTTGAGTATCGCGTTGTGCGATTCTATGATGCTTTTTCCCTTTTGGACTTCCTTCCACACTATGAGGAATGATGCCAGCGGCACCAGGCATGCCGTCAGGTCAACGGAGTCTGACTTGAAGGTCGTGCCGAAGTTGCTGCCTGCGGCTTTCGGGTCTGTTCCCAGCAGTTTTTCGTCCTCGTCGCTGTAGCCGTCGCCGTCCATGTCCCCTGGCGGGTTGCACGTGCACCTCACATGGGCGAGCTCTTCGCCGTCCACTTCCTTGGTGATTGAGTCGCAGAATATCGCGTCAGGGCATGTTACTTTGACTACCCTGCTGCCGTGCAAGGCGTCAAAGGCAATCCTGCCTGTGGAGTCTGTCACGCCTTTGGATGCCTCATCAAGGTATACCTGTGCGCCCTGTATCGGCTTGTCCTTCAGGCCGCCGCCGTAGTAGACGACTTCAACGTTTATCCTGCCTTTTGGCGCTGTCCCGGCGCAGTCGGTTGGGCAGTTTTTGTAGTTCTCTCCCTTGCCGGCTGTGCATTTTCCATTGCCACAGTATTCCGGCTTTTCCGGGAGGCACGCGTGGTAGCCCTGCGGGGTCCTGATGTCATACTTGTTTCCCCCGTCGCCGCAGTACGGCCTTGCCGGGTCGGCAGCTTCGCACTCTGAATCTTTGTCGCACTCGCAGAATGCCGACTTGCCGTCGGGCACGGGGCAGGGCGGGGGAGGCGTGTACGGGCTGGCGTGGCACTGCTTATCGCTCTCCCACCAGTACGGGACGCCTGATTGGCAGCAGTGGGATTTGCCATCCGCCTTGCAGTTCCAGTGAGGTGCGTCGGCGCTTTGGCAGTAAGACCATGTGTCGCCGCATTTCTTTAACTTGCTGCAAACATCAGCGTTTTTGGTGCACCAATCAACTGTCTTTGCGCAGTAGTACGGGTAATCCGGCGGGCAGCATCCAAATGTGTTGTCCACGCAGTTTTCTATGCTTGAAGGGTTGTTGCATGCCCACCAGCCCCCTTCGCAAAATAGCGAGGTGTCGCATTGTTCCTTGGTGGGGAAGCAGCCGTCGGCCTTCGTGCAGAAGAAGCCCGGCGGGTTGCAGCAGTTGGTGTCCGCACCGTCCGTCTTTTCATCGCAGTCATTGTCTTTGCCGTCGCTGCAGTTTTCTGCTTTTCCCGGGTTAATGCCGGCATCGTTGTCGTTGCAGTCGGTTGATCCTCCGCCGGGGCATGATGGGCTGCCAGGGCTTCCGTAGCCGTCGCCGTCATTGTCCTTACAGCATACGCCTCCCTCGTCTGTTGCGCCGTCGCAGTCATTGTCCTTGTCGTCGCACACTTCCGTGGACGGGCTGCCCGGGGTTGCGCTGCATTTCGTTCCCGTGCCTGAGATGTCACAAACCTTCGTTCCGGTCCTCTTGCACTCGCCCGTTCCAACCTCGCACGAGTCCCCGAGCCCTGGCGGTTCTTTGGCGCATATGTTGCAGCTGTTCTTTTTCCACACCGATGAGTCGCCGTCATTGCAATCATCTCCGCCGCAGCTGCTGTCCTTGTGGCCGTCTCCGTCGCCGTCCTTGCACGGCGTTGCGCACTTGGAGCCGTCCCACTTCTGGCCTGATGGGCAGCAGTAGTCCTTGTCACCGTCAAGGAGGTCGTATGTGCAGTCCCACGCGTCGTCGCAGTCGCATATTGAGCCGGGGAAGCAGTCGCTGTTTGAGTCGCAGTCATGGTTGTTGTCAGGGACAGAGCACGGCTCNNCTTGTCTGGTCGCACAGCCGGTATCCTGAGCAGCTTATGTCTGCTTTCATCAGTACGCCGGTCGGTGGGTTGAAGTAGGCCAGGTCATCGTATGTCTTTGTCTTTTCACCGTCGCAGTCGTATTCCCTGGGTGAAACCATGTAATAGGGCCGTAAGCTTGTGTCGCCATACTTGTAGTCCCCCTTGGCTGTTCCTTTGCAGTCATAGTAGTATCTTGACCAAATTGAGCACGTCCACCTGTCCCCTGCTTTCCCTGTGCCAATGCCTTGCCAGTCGCCAACCCCTCCGTTGTTGCACTTGCCTGCGTTGCAGATGCCGTTGAGTGTTCCCGAATCGGCCCTGCATTTTTCCATGGGTGACTGGCTTTCCCATGGCAATTTGAACGTGCTGCCGTAGCAGTGGTCGATTTTGCCGTCGCCGCAGTAGTCAAGGCATGTGACCATGGTGCCTGCCGGGTAGTCCTTCAGGTATGTCTTTAGCGTTGAGCCGCCCCACGCAACGCCATCAGAAGAGCTGCCTTCGTAATTGTAGGAGTCGTCGTACCCGATGTAAGCAGCCAGGGCCGTGCCGCTCGCAACAATGGAAAGGATTACCTGTATGGCCAGGAAAACTGCAAGTGATGAGCGCCCTGCTTTTCCCTTTTTTCGCGTGAGCAAATGCGTGCCTTTCATCCCGAGCCATCCCCATAGCCATAACGCGGCTTTACGCCTTTTTATAGGCACAGACATTAATTTCCTTATAGCAGATTGCAAAAATAACAAAACTTTTCGCTTGCAATCTGCTATTAGTTGTTAACCGTGCATATATTCGGCGGACTTTACAAGTTTTATACGATTATTAAAGTCCGCCGCTATAGTGGCGGGCATTATCCTTTTCAGCTACCAAAATCAAAAAGACATAACAACCATAACTTGAAAGTCATGTCTTCCATTATTTTTAGCTAAACAATCCTTTCACGAAGCCGATTACCTTCCTGAAGATTGATTTTTCCTGCGGCTTTTGCGATTGTTGCGCCGCTTTTTTTGATTCCTCTTCGCTGAACATTCTGATTTCTTCAGCAGCTTCCTTCTCTGTCAGGGTGTCCTTGCCGCCATGCCTTTCCATAATCTCCTTTGAGTGGGCATTGCGGTAGTCGTTCAGCTTCCTTAAGAGTTCCTCGTCAGTTCCCTTTACAGTTATGCCGTTGGATTGCGCTATGCGCCTTATCTCCGCCGCCTGCCGTGAATCGTCTGTGGCAGAAGCAGGTGTTGTTGTGGTTTCCTGCATTGATTCTTCACCAGGCGTGCCGCGTGTGAAGCCAGCCGCATTTACCTTCTTGCAGGCAACATCGCCTTTCTCGTCAAGGTATTCGCACTGCATTATCATTCCGTTTTCGTCCGGTTCCGGGGCTTCTGCTATCACTGTCCCGGTGATTTCTTCGCAACTTCTCTCGCCATCCTGTCCGATTTTACACCTTGAAATCCTGGCCAGCTTTGTTGCAAGCGATTCCTGTATCTGTTGTCCGACTTTGCCTTTGGCGCCTGCCGGCAGGAGGTCGCTGCCTATCCCCTCCATATATGGTGCGAAAAGTGCTGTGCATCCCTGCTTGTCAGTCCTACCACTGGTGTAGTCATAATACGGCGAAATGATTATGACCTGGCTTCCCCTGGTCCATGCGGCTACAGACATTGTTTCGTTCACGTTGGCGTAGCCGCTGCCGATTTTCTCAGGGGAAACCCCGCTTATTCCTTCTGCCAGCGCGCTTTTGGCATCGTCGGCAGTCTGGTATTCTGTTATCATCGCTGAGCACCTTCCGCTTTCGCCCTGGTAAACGGCCAGGAACCCGGGAATGGTGGTTGTCTGGCGCCTGATGGAATTGAGCATTTTTGTCAGGTTGATTGTTTCCCTGTACTCCAGGCCAGCCACATCGGACGCAATTACGCACCTTGGGGCCATTATGATGTTGGCGCCGGGCTGGTCTTCATCCCCTGTCCTCTGTCGGGGCATTGCGCAGACTGAAATGTCTGGCTTGATTTCTGTGCTTGTCTGCGTGCCCTGCTGCTGGTTTTCCCCGGCTTTGTCGCACACGCCTTCCTCATCCGCCTTGCAGTCCGCGTCATTGTCAAGCCCGTCGCAAATCTCAAGGTTGAGCGGCTTTGCGCAGAACCCTCCGCAGTCAACGCCTTCCTCGTCCTGGTCCTGGATTTCGTTGCTGCACAGCCCGGCTGCTGAAGGCCGGCTGGCCGTCTTGCCCCAGCTTGCCTCTGCTGCCGCAGACATGGCAAAGGAGAGAAGGAACAGTGAAATGATTATTGCAAAAGAAACAAGCATGCCTGCTTTCGTATTTCCCAAACCCAACACCCCCCACGCCCTTTGCAGGGCTTTCCCATCCTGTGGGATGTTTGGGATGGCACACCTATTAATACTTTGTCCCTTAATTTTGGGAAAAATTTCCAAATGTTGGCAAAATTTATATAGCTATTGGAATTTTTTATCGTTTCATTCATTTGGGGTGAGACGTTTGCAAAAGGAAAGCGGAGATGTTTCTCATCCAGGCATTGACGGCAGGGACCTGGCGCTTGTTGAGGCGTTGAAGCAGAACGCCAAGGCCTCCCTGGCGCAGCTTTCCGCCCTTACAGGTATGCCGCGGAACACTGTCCATAACCGGATTAAGCGCCTTGAGCGGAGCGGTGTTATCCAGAGCTATACTGCCCGGGTTGACTACAAGAAGCTGGGCCAGTCCATTACTGCTTTTGTCCTGCTTGACATTGACTATGGCGTACATTATGACCTGGTTGAGAAGCTGAGGGTTATGCCGTTTGTGCACAGGATTTTCAGCATAACCGGCAGGAATGACCTTGTGCTCATGATTCGCGCCAGGAACCCTGACGAGCTGGCCAGGTTTGTCCTTAAGGAGATAAGGATAAGGGGCGTCAGCAAGACCGAGACTCTTCTCGTGCTTGAGGAGCTGAAGTAGCGCCCAAACAGGAAAAATATTTATATAGGGGTGATTAAGCTTTTCGCATGTTTTTACGGGGGTGCCAAGGTGGAAGGTAACTATGAATCAAGGCCCCTTGATTCGCTTAACAACGTGCGGAACAAGAGGGTTATAGTCGAGTTGAAGAATGGCCGCCAGTATACTGGCCGGCTGAAGGCGTTTGACATCCACGTGAACATTGTTCTTGATGAAGCCGAGGAGCGCAGCAACGGCGAAGTGACGCGGAAGCTTGGCTCGGTGTTCCTCTGGGGCGACACCATCGTGCTTATTTCAGCCGAATAGGACATTGTCATCTTGACGAATG
>DUGG01000025.1 GCA_013331515.1 Candidatus Woesearchaeota archaeon
TATTAAAGTCCGCCGCTATAAATGGCGGCCAGAATGGCCTCCGGCACCGGCCTGAAGGTGTGCTCCTTGTACGTTACCAGTGTCAGGTAGTTCTTAATCGTGTGGGAAAATGTCCTTTTTATTTCCTTGATTGCCTTGTGCAGCATCAAGGGGCTCTCAACTGCGATGTAAGTGAGGAGGTCGTAGTCGCCAAGAGTCTTCAGTATTTCCAGGACATGCTTGTCTGTTGCCGCGATGTCATGCAGCTTTGCCTCATCCTTCGCATTCAATGTGCGCAGGGTTGAGACGAACACGTAAAAGCTGTAGCCAAGAATGGAAAGGTTCACGATGGCAGCGAAATGCTTAATCACGCCTGAATCAAGCATCCTCCTGACCCTGTTATTCACCGTATCCGCATCAATGCCAAGCTCTGCCCCAACGTCATAATACGGCTTTCTGGCATCTGGAGCAAGCGCCTTCAGGATTGCCAGGTCCTTTTCGTCAATTTCGGCTGTTCCTGACGCTCTTGGCTTCTCCTCCTCGTAAAAAATGTCTGGCAGGTATGGGCTTGAATACCGTTCAAGCACTGTAAGCTTGTCTTCCTCAAGAATCACGCCTGAAAACAGGTCATCGATCTCCCTCAGGAACCTGTTAAAATCCTCAATCGTCCTTGCCACCAGCGAAACCTCAAAATCCCACCGGTCGTTGAACTCCAGCACCCTTGTTACGTTTTTGTGCGATACCAGGTATGAAAGCATCTCTTTTCTTTTCTCCTCAGGCTCCTCGGATACAAGCAGGAACAGGTGAAACGTGTAAAATCCAAGCTTCTTGAAGTCAACTATCGGCGCAAACCCGACAATGGCTCCCTGCCGCTGCATCCTTTCAATCCTGTAAGAGACGGCATCCCTCGATAACTGGGCCTTTTTCGCAATGCTGCTGGCAGGCGCCCTGGCGTTCCTGACAAGCAGCGATAGTATCTTCCTGTCCTTGACGTCAAGCTTGACCGTCTTCTCGGTTGGCTCAATGCGGGATAATTTTATCATAATAACCCTAAAAACTAATTATTATATAAAACTTTCGGAAAAAGCGCATTTTCCGGTAGTAAATTCTTTATAGTTGCCAATCAAACATCACTATTTAGTAATAAATAATGGTTGGAGTGTGGTGTAAAGACAGACTGCAGGACAGGTATGATAACACCGATAATACTGAGGTGAACAAAAATGGCGGAAATAGCGAAGGTTGGTTTGGACAGAGTCAGTGGCCTGCTCATGGCATATTCTCCCGGAATAAGCATTGGTGGCCGGTTTTCAAATCCTGCCGGGACTGATGGGCTGTGTTCGATGTCCCGGATTCCAAACCCGGGAAACTGTGAGCGTTACGTTCGGATGCCCAGTTTAAAAATCAGCTATAGGGAGGGTGTTTAAGATGGTATCACGAGAATTTATCATCGGTGCAGTTATGCTAGTTGGAGGCATAGTAACGGTGGTGCCGTATGGCAACGCAACCAGCTTCCCCGAACTGCATTACAACGCCCGGATTGGGGATGAGCATGTGCAATTCAAGGAATCGCCATGGAACGGGAACAGGAGCACTCTGGCCGTAACAGGTCCTGATGGCACAGTGACTGAATACACGCTGAACGAAGACCACAAAACCAGGGGGCTTGGCCTTGAAAAAATTGTTGTAAAAAACGCCAGGGACGGAGCCACTGCGCCAACCGACCCTCAAGCACAGGTCAAAGCCTATTTTGAAAAGGTACTGGCTGAGAATACAAAGAACTACAGGTGATGTAAAATGGCAATGGAAAACACAAGCGGATATGGGTGCCTTAAAGAACTTGCAGGCAGGGTAAACCAGTACTGGACTGGCGAAATCAGCGCAGGTGGCCTTGCCGGAGCATGCACTCCGCAGCAATACGCTGTTGTCTGCGGGATGCTCGCCATGCACGCGGCCGACTTTGCAAAGTCAACGCGAAATGCAGTTGATTCTGCCATTGCTGAAGCGATGAGGGAAATCAGGCAGGATATAAAGTCGGCGCCGGGCGCAACATACCGGCAGCAGCTGCGCGTTGGATTGATGGACGCAGGAATTGAACTTGTCTGTGATGTCGATTCAGGCGTCACCCAAAATGTAAAAGGGCTGCTTGAGCGGAAAGTAGGGGATTTTCAGGCGGCAATGAAGTCAATGTACGATGTGAAATAATAGCGAATTTCGTTAATTATCAAACATTTGCGAGATTCGCTAAATAGCAGATTGCAAGCGAAAAGTTTTGTTATTTTTGCAATCTGCTATAAGCAACAAAGCGATGAAAATATTTATCTGTGCATAGGAGGGAACATCAGCCAGAGAAAAACGTGCAGGATGGATTGGACGACAAAGATGACAGCGCAACATGGTGGCAATCTCATTGAATGCATAGTGAAAATAACGGAAGCATACAGGGATAATGCTCAGAATCTCATGCATGCCCGCTTTGAAAGCGCTATGAGCGGGATGAGAGTATCTAGGCGTGCGCTTTGGGACTCCTTGGGAAACGACGCCTTTGAAACGCTTATCAGCCAGTATTTCACGGCCAATGCAGAGGTTGTCAGGTGCGCGCACGGCAAGGATTTGTGGGCAGAGCTTGCCAGGGTGGAATTGCAGTGCAGTGATGACCTTGAGGTGGGCTTTTACCGTTTTATTCCGGAAAAGCACAGGCAGAAATTCAAGCAGCCGAGCAAAGATGCGATATATCAGCAGACAATCATGGATGCGGCATCGGATGCGGCGTTCAACGACATGGCAAAACCTTACTTATACGGGCCTGAAGGGGTTTTCAGGGAGTCAGCGGATTTGCGAGGGGCTGATTTGCTGCGTAGAACCGCAGGCCTGCCCGAATGCAGAGAACAAGCAGAGCTTTTATTGAGGCAAATCATGCTCTACGGTAACCATGTGAGACCAGGGGTCATTGACAGTAACTAGCGGTAGCTTTGCTTCTTTTCCTTGTCAAGGAACGCAGGTCAGAAATTGGTGCAATTCTGCCATGCCGGAATGTGCGCATTAAATTCCGGCTCTATTAAGTGACAGGTCTATGCTGTAAGAAGGCGTTCCATCGGCTATACTGCCGGTTTTGGCAGCGATTTCAGGAAGCAGTTGGCTTGATATATAGTGCCTGATGAGTTCCTCGGGCATTTGGCCCTGCTGGCCGATAATTGCCTTGACTGTCACATGCTTGCTGGCCGCCTCTGACACTTTCGCCGCATTTAAGATTGTTTCCGGGCTTTCAGGCTTGTGCTCGCAGGCGTATTCAACCGTAAAAACAGGGCGTGCGTTAACCCTCGCAACGAGCCCTTCGTCAGGGCCGTCATCTGGCACCTGGCTGACGTAAACTTCTGCGGTAATGACTTGCGCAGCATCCCCTTCAGGTATGATGCCAATCAGCTTAATTTTAGGGTATAATATGTTTCGCTCAATGAGCAGGCTGTAACGCGGCACCAGGCCATCCACCCTCGGAAACTTGCCGACGAACCCATCCAGGCTTGGATGGTGCCTGACGGGGCTGCCGAACTGCACAACGTAAACCCTGTCTGGCTCAATAAGCTCATCTATTGCCTCAAGGTCAAAAAGCATAAGCTTCTGCCCGGGCCCCAAAAATCGGGAACGCCCAAGTTTTGGCTCCACCGCAGTATCAGGGCTGAGCAGCAAGTCCTGGATGTTGGCAGACGGTGGCAATGCAATCGGGGTAATCACCAACGCAAAGTCAGGAGGCAAAGCTTCACTGCCGGCTTCCAGGTACATCGCCTTGCCATTCCCGACAATCCTGCCAGCAACGTATTGCTTTTCACCATAAGCCAGAAATCCCGGGGCATAATCCGCAGGCAGCAACTGCTTGTTAACAATGCCAAAAGGCTCAACATCGGCAGATACAGATGGCCCAAAAGTCGTAATGCCTTCAAGAGTGGCATTGGCATCCGAGCCATGCATATGCCCAAGGAAATTCCCACCCAAAAATCCATCCTTGTCCTCACTAAGCCCGCGTTCCCTCCTGAAATCAGATTCGTCAAAAATCTGTGACAGGTTCATACTTACCCATTGCCTTGCCATTTTAAACCTTCGGAAAGGCGTATTTGGAATCCCTCTATTTAAATGTTTCTACATTTGCTACTATTTGGTGGTTAAAAAATAGAAAGACTTATAAAGGAAGTTGCCCGTTGGGCTTTGTGTAATTAGTCCTTAATTTCACCTCCTTCACACACAGGCGTTTGACTTTCTACACAGAAGTTCGGCGTTATGCCAAGCTCGTGCATTTCCTGAATGACACAACAGATGTCATGGCACAGGATTTTACATGAAATTTCGTTCTGCTGCGCCATCCACGTCTTGCTACGGACAGCGTCACCGAACTTTGACTTAACCATGTGAAAGACGGTTTCGCTGTTGCTTCTCTTGTGGTAATGTTCCAAGAACTGTTCTTTGTTGTATTGGAAGTAATGCCACATTTTCTTCCAGATGGCTACTGTTTTGGGCTTGTCAGTGCTGCCTTCCTTGAAAGGAATATAGAGAACTTTGAATAACCCCCTCGTTTATAACTCTTGTTCAAAGTTCTCTTAGACAACTTTGCTATAGAACAGAAATAATCAAAGTTGTCTATATTCTCTTCACGGCTAAACCCTGCACAAACATACTTCCATTCATGGGAAGCCGGTCTTGAGCCGTTCCTTGTCCTTAATCACAGGATACCTTGCTTAGCCGGTGGGTTGCAAGGCAATATGGCGATTTGGGCTTTGCGCTCCCCACAGCAGGCATAGTAAAAGGCTTCTACTCCTAAACTGAGCGTGTTGCCGGAAGATACCTCAGTGAGCGGAACTCGTAAAGGAAATACACGTCATAACCAACAAGCTCTTCAGGGAACCTTTGCCTGAACTCCATCATCATTCCATGAAGCTCAGAGGTGTTTTTTACTATTGCCTCAAATTCAAGGGTGTGCATGCCAAGAGGTTTTGTTATGTAAATCACTTTTGGGTCCTTCAGAAGGAACTCGCGTATCTCGCTTGCTGCATTGCCCGCCTCCTGGAGTGTGAGGAAAACCTTGTAATGGTCATAACCCAGCAGCCTTGTGTTTATCATCGTCCGGAAGGCCAGGATTGCCTTGTCATTAATCAGCCTCTTAAGGCGGTAATCAACCGTCTTCGGGTTCGTCCCGACAGCCTTTGCAATCTCAACAAGCGCCATCCTGGAATCATCAACGATGGCCGAAAGGATTTTCCAGTCCATGTCATCAAGGGAAACCATTTGGCCGGAAGCGCCAACAACGATTTCCCGGTAGTCCGGAGTCTTGTAAAGGTAGTTGTGCTTGAACTCTGTAATGCTTAAGGCTATTGAGATGTACGGGTCCTGGAAATACTGCCCGAAGCGGTTCCCAAGCTCGTCACGCACTGCCTCAATTACCCTGAGCGATTCTGCAAGGACGACAAGGGCAAGCTCCCATTTGCCTTCGCTGATTACTATCCACGCTATGTCCTTATGCTTGCTGCAAAAGTCCAAAAGCTCCTGCTCCTTCTGTAGTGTCATCCCCCTGTACTTCAGGAATATCCTACAGTAAATGAGCCCCAGCTTTGCAGTGTCCAGGACGGCATAATAGCCAAGGATGACCTTGCTCTTCTCAAGTTGCGCTATCCGGTAATTGACGACCTCCCGTGAAAGCCCAACCTTTTTGCCAAGCTGGGAAAGCGGCTGCCTTGCATCCATGTCCAGCTCTGACAGGATTCTCCTGTCCTTCAGATCCAATTCTATAACCATTTTACTTTAAAATAAGCCATTTTGCTTATAATTCTTTCGTTTTTGTAAAAAAAAATGGCAGAATATTTAATATACTAGTTGTCATTAGTGTAGTCACTAGCAAGTCGATAAATTTGTTGAGGTGAACGAATGAGTGATGTGTTCAGGAAAAGAAGGACCACGTTGAACGGAATTGAGTTACCCGAGGAATTTTCAGGCGCGTGTTTAATCAATAACATCGCGATTTCAAGTGACGGGAAGCGCTATGCGTACGTTACAGAATCCGGAAGCGTTATCACCGAAGCGATGCCTAAGAACGGAAAGCTAAAGTTTGATGGAATGAAAATATATTACAGGCAACATGCCGTTAGTTTGCACAGGAGATTTTGCTTTGGCATATTTGGCAGCAGCATTACCGTTGGCGGTTCTGGATCTGTAATTTCAATTGGTAGAAGCCACATTAACGTAAGATATCCCGGTTTGGCCTATGAAATAGATAAGTCCTATGATTCGTTAGATAGTGTTTCCCTTGTTGATCATGTACGGGATGTAAATCTTGCCTTGTCCAGTGACGGCAATGCACATGTCCGGGGATTTACAGGAAGTGAACCAGGCAACAGTACAGGCAGCCTTCAGATTGATAGGCTTGAAGGGATTCTTACACTTCCAAAAGACCGGCGTGGCCTCGAAATTGACATAGAAACTTCTGTTGGTGATATAAACGGTTCTGTTGCGCACAAGGG
>DUGG01000029.1 GCA_013331515.1 Candidatus Woesearchaeota archaeon
TCATCTGCAAGGACTGCGGCCTCGTCATTGAAGAGAAAATGATTGACTTCGGACAGGAATGGCGCGAGTTTGATTCCGAGGAGGGCGACAAGCTCAGGAGGGCTGGAGCACCAATGACTTATACTCAATACGACCAGGGCCTGGGCACCGAAGTTGGCAAGATGGCCGACCTCAGCAAGCTGGGAGCAAAGAGCAGGAACAAGTTCTTCCGCCTGAGAAAATGGCAGTACCGGATTTCAACCGCAATTGAGCGCAACCTGAAGCTGGCCCTGGCCGAACTCAAGAGGGTTGCTTCCTACCTCAAACTGCCGAGGTCTGTTGAGGAGGAATCAGCCAGGATTTACACAATGGCCGTCCAGAGGGGCCTTGTAAGAGGCAGGTCCATGGAATCTGTTGTTGCCGGAGCCCTTTACGCTGCATGCAGAAGGCATGAAGTACCAAGAACGCTGGATGAACTATCCGAGGCATCTGGCATAGAAAAGAAAGAGATAGGCAGGACATACCGCTTCGTGACCAGGGAGCTGGGCATCAGCATACTGCCAAGCAACCCGGCGGACTACATTGCAAGGTTCGCGTCTGCGCTGAAGCTCACAGCTGAAACGCAGTCAAAGGCAATCGAAATCCTTGAAAGGGCGCAGAAGGAGGAACTCACCTCAGGAAGGGGGCCGACAGGGATTGCCGCGGCAGCGCTTTACGTCTCTGCACTCATCCATGGCGAAAAGAGGACTCAGCGGGAAGTGGCAGACGTTGCAGGCGTCACCGAAGTCACGATAAGAAACAGGTACAAGGAACTGCTTGAGCAGCTCAAGCTTGAGCGGGAAATCAAGAAAGCCAAGAAGAAGATTATTGTGGCGTGAGGGTGATTAGCTATGGCAGTTACGCCCGTTACAGAGGTGCTTCAATCACCACCCTTTCTCAAGGTATTTATTGTTTCTGATAAACGAAAAGGCACGCCTGTTTTCAGATGGGAACAGATTGAGCGGCCAGCAGCTACAGCAGCAGGTTTTATTCTTCTTTCAGGGCAAATTGCGGACAGAGTGCATCAGTTGCTTATGCTTTACGGTAATATGCGCTCGGACATTGATTTCAACAGCCTTGATTACCAGATGAGTCAGGATCCGCGCGAGCCACAACGAATAATCTGCCACAATGCGGCGATGTATGCAGCAGGCTTGGTTGATTATCCCAACCAGGGTGGGCACTTCGCTGAAGCTTATCGCGGCTTGGAGGAAATGCTCACTTATGAAAAGCAGAAGCCGCCAGCAGTAGTCCATCTGCTAAGAGAAAAAATCTCTCCAGCAGCCATTCACACAGCTAATGAGCGTATTTGCCCTCACACTGTTCTTTACATAGGAGACCTCCGCGGAGAGAAGGTTTGCTTTCAAAAGCATATTTTTGGGGCAGCCAGCATTGGCTTTCTCAGAAACGCTGAGCGGAAATACGGCACACAGCATAGGCTTTGGGTTAATGCATAGTGTTCACTTCAGTTTGATACCTTTTTGGAATGTGTGCAAAAATCCCGGTTTTTGTAAATAGAAATGCCGTGCTACACTGGGTTCTTGAAACGCTGAACTGGTCTGCTTGCCTGATGAGTGATGCACTTAAGCCTTCCCTTTCCCAGAGCTGGTCACTGCCCGTGCACCCATGCTTGCCTTCGCCTATGTCGATGTAGCTTTTGACGCTTGGCGCGTCCAGCGCATCCAAGGCTATGGTTGAGCGGTATGGCAACCAGCAGCCGATGACGAGTTCTGGCTTGTATTTTCTGAGTGCTTCAGCATGGGTGAGACGTTCAACGTATTGCGGGTTTATCACCCTGGGCTGGATGTACCAGGATGTGCTGTAATCATCTGTTGCAATTACTGAGAGTCCAAATGCATTGAGCCAGTGGCTAAGCTTGCCGTTGCCTGCTGCTACTTCCACAACCGGCCCTGTGACGTGCAGTGCTTTTATCTGAGCAGCCAGTCCCTCAATAAATTCATAACAGAATGCGTGGAAAACGTCCCTTCCTCTGCAAAATGAAGCCCAGCGTAGTTCATTGTCGCGTCCCAACTGTTTATTAAGTGGAAAATGATCAAGGTAACCAACAAGCGCCATCAAGTCATCGTATCGCGGCAAGTCCTCAACTGCCAGCAGCTTTCTTGCCGTAGCCAGATGCGGTCCCCGCAGGAGCTCTTCAAGAGGCATCATGAATGAAACGGATATGACACACTTTTTATTTTTTTCGCAGTTTTCTTGTAAACCGGTATGTCACCATCTTGAAATTTACAACCCTGTCCTCTTTTATTCCAATCCCTTCCATCCGCAGCAGTCGCGCCTTTGCATTCAACCCGTGCGCAAAGCCGCGAAGATGGCCTGAACTGTCAACTACACGGTGGCATGGGACCATGTCTTTCCCGTAGCCGCAAACTAACAGGCCGTTAGGGTTTTTGTTCATCGCATTCCCAACTGCCCGGTACGCCTTTGTGCCTGCTGCTTCCGCGAGAAGCTTGTACGTCATCACCCTGCCCCTTGGAATCTTTTTGCACAGCTCCCAGATTTTTTCGTTGAATGCCATTTAAAACAAGCATGAAAGACAACCATTTAAAACTAGTTTGTCACTATCAAGTAACTAATAAATAGAAAGATTTAAATACTTGGCCTTCCCAGAAAGCGGCATGGCAGACACATCACGAGAACGCTTAGACGCCCTTGTATCAAAAGAAGACCTTGAGTCGTTTGTGGCAGGGCTTATTGAAGCCAACCAGCTTATTGACAGGGTCAATCCCGACATAATTGAACAGCTTTGCAGGCCACGCCAAGCTTACGAATGAGGAAGTTGCAGCCAAGGCAAGATACGTCCAGATAGGCGTTGAGCAGAGCACATTTACAAAAGCAAGGAACGCAGAATATGAGCGAAAGAGGGCGGAAGGATTAATCCTGCCTGTGCGTGTGAACAGGATTGTCACAATGGATAACCCGCTTTTCTGCCCTGTCCGGTATGTCCCGGCAGCTGATGCTTCAAGAAACCTGCCGGTAATCGCCAACCCGTTCAATGTGAGCCAGGAGTATATGCTCCTGCTCGGTAGCATGGCACGCATAGCAGGAACAGACCCCGACCTCGTTGGCCCCAGGAACCTTGTGAGGATGATAGAACACCAGAAATATGTTCCCAAGCGTTATTGGTATTCAGAGGCCCCTCAGATTGCATGATATAGCTCAACTATTGCACTGAAATTCCCTTCTGTCTGTTCGCGCTTGTAATCCTTCGCTGCCGCCAGTAACTTCTCCCGGTCAATGGCTATCCCTTTTTGCCGGAGAAGCGAGTTAACGTATCCCCGTGCAATGAACTGGCAGAGCTGCGTGACGTTTTTTGGCCTTGTCACCATGTGGCACCGCTCAAAGTCTATCATCACGATTTTTCCGCTCCCATTCACAATCGCGTGCCTTTGCGGCCGCAGCATCTCTTCCTTGTTGACGCCAAGCTCGTCCAGTTTCCTTGCCTGTCTGAGCATTTGCTTTATCACGTCAACAGCATCGGTTGCATTGCAGCTGCCAAGGTAGTCAAGTATGAATTTCCCGGCAACGAACTCATATGCAAGCCATTCTTTTTCAGCAAACAGCAGCTTTGGGCCTATGCCCGCGCCATTCAATCTTCCTATCCAACTGGCTTCGTTTTCAACAGTGGCTACGGCCTTGCTTTCGCGCAGCTTGGCTTTCACAGCAATTGTTTTGCCGTTATACCTGCCCAGATATATCACCCCCCTGTTGCCTTTTTCAAACAGACTGGCATTTTTTATCCCTTTCCGCTCCAGCTCCAGCAGCAATGGAGATTTTCTTATTAAGTAAATGTAAATCGTCTCGAAGAAATGGCGTTTTTCCTGCAGCGTCTCGGATTCAAGGCAGTTCTGTTCTACGGCTTCGTCAACCTTTTGCCTGTTTGTAATGCTGCTGAATGCGACAAGGATAATCCCGCTGCCGTTCAAGTGCCGGCTGCAACCGTCAAGAAATTTTTCCAACACCTCATAGCCGTGCCTCCCCCCATATATTGCCACGTCAACGATGCCCTTATCCTGAGGCAAGTAGGGCGGATTGAAGATTATCGTGTCAAATTTCCCTTTAATGCTTGCAAAAAGGTCGCTTTTAACAAACGCGATTTTATTGGCCACTCTTTCTTTTTCCGCGGCAGCTGCGGCATGCTTTAAAGCGCTGTTATTCACNNCGCTATCGCCTGTATCCCGCTTCCGGTGCCCATGTCAAGGACTTTGCCGAAAGCGTATTTTCCAACCGCTTCCGCAAGCAGGTGGCTGTCTTCTGCCGGCTCGTAATATTTTTTCATGGTAGCGGCCGTAGAAGCCGATATATTTATAAATAGCATCCTCATTCTTGGTTATTGCCCGAGTGAATTTCACTCTTTTTCACTGCTTAGGCAGGAGGGCCGGAGATTACGCACATGGCAATAACGAAGGATGACCTGGTAGCAGCCATTGCTACAGCAAAAAAGTCTGCAAAGAAGAATTTTGTGCAGGGCGTTGACCTTGTCATACCCTTGACAGGGCTTGACATGAAGAAGCCCGAGCACCAGGTTGACTTTTTCATAGACCTGCCGGGAGGCCTCGGCAGGAAGGCAAAGGTTTGCGCCCTGATAGGGGCCGATTTCCATCAGGAAGCAAAGGCGGCATGCGACGGCGCCGTGATGCAGGAGGACTTTCCTAGCTACGGCAAGAATCGCAAGGTAGCCAGGAAGCTCGCGCGGCAGTACGATTTTTTCATAGGACAAGCAAACATAATGCCCCAGATAGCAACCACCTTCGGCAGGGTGCTTGGCCCAAAAGGCAAGATGCCGAACCCGAAGGCAGGCTGCGTCGTGCCGCCGAA
>DUGG01000087.1 GCA_013331515.1 Candidatus Woesearchaeota archaeon
ACTTTTTGTGCCCTTTGCTATAGTTGGCTGCTGGACCAGGAATTTCCCCATTTCCATCAGGACAAAGCCAAGCACTGAAACGGAAAGTATCCTGAACCATTCGGGCAAGCCTAAGGGCACGGTGCCAAACACGCTCTGAAGCGGATGCCAATAGATGACAGCAACCTGAATAGCCACGGAAAGCACTACGCCGCCCAGCAGCCACTTGTTTGAAAATGGGTTAAGCTTGCTAAAAGGCGCAAGAGAGCGGCTCCCAAGCACGGCGAACATCTCAAACATCACAATAGTGGTGAATGCCACAGTCTGGGCAAGCGCCAGGTTTGTGGCTGAATAAAGGCTGAAGGTAAAAAGCGTGCCGGCTCCCATGACAATGCCAAATAGGGAAATCATGAGCAGGCTCCTGCCTGTTATCGGCTTCTCGCCCCGGCTCCTCGGAGAACGCCTCATCACATTGCTCTCGGCCGGTTCCACCCCAAGCCCCATGGCTGGCACGCCATCAGTCACGAGGTTCATAAGCAGCAGCTGCAAGGGCGCCAGAGGAAGCGGAAAACGCAGCATCACCGCAAGGAAAACCGCGATAATCTCGCCCATGTTGCATGAGAGGAGATAGCGAGTCGACTTTATCAGCTTGTCATAAATGTTCCTGCCCTCAAGCACTGCGTTAACAATGGAAGCAAAATTGTCATCGGCAAGAACGCACTTTGACACCTCCTTCGCAATGTCTGTCCCCGTGATGCCCATCGCTATACCAACGTCGGCCTTCTTCAGGGCAGGGGCATCGTTAACGCCATCCCCGGTCATGGCTACGATGTGACCATTATGCTTAAGGGCGTCAACAACCTTTGACTTCTGGATTGGTAGCGCACGGGCGATAATCCTGACCTGGCCAATAACCTTTGCCAGCTCAGCCTCGGAAAGGCGCTCAACCTCATCACCTGTAAGGACAACATCCCCCTCGCTGAATAAGCCTATGCTCTTAGCGACTGAAGCGGCGGTAACGGCGTGATCCCCGGTGATAATCATTACCTTAATCCCGGCGGAACGGCACTGCTCAACCGCGGCAGCAACCTCAGGCCTCGGAGGGTCAATCATGCCAACTAGGCCAATGAAAACAAGGCAGTCTTCAACCGAGGAAATGTCATATTGCCTCAACGGAGGCAGCTCCCTGTAGGCAATGGCAAGCACGCGAAGGGCGTCCCTTGCAAATGCATCATTGGCGTCCATGATGCTCTTCCTGTCACTCTCTGACATCCTGACAACCCTGCCGCCGCTGAAAATCCGGTCGCAGTTCCTTAAAAGCACGTCAGGCGCGCCCTTCACATAGGCGGCAGCGTCCCTCGAGCCCCTCCTCCGATAAATTACCGACATCATCTTGCGCTCAGGGTCAAACGGAAGCTCCTGAACAAGCTCAAACCGCTCCCTTAATTGCCCAGACGCAACACCCCCCTTCTCCCCCAGAACAACAAGAGCGCCCTCTGTAGGGTCGCCAATCACCTCCCACCTGTTTCCTGAATTGGACAATGAAGCATTATTGCAAAGGCAGCCAGCCCTGAGAAGCAGCTCAAAATGCCCTGTGCCAACCTCCTTGCCGTCAAGAAGGAACTTACCAACTGGCTCATAACCTGTGCCTGAAACCCCAAACACCCTGCCTTCAGAAAGAATCCTCGTGACGGTCATCTGGTTCCTGGTGATTGTTCCAGTCTTGTCTGTGCAGATTATGCTGACTGAGCCCAAGCTCTCGGCAGCCGGCAGCTTCTTGATAATCATGTTCCTTGCTGCCAGGGACTTGGCACCCATAGCCAAGCTTATTGTTACAATCGCCGGCAAAGCGCTCGGGACGGCAGCAACAGCCAGGCTAAGCGCAAAAACAAGCATCCTAGCCAAAGAGGACTCCCCCCCAAGCATCCCGCCAACGAAGACAAAGAAAACAAGCACGATAACGGCAAGCCCAATCTGCCTGGCAAGCCGCTCAAAGCTCACCTGCAAAGGCGTCTTTGACTCAACATCCAAAGCCAGGGAAGATGCAATCCTGCCAAACTCTGTCCTGCGGCCTGTAGCCGTAACCACCGCCCTGCCTTTGCCATAAGTCACCACAGTGCCCATAAAAGCCATGTTCTCCTGGTCGGCAAGGGTGGTTCCCCGCTTAAAAGGCACAGTGACCTTAAGCGAGGGCAACGACTCACCGGTAAGGGCGGCCTCGTCAATCTGCATGCTAAACGACTCGAACATCCTTGAATCAGAAGGCACAATGTCACCAGCTTCAAGAACCAGCACGTCACCTGGAACAAGCTCCCTCGCAGCAATCTTCAACTCCCTGCCCGAACGAACAACCCTGGCGGTTGGAGCTGAAATCCGCTCAAGCGCTTCCATAGCACGCTCGGCCCTGAATTCCTGCACAAAGCCCAGAAGTGCCGAGAGCAGCACTATGGACAACATTGCACCCGCCTCAATAAATTCACCAAGGAAAACCGACAAGCCAACGGCAAACAACAGCAGGATAATCAGGAAATTCCTGAACTGGGAGACAAAAAGGGAAAAAATACCAGGCCCACCAACCTTCGGCAGCTCGTTGTAGCCGTATCTTGAAATGCGGGAAGCCGCCTCGGCATCAGAAAGGCCTGTCTTTGATGCGGCAAGTAACGTGAAGGCCCTCTCAATGCTTATGTCGTAAAAAGTTGCCAACATGATTGCCTGTTTTTTAGCATAATTCCTTGCTGCATTTATTTAAACTTTATTGCAAAAACAGGCCCGCGTGCTGATGCGTGCAGGCAGCAAAGTTTTTTATTGGCAGCAGCACCTTTCCTGCCACATGCCGGATGATTCTGCGCTTCAGGAGCTTTACAGGAAGAAGCAGTCCATATTAAGCAACATTTTGGGGCGTTTTGGAAAATCCGGGAATGTTTACGCTTCTGCCTCTCACCGGCCCGGGAGGGAGGAAAAGGACCTGAAAAAGCTCTCCGAAAGCCAGAGAATGACATATTTTCACGGTACAGGCTACCCGTCAAGAAGCTGGTACAAGGTTGGCGGCCTTTTCAGCACCTGCTACAAAGCTGCACTAATAGAGGCTTCCAAGAAGGCGCCTCCTGCTACAAAGCTGCACTTATGGATACTCTTGGGCGCCAGAGTGGGCACTGGGGTGAGAATAGGACACAATGTCCAGATAGACTACTTTTACCCCCAGCTCACCAGCATAGGGAATAACGTGTCCATAGGCGACGACACCAAATTATGGAATCATGACTTCAGCGTAGGGCGCTTTGGAGTCTCATTCCTGATTATTGAGGATGGAGCAGTCATTGGCAAGAACTGCATAATCGGCCCTGTGACAATTGGCGCCGGTGCGCACATAGCAGACCATTCGGTCGTGCTAAAAAATGCGGCCCCTGGCAGCAGGGTTGATACGTCAGACCCAGAATACAGGAGGTATGCCGAGCGGGAAGTTGAGGGCGGGGGCCTGTTCCAGCGTTTTGTTGCGAGGAACGTGTTCCGCATTTGCAAGATGCTGCCTTATGACCCTGTACCTTCCCACCTTCCTTTGCTGAAAAACATTCCTTTCCTTGAAAATCTGCCTGCACTTGAACTGAAAAACAAGCTCTACAAGATGCTTGGCATAAAGATTGGCAGGAACGTCACAATTGCCCCAAGGGTGTTCATAGATGCCGCTTTCCCCGGGTTGGTCAGCATTGGGGATGGAAGCCTCGTCGGCGATGGCGTTATTTTCCGGCCATATGATTTACAGGGCAGTCCAAAGCCGATAGTTATCGGGAAGAATGTCAAGATAGGCTCTGAGTCCGTTGTCATGGGTTGCACAATAGGCGACAACTGCCAGGTAAACCTGCGCTCCGTCGTGATTCAAGACATACCTCCGAATACGCAGGCGGCTGGCGTGCCGGCAAAGCCAATAAGGGGAATCTAGGATGATGCCAAAAAACTGCACGTTCTGCGGTCTGTGCTGCACTCTCGTGGTAAGATTAAGCGACAGCGACATCAAGCGGATAGAAAAAACAGGAAGAAAAAAAGAGGAATTTGCCATTGCCGATAAAGATGGAAGGCTGCTGCTGAAGCGCGAAAACGGCTGGTGCATTTTCTTCAAGTGTGAAGGCAAGGCAGGGCTGTGCACTATATATGACTGCAGGCCTGAAAACTGCAGGGACTTCCCGGGAAAAAGGATGTGCGACCTGGCTGAGAACACCATTTACCGGCACATGAGCGACAACGAGGAAAACAGAATGATAATGCAGCTGCTTAAGAATGCGCCGACTTCGGCAACACCTGACGAGAAGATAAAGAAAGCCCAGGAAAATGCTAAAAAGGCGCTTGAATTTTTTTAAAGAATTTTCCTCGCAACTTTAAGCGCGTCCTCGACATCTTCTTGCGTAATGTTCAAATCAACACCATGCAATTTTAGCAAATCAAGGAATTCGCCAAGCGGCACACATTCCATTTTAGCACCCAATCCTAAGCTAACGCGCTTTTCCTTGTAAAGCTCAACCGCTTTGACTTTTTGCCCTTTTTCAACAAGCTCCCTTACCACCTCAGACCTTCTTTCATTTAAAACATCGCCAAAAAGGTCTAAAGTCACCGTGTTTAACCTTGATGATACAGTGTCCATTTTATTTCACCTCTGATTTGAAATGCTCATAAATTTTCTCCGAATATCTGCCCTCTTCCCTCAATTTCCTGAGTTTTTCTAAAGCTTCAAGTTTCGAGAGTTTTTGGCTTTCAAACAGGTTCACAACTACTGCCATTGCACAGATAAACGTGATTTTTTCAAGGCGGCACAGCTTTATCAGCTCACTATCATCAGTTAAGATGGCCTGATGCTTTGAATTGTCAAACAGCGCATAGGCGGCAGCCTCGCCAATATCCAGCCGAAAATTTGACATTGCTTTTTTAATCGACTCTGCCTTGGCCGCATTAACAAGAATTTTTTTCTCATCAAACATCTTGCGGATTAATCGAGCGTAGTAAGCTTCCTTTTCAAATAAAGCTTCCTCCCTGACTTGCACAGGGACTGCTACTACCTGTGCCGATTTCAGGAAGATTTCCAAGCAAGTGGCCTTTGCCAGCAGTACCAATGTTGACGTGTTCGAAACCAACATTTACGATTGTATACAAATGTAAGTATTTAAAGCTTTTGCACCGTTTAGGAAGCGACAAAAAGAAGTCATAGAAAAACTCGCTTGCCAATATTTGCCAGCCATAACAATTTTATAGCTGGCATTATTTCATCTTCACATCACCCATCCGTTTTATACGAATCGGGTGTAACGTTTGCTTAGATTTCATATCCAGAAGACCTTACAGCCCCACTCATTTACGGCCACCAGGTAGGTTAACACCAAGAGCGAACGAAACAGCACCTCCCAAAACCGATCCAAGGACAATGTTAAAGGCCAGCTTGACAAAAAAGGCCTCTGTAAAAAGGCTAACAAGGACGTAATGAGACGGAAACTCCCAAAGACTGTCAGTAAAAAGAACCATGTGAAAGGCAGTGAAAGAAGCATCAAAATTAAGCCACGAAAGAGCAGCAAGGCCGGCAACGGCCAGAATAATCCAGCCTGACAGCAGAAGGAAAATCTTTGCATACTTCCGAAACATTCCCAAATCACCCGACAGCATGAAAAGTGCGAAAAAAGCTGCAACAAAAGCTGAAATGGCAAGGTCAAAAGCCAAAGATACCCTGGAAATGAGCCGCCTGACTTCAGCAAGGTGTGAGATTTCCTCCTTCCTGAAAAAGGAAGCTCGCTGAAGAGTGGGAGAATCGCCCTTCACATACTCCAAGACAGCCTTGCTGACCTCTGCGGCTGTTGCAGAATCCAATTCCCCAGAACCCCTGTAAGATTCGGGAGTGGAGGTTGATGAAGCCAATGAAAGGATGTAGCCGTCATTCGAAATGAGAAAAACAACCACTCCCAAAAAAATCGAAAGGGAAAGAGCCAAAGCAGTAAAGCCCAAAACAGCATGATACAGAAGCTTTTGCCTTTCCATAAGCTAGGAATAACTGAGTCAGTATTAATACCTTCACAGCAAAGAATAAAAACAGCAACGGGAAAACGCTGCCCCATGACAGAAGACAAAGCACCTTACGCCCTGCTCAACGGCAAAGAATACTCGCTTTACCCCCTGGAAAAAGAAGGCTGGAAGCCAATAGGGGATTCAACTGGAAATGCCAACGCTGCGTTTGTTGACGGAGGGAACGCCTGCATAGTAAAGGCGCCAGCTGCCGAGCTGCACCGCGTAAGGACCGCAGTCGCAATAACGCGCGGCAAGCGCCTCGTGAAGGTTGAAAAGCAGGAAGGATTCGTGCTGGCAACGGCTGAAATTGCCGATGGCAGGGAAAGCTATACTGCCCGGATTCTCCCGGAGCCTGGAAAGGAAGCCAGCAGCACACTGCGATTCGGAGCTGGAGAGATTACCTCGCAAACCCCGCTCACAAAGGCGGCTGAAGCAACAAGAAAAACAATGGAAATTGCCGCTGCGCTACAAGCACTGAAGCACCTGAAAGGCGGCTTCCTGCTCCTTGACGGAACGCTTGAGGCGCTCACAGGCAAAGAAAAGGAATGCGTCACAAACCTTGCCCTGGCTGCCGCCGGGAATGGCGTTGTCCATGGAAGCGTTGCGAAAACCTGCTCCATCCTGGCAAGCAACGGCGATTCCCTGATAGGCGCTGCCGACAGCGTAAGCGGGGGTGAAGCTGGCTACATTCTAGTTGCAGAAAGAAGGCACCGAGAAGCGGTAGCGATAGCAAGGCTGAACAGGTCATCACAACACCTGTTCAGGATAGAGGCACCAACACATGAACACCTAAAAAAGCTGCTTCCCGAGCTTAAAGCGCAGTCAAACGACCTTGCATTCCCCGGATACCCATACGGCCTCATAATGGCGGACAGGTTTGCAAGGGTCAGCAACAACGAAGCAGACATCACAAGGGCGAAAATAAGGGCAACAGCCGACGCAGGAATGAAAAAGCTGCTAAAGCAGGAAAAAGCGCTGGATGCGCACGGCATCCTGGACGGGATGTAGGGGGAAAAAAGTGAGCTGTTAGGTTAGCGACGGTATCAAGAAAAAGCAAAGTTTAAATAAGACAAAAAGGGAGGCAAGGAGAAAAAAGAGGAGAAATTATCTTGGCAGAAGCTACCGACAAAAAGAACGCTCTTATTCTGTGGTTCAACGAGATAGCAATAGAAGACACCCCGCTTGTCGGGGGAAAAAACTCCTCGCTTGGGGAAATGTACCGGGAGCTGACAAGAAAAGGCATAAACATCCCAAACGGGTTTGCTGTAACCGCAACAGCATACCGGCAATTCATGAAGGAAGCCGGCATCGAAAAACAGGTGAGCAAAACGCTTGCCGGGCTGAATCCAAAAAATGTTGAGAAGGTTGCAGAAGCGGGCCATAGAATAAGGGAGCTCATCCTTGGGGCTGAATTCCCCCAGCAACTCAAACAGGAAATCCTTGAGGCTTACAAGACGCTGTGCAAGGAATACGGCGAGCACACGGATGTCGCAGTAAGAAGCTCGGCAACAGCTGAGGATCTTCCAGGCGCCTCATTTGCAGGGCAGCAAGAAAGTTACCTTAACATAAAAGGAGAGCACTCGCTCCTCGAAGCCTGCAAGAAATGCGCTGCATCCCTCTTCACTAACCGGGCCATAGTCTACAGGCATGAGAGAGGATTTGACCATTTCAAAGTGGCGCTGTCAATAGGTGTGCAGAAAATGGTCAGGTCAGACAAAGCCGGGTCAGGGGTCATATTCACAATTGACACAGAATCAGGGTTCAAGGA
>DUGG01000016.1 GCA_013331515.1 Candidatus Woesearchaeota archaeon
AGAAGCTGAGAAAAGCAGCCGTGAATGGGAAGCCCCGGAAAAGCTGCCGGAGCTGATGCCGTTCAGCAGCGGGCGAGGCACCGGGCTGATAAACCGCAACAATGCGTTCTTCCTCAGGGCAAATGACTTCAAGACTGTCGTGGAAGGGCTGGATGAAGTGGCAAAAACGCAGCGAAAGCACCACCGCCTCACCGAGATAAAAAAAGAGGAAAACGCGCATTACGAGCACCTCAGCGTTGTGGCTGAGGACATACAACGGCGGCTGATGCACATAGACCGGACACTATTCGAGCAATGAACAAAAAAAAAGGTGAACGCGTGATGAACTCATCAGTTTTTGTCAAGATAGAAAGGTACAGGGAAATGTACGACACTGTCAAGCAGTTAAAGGCTAAGCTTGAAGAGGCCAAGCAGGTGCTGAAAAAGATAAAGGACCTGAAAAGCCAGGAAGATGCCGAGCTTGAGAGCTGGCAAAGGGAGTTATCAACTGTAGAGCAGAAGCTCTCCGAAGTCGGGCAGGCAATCTCAGAGCGTTAAAATGAAAGCCAAGAAGAGCGAAAACGACGCAGTATACGTTGGGCTGGATGACCCGGTAAGCGTGAGAAGGGACCTCCTTGAAGCCTCAAAATCAATGGTGCATGTCCTTAAAGGCCAGAACAATCTCCGGAGCGCAAGGGCGGCAAAGCAAAAAATGACAGAGGCGCTAAGGGCCAAGCTCTCCGAGATAAGCATCCTGGTGGCGGAAGCCAGGACCATGCTGCCGGCAATGAACAAAGCAATGCTCCCGCACGACGAGCCGAAGCCAAGAAAGCAGCCAGCGGCACCGCCCAGAAGCCGACCCAGACAAACACACAGAATGCCCGAGGAACATCACATAGACAGGTTTGAAAAGGACCTCCAGGACATAGAGAAAAAGCTCAAGGCGCTGTGAGATTGCTTTTGCTAGCACAAGAAATATATAGAGATAATTTTCAGTTAAAACAATGGCTGTAGCAACTATGGCTCCTCCGGTTCTGGTTACGCCTTCGGTGCACTATGCCATCTTATCGGATGTTTCTCCACTATCAGGCATAAGGGGCACCAAGGAGTTTGCTGATTTCCTTAAACGGGATTTCAAAGGGGAAGAATTCGCAGATGTTGTTGTTTCTGCAGCGATTTCAGGCATTGACAGAGGCACCAGGCCTAAAATGGTGGAATCTGCAGGCCTGGAGGCAACGCTACTCCACGCATTTAAGGGCAGAAATTCAGCATGCGTGGTTTACCCAACTGTAGCGCTGGAGCTTCCATCCGGGATGGTGATTGAAATCTCCGCAGGAACACAAATCCCTACCACGAGATTCATGGAAGGATACCATGAAGGCGCGCCAGCCATCAACTGGGCGTCGATCCATGTTCGTTGCAACTACTCGGATGAACTCAAACAAACGACAATAGGATTTGACGAACTTCCAAAGGCCCTTGAAATGCACAGAAGAATAACAGAGCGTGTATCGCGCCGGGAATATGACCGGGTGGTAAAAAATCTTGGTGAACCCCCCGGCTATAATAGCATCACAGAAAAAGGAACCTTAACCAGTATAACACTTGGTGTGTGTGACGAACGCCTTGAGCAGCCTTTTGAGGCTGTTGCTGATGGAACGAAGTTGGAGAAAATATTCACACTGCAAAATGAACAAGAGCTTCTCTTCACCTATCTCAGAGCAGCCGGTTTGGATGGCCAAATAAACATGGCAAACGCGCGAAAACGTGGGAAGTGGTTTGATACTTACGCCCATGTGGCAAAAGGTTTTAGAAGGAGTGTTGGCACCTGTGAGTATTCTTTGCATCGGACATCGGCACTATACTTTGTGACACAAAAAGACAAGGAAGTAACAGTTGTCGGCATAGGGCATGACAGCTCAGACGGCCGTTATGGCTGGCTGGCACGGGAGGCGTCTTCTAGAGCGGTAGGATTCATACACCAAAACCTTTGAAATCCACCTTAACCTGCCATTGCTTTGATGAGGTTAAATTTAAATATCGTCGCGAAAACACCCTTGATTATGCGGGGGTGCCGCAGTGGCCAACCGGGGCAGACTCAAAATCTGCTGGCTTAGTGCCTTCATGGGTTCGAATCCCTTCCCCCGCATTCTATTTTTCCTGAAGCGCTTTGGGCGACCACAAAACAACAGGTTTTATAACTGAAACAGGTAAAGTTGGCACATGATATAAAGATGAAAACCAGAATAACTTATTTTGTTCATGGGTCAACACCTGGCAATAAGAAATGCGTTGCAACAAGCTGGGAAAACCCAGGACTGTCAGAACTCTGCCAAAAACAGGCGCTGCAACTCAAGGGATTGATAAAAACAAAGTTTGATGCTGTTTTCTGCTCAGACCTGAAAAGGGCAGTTCAAACTACGATGATAGCGCTTACAAAAACGCCAATAGCGGACAAAAGGCTGAGGGAATGCAACTACGGAGACCTTAGCGGGAAAAAATAAAAAATCCCAACCGCAGCAGGGCTGTGGGGTATGAAACCCATTTGAGCAATCAGGCGAAGTGGATTCCTCATTGCGGCGGTTTATAACAAAAAGGTTCCCGAAAGGGGAAAGCTGCAAGGATGTTGAAAAAAGAATAAAAGGTTTTCTTGAAAGAGTAAAAGAGGAACACCAAGGAAGAAGAGTGGCAATTATTGCCTACCGAGTCCCGCAGCTATAGCAAAGGGCACAAAAAGTTGAGCGTGTAATAGCAAATTGCAAGCGAAAAGTTTTGTTATTTTTGCAATCTGCTATAATATGCCCTT
>DUGG01000068.1 GCA_013331515.1 Candidatus Woesearchaeota archaeon
CATTTAGTGGAGGTGATTTTATGCCAAATGTTACAGTATCGGTGCCGGAGGAGTTAAAGCAGGAACTGGACAAGCTGCCTGAGGTCAACTGGTCGGAAGCGGTAAGGAATTTCCTTTCGGAGAAAGTCAAGAGGGAGTCCTTGCTAAGGAAGCTTGACAAGATGCTTGGGAACTCCAGGCTGACAGAGGAGGAAGCTGACAAGTTCGCAGTCGAGCTTGGAAGGCAGGTGAAGAAAGGCAGGTTTGAAAAGTTAAAGAAACTTGGACTGGTGGAGTAATTGCCTTCTCCGCAGCCGGTAGTTGTTGATGCAAACATCCTGATATCCCTGCTGATAGCCAAGGGAAGCAAGCAGGAACTGTTCTTTTCAGGGCATATCACTCCACATTCGCCGGAACTTGCGCTGTTTGAAATTGGCAAGTACTGGAAGAGGATTTCAGAGCAAAGCGGGCTGCCTGAGAAAGAGCTAAAACTCACGTTTGCTTGTGTAAAAGAGCAGCTCACCATACTGTCACTACCTGAAATCAGGGAGCGGTTGAGCGAAGCCAAACTAATCTCTCCAGACAAAGACGATGCAGAGTCTTTTGCACTGGCGCTTAAGCTCAACTGCCTAATCTGGTCTGAAGACAAGCTGCTCAAGAAGCAGCCAAGGGTTGAAGTGCTCACAACCCCTGAATTGCTGTCAAAGCTTGGATTAAAATGATTCATTGAAAACCACCTTCTCTGATCGGGGAGAAACCGAAGGCAAAAGCGAAGCATGACCGGGCAGTTGAGATGAACATTGCTGCAGCTAACACGAACTTGGGATACGGCATGCGCGTTTTGCCACTAATCATGCG
The DNA here is from genome assembly GCA_013331515.1 of Candidatus Woesearchaeota archaeon. Lineage (GTDB taxonomy): Archaea > Nanobdellota > Nanobdellia > Woesearchaeales > UBA10216 > UBA10216 > UBA10216 sp10216u. Next base: position 838 of record DUGG01000068.1, read on the forward strand.
GATAATTCTAAAAACACCCCTTTTATTACGCTAATACCATTAGACGGCGCGGGCGCGGCTGCCTTACCCTCCTCCATAGCAGAGGGCCGCGGTAACACAGCTACGCCAACGGGCCGATGTCCTGGCCGGGCAAATGCTCCCATAAATGGAATGCCCTCATTCCCTGCGTGAGAAGGAAACAAGGGCGTGTCGCCTGATGGAAACGCCGCAGCGTGCGGCAAAGAAAAGGATTGTGCAGCGCTGCTGCTGCTAAAACTACTTATTGCTGTGTTATCTCCCATACGCGACACGCCCACAAGCCGGCAACTGCCGGCTGTACCCAACCACGATTCCGCCAAAGGCGGGATGCTGGCGGCTTGGCCCTTTTTTGCAAGGGGTTGCCCCCTCAATGACTCACGCTATCCCAACTCACGCTTGATGAAATGATTATGTCTTGATGAACTGCTGCAAAGTGGCGTTCTTCACGCCCTCCCGCATCATCTGCTCGACTTTTGTGCTGACCTTCATGCCATTCTGCCTGCAAAAATTCTTGAATGATGCAAAAACCTCATCATCAATGGTCATAGAAACCTTAAGCTTTGTCAATCTCAACACCCCACCAACAATACCAACTTATCCATACTTGTATTGAGGAGGTATTTAAAGCTTACGGATTTTTGGCCGTTGCACCAAAAAGAGAACCGCCAACTTTTCTATAGAGTTTGTCAAACACAATGTTTATATATGTATTTATTTACACGTTTGAGTAAAATGATACTCATAAAAGATTTCGAAATATTGAAGGTGTTCTTGAACAATTATGCCGGCGAGATTTACGGGCGGATGCTGGTAGGAAAGGTTCGATTAAGCCAAAAGGCAATAGCGCTTGCCCTGGCGGGACTTGAAAGCAAAGGCATTCTGAAATCAAGGCGCCAAGGCAGGATAAAACACTATGGACTCAACACGGAATATTCGGAAATAAAAGACGTCGTTGTAATGCTGGAAATTGCCAGGAAAATAGACTTCCTGACAACCCGAAGGAATTTGGCCCATATCTTCCGAAAGGATGACCGGATTGTCGGGGTATTCGGAAGCCATGCAAGGAATGCGCAAAAGAGCTGGTCTGACGTTGACGTTTTCATCATTGGAAACAAGGAAAAAGAGGATTATGACGCAAAAGGGAAGCTTTTTGACATTGACATAAGCATTAAATACTTTGAACAAGGGGATTGGAAAACCCGGCTAAAAGATAAAAACGGCCTTGTTAATGAGATAGTCGCAAACCATGTTGTTGTTTTTGGGACGGAAGGGTTTGTGAACATGCTTTGGAGCCATTACTATGGTTTTAATTAGCTGGTGCATAAGGCAGAAAGCCGGGCTGGAACTGATAGAGCCGAATATCAATGTTTCCCGCTCATACATTAAAATGGCAGAGGAGTCAATAGAAACATTACCTGGGGTCAGCAACAGCAGGATATGGACGGCAGTCACGTCGTATTACATCTTTTATTATTCCCTCTACTCACTGATGATGCGGATTGGGATTAAATGCGAAATCCACCCATGCTCGCTTGAGTTCATGAGGCAACACCTTCGCATGTTTTACGTCAAGGAAGACAACGATATGATAAGCGGGGCAATGAAGGCAAGAATAGACCTCCAATACTACGCTGACCGGCCGATTGATGACGGAGAGATTGAACAAATAAGCAGATACTGCAAGGTTTTCTTCATCAAGACAAAGGACATCATCTCAAGGATAACAGAGGCGCAAATTAAAGAATTAAGGGAAATCCTGGCAAAAGGGAAAAAATGAGTGACAACGACGAAAGCAGCGAGGAGACAAGCAACCTGAGCCCTTCTGAGATTGAGGAGCTACAGAGGAAGAACTGCGTGTTCTGCCACATTGCCTCAGGCAAGGTCCCGGCAAGGAAGGTATACGAGGACGACGTTTGCCTGGCAATACTGGACATCAACCCGGCAGGGCCGGGGCATGTGCTGCTAATGCCAAAGCAGCACTACACAGTTATGTTCAATGTCCCTGAGGATGTCCTTGGCCACGTCTTCATAATAGCAAAGGCGCTCTCGCAGGCCGGGCTCAAGGCGCTCCAGGCAAAGGGCTCAACCATCTTTGCGGCAAATGGCGTTGCCGCCGGGCAGAGGGCTCCGCACTTCATGCTGCATGTAATCCCCAGAACGCCCAGCGACGGGGTCGGGCTTTACATCCCCTCAAGGGCCCTTCCTGAAAAGCAGGCGGAGCAGATAGCCGCGGCACTTGCAACAGCACTGGGCGGAAGGAAGGGTGAAGCCCCGGTTGATGCAACCCCTGCCAAGCAGGATTCCGGGCAGAAAGGCGAAACTGCCCCTGAAGTGAAGCAGGATGACCCAAAGCAGGGAAAAACCAGCGGGAAAAAAAGCGATGCCATCGACCTTGACGCCATCGCAAGCCTGCTGGCCAAAGAGGGCAAGTGATGGGCTGCTCATACTGCGAACTGCTGGCCGGGAAAAAAGGGGTCGTGTACGAGGAAGACGGCGTGGCCATCATGATTCACCGCTCGCCTGCAATGCCGGGGCACATGCTCGTGCTCCCAACGGAACATTTCATCATAATGGAGCAGGCCCCGGATACGCTCATCAGGAAGCTTGCAACGCTCGCAAACAAGGTGTCAACAGCGCTGCTCAACGTGCTTGGGGCGGCTGGCACGAACATAATCGTTGAAAATGGCACAGGCGCAGACCAGCAGGTGCCCCACCTGGCGTTTAACGTCATCCCAAGGGTTGAGGGTGACGGCCTGAACTTCCAGTGGCAGNNGGCAGCTCAAGGAGCAGGCAAAAGACGTTGGCGTGGTGCCGGAAAAGAAGGAACCGGTTACCATAGGCGCTGCCAAGCCGGAAGCTGCCCTGAAAAAGGATTCATACCTCACCAGGCAGCTCAGGAGAAGGCCGTGAGGAAAACATTGCCAAAAAACACTGTCACCAGGTAAGCGATGAGGAAGCTTGGTGCAAACGGTATGCCTTCCTTGATGAGGACTGAACGTATCCTCTTCCTCCTGTAAAGCGACACAAGCTGCCGGATTTGCTTCTTCTCAATGCCAAGGTCTTTCGGGCCGCATATGCGCTTTCCACCGATGATGACCTCTTTTGCAATCCAGTCGCGTAATGTCAGCTTGAGCGGGCTTACCTGCTTCAGCATGCAGGCTGACTCAACTGCCTTGGCTGCCATTGAAAGGTAAATGCAGGAAATCCCAAGCGCGAGTATGGCCGCAATCCCTATTTTAAGAAGCGGGTCGTTAATCAGCAAAACCAAAAGCAGCCCGGCAGCCGCCGCGGCAAGCCCGGCCTTCCTGATGAGCGAGTAGCGCCTTGACTGTTCCTTCAGCGCAGCCGCAAACCGCCTCTTGTTTTTCACCGCCAGCAGTGCTGCCATGGATGCAGCGTAAAAGAAGCTTGCCAGCACGAGGTTGGCAAGAAAAGCTGCCAAGGGGCTTTCGGCGCTTACGAACGGGCTTGAAAGCGCAAAAGGCAACCCCAGCATCGCGCCAATGCCGATAAGAAGCTTGCTGTCACCGCCACCCCACTGCCCAGCGTAAAACATCAGCGCAGCAATGGCAAATGCAGCCCCGGCGCCTAGGGCGCTGAACGCAAGCGGCTTCCAGTCAAGAACCACGGCAGAGCCAAGCAACCCGAGAGCAAGGCCAGCCAGAATCAGCCCATAGCTCACCCAGTTTGGCACCTCCCTCTTCCTGATATCGCTTATGGCTGCCGCGACAAGGAATAACAACAAGACAATCTGCTGAAGATGGACTGGTTGCAACATCCAGGATGCAGCCGCTGCGGCTTTATATAAGCTTTGCGGAGGCATGGTATTGTTCAAGGAATGGGTGTTAAATGACGGCTGTTAAAGAATCGGCTGGAGTGTTGTGCTATTCACTTTCAGAAATCGCATTATTTAAACGAACCTTGAGTCACTGGACACTGGACAAGGATGTGCGGCAAAAGTATTTAAAGATATGTGTTGAAAGATACTGTTTAATCTTCAGTACCC
>DUGG01000027.1 GCA_013331515.1 Candidatus Woesearchaeota archaeon
GTAAGGACAGAGCCTGTGCCGTGCAACTTCATCCTGGTCGCGGCGGGAAATGTTGACACCGTTTCAAGGATGCATCCAGCGCTAAGGAGCAGGATAAGGGGCTACGGTTACGAGGTGTACATGCGCAACACCATGGAAGACACGCCCGAGAACCGTGCCAGGATTGCCCAGTTCGTTGCACAGGAAGTGGCCAAGGACAAAAAGATACCCCACTTCAGCAAGGAAGCGGTTGAGGAAATAATCACAGAAGCACGCAAAAGAGCCAACAGGAAAGGCCACCTCTCGCTCCTGCTTAGGGATTTGGGCGGCATAGTGAGGGCTGCCGGCGACATCGCTATTGAACGCGGTGCTGCACTGGTCGGGCAACAGCATGTCACTGACGCAAAAAAAATAGCACGGCCGCTTGAGCAGCAAATCGCCGATAAGATAATAGAGCAGAGGAAAGAATACGATGTCATAGTCACTGAAGGCAGGCATGTCGGCAGGGTCAACGGCCTTGCAGTGCTTGGCGGCGGCGCCACATACTCAGGCATCATACTCCCAATTGAGGCGGAAGTTGTTCCAGGAGGCGAGGCAAGGGAGATAATCGCAACAGGCAAGCTCGGGGCAATAGCCAAGGAGGCGGTAAAGAACGTCTCAGCCATAATCAAAAAATACTTTGGCGAGGACATTAAGAGGAAGCATGACATCTATGTCCAGTTCCTGCAGACTTACGAGGGGGTTGAGGGAGACTCGGCATCAATAGCAGTTGCTACCGCCATAATCTCAGCCCTCAAAAAGGTCCCTGTAAAGCAGGAATACGCCATGACCGGCAGCCTGTCAGTAAGGGGCGAGGTATTGCCCGTAGGCGGGGTTTCAGCAAAGGTTGAAGCAGCAGTTGAAATCGGCATAAAAAAAGTCATTGTCCCAAAAAGCAACCTGAGGGACATCATACTTGACAAGGCCAAGGCGGCAAAGGTCCAGATAATCCCGGTAGAGACGATAACTGAAGTGCTGAAAGAGGCGCTGGAATGGAAAGGGAAAGAGGCGATACTCAGAAAAATAGCAGGCAGCTAAACATCAGGATACGCCGAAGGCATCGGGTTCTCAAATCCTGCAGCAACGAATTCAAGCGTGGGCTTTCGCGGCACAAACACGCTGACAAGCGCGGGGAACTGCGCCCTTGCCAGTTCCCACATCATTGCAGGGTTGCCGGATACCTGCGATTTCAACTGTTCAAATCCCTTCTGGCTTGCAAACACATGGTAATTCAGCCTATTCCCCCGATTTGACGGGTCAGCATCAGGATTGCTTGACTTGATTTCTGCGGCAACAACGTAAACAGGGCCATTGTCAGTGCACCCTGTTATTAACTCGGCAAGCCCGACTGGCCTTGCCAAAGTCACAAGCCTTTCCCGTGCCACAGTCCTGCTTAATAAACCAAACGGCCCCGCACGCTTTGTCTCCTGTTGCGTCCTCTCCTCTACTTTGACGGCGAAAAGCCGGTAGGCAAACACTTTGCCATCATACTGGTCATGTATTGCGATGCCTCGGGGAATTTGGAGACTGTAAGCGTCCGGCAGCTTTATGCTGGAGCACCGACCTGATATTCCCGGGTTAATGCCGCGCACATCTACAACAAATGGTTGGGTCCACATTTCTTCCCTGCTTGAACCATAATGCGCTCTTAAAGCAGTTCCAAAAAAATCAGGATTTGCAGAAAGGCTGCTTAACGCCGCGTGCCTTGCATAGATTTCAGTAGTAGACAGGTAATGCCCTGTTGGCCCTTTATTGTTTCCTATCGCCATAGTGGGCACTGGCACATACCAAATATATAAATCTTTCTATTTTAGTAACTGTAAAGTGATAATTTACTCCTGAATTCGTATCATTACAGCGCCTTTCTTCACAATCGGGAGCCGGTTTATCTCGTCAAAGGCATGCCTCATCGCCCTTTCCTTTGCCTTGTGAGTCCTGATTATAATCGGCACTGTCTCATTGCCTGTTGGCTGCACAAGCTCTGCAATGCTCACCCCATCAGTTGCAAGCACCTTGGCTATCCTGCACAGCACGCCTGGCTGGTCTATGACTGGAAACCTTACATAATATGAGAATTCTAAATTATTTATGTCAACAAGCGGCAGGCTATTGAAGTTTCGGATTAAGGCAGCGCTTTTCATCACATCAATCACATCAGAAATCATGGCACTGGCTGTTGGCAAAGGCCCGGCGCCCTTGCCTGAAAACATCTGCCCATCAACAAGGTCACCAATAAGGTAAACTGAATTCAGTTCTCCATTGATATTTGCGAGAGGGTGCGCCTTGGGAACCAGCATGGGATGCACCCGCACGTCAATGCCTTCCCCATCTGCTTTCCTTGCAAGGGCAATGAGCTTTATCACATAGCCCCAGGCCTGGGCAAACTTTATGTCCTCCGATACCAAATCCTGGATACCTTCTGTATAAACCGTGTCAGGGTCAACGGGGGTATTGAAGGCCAGCATTGACAAAATCGCAATTTTTTGGGCAGCGTCCTTGCCTCCAACATCAAAGCTCGGGTCCGCCTCTGCAAAACCCCTCTGCTGGGCTTCCTCCAAAGCGCTTTCGTAGCTTTTGCCATCATTGACCATTCTCGTCAGGATGAAGTTTGTGGTGCCATTGACTATGCCATAAATGGAGCTTATGGAATTTGCCACGAATGATTCCCTTATGCTCTTGATTATGGGAATGGAGCCGCACACGCTCGCCTCGAAAGCCAGATTGACGCCGTTTCTCGCCGCAAGCTCAAAAAGCTCCTGCCCGTGCTTGGAAATAAGCGCCTTGTTTGCGGTAACAACATGCTTTCCTTTTTCAAGTGCTTCCATGATAAAAGCCCTTGCAGGCTCTATGCCGCCCATGGCTTCTATTACAACGCTGATTTCAGGATCGTCAAGAATGTGCCCGCTATTGGCCGTAACCCTGTATTTTGCAGTGTTCACCTCCCTTGCCTTCTTAAGATTTTTCACGCAAATCGTTTTTAGCCTTACATTGAAGCCTGAACGCTTCCTGATGAGGTCGTGATGCCCATCAAGTGCCTTGACAATGCCTGTCCCAACATTTCCAAGGCCAAAAAGGCCAACAGAAACCTGCTTTTCCAAAACATTTACCACTTGGAGAGAGAAATCGCCTATAAAATATAAAACTTGTCGCTAATATTTTTACTAAATCATAATGTTTTTATATTTAAAATGATTTTTAGTAAAACTATGGGTGTAATAAAGCTTGACATCAAAGACAGGAAGATACTTTACCAGCTCGACGTGGACGCAAGGCAGCCGGTTGCGCAAATCGCAGAGAAGGCAGGCTTATCGAGGGAAGTGGTCAATTACCGAATCAAAAATATGGAAAAGAATGGCGTGATAGAAGGGTATTACGCAACTATTGATGTTACAAAACTCGGCTACTTCTATTGCAGGATTTTCATGAGATGCAATGCCATATCGCAGTTGCAGGAAAATGAGATAGTGAATTATGGCCTGAAATACCCAACAATCGGATGGGTCACGGCTGGCCACGGCAAGTGGAACATAAGCTTCGTTGCATACGTGAAAAGTCTTGCCGAGTTTGAGAAAACGTACGATGACCTGCGTTTCAATTTAGGGAAATATTTCCAGGAGCATTATGTAAGCATGGCATTCAAGATACATCATTTCAGGCATAACTACCTGTTTGGCACTGACGACAATTCGCAATCAGTGCTTGGGGAGCCATTTCCTCCTCAAAAGGTCGATGAGGAAGACCTCAGGATTATAAAGCAACTCGCAAAAGACGCAAGAACGCCGGTAGTAAAGCTTGCCGAATCCGCCGGGCTCAAGCCAGGTGCGGTCGCAATGCGGATTAAGCGGCTTGTCAAGAACAGGGTCATTATAGGTTTCAGGCCAAAGATAAACATAGCACTGCTTGGCTATGAGCATTGCAAAGTATTCCTGATGTTTAAAAACATCACGCCGCTAAAAAGGACCGAGATAGTCGCTTACCTGCGATACCACCCCAACGTTATTTACATAACCAAGGCGTTTGGGATAGCCGACCTTGAATTTGAAGTGATTGTGAAAGGAAAGAACGAGCTTTATGAATTCATGCAAAAGTTCCTCTCGCACTTTTCAGGTTTTATCGCTGACTATGAGTCGATATTCTACTACCGTGAACTGATAAACTACCTGCCGTCGTAAGCTTTCTCAGCAGGTAGAGTCCCACATCTTCAAGCATGTACATGCCGGCCACATCAAATCCGTTGTTCTGCACTATCGTCCTGAACTGAGAATCAGTGGGCTTTATCGACAGGAGCCCGGGTGCCCTTTCGCCATTTTCCAAATCAAAAAGCCGGCCCTTCACACGCTCCCTGGCTTCAAAATACGTAACGACAGCGACCAATGGGTCAACGGTGTAGTTTTTGCCCTCATACATCCATCTCTGGACATCCACTTTATAATCAAATTTGCCAAAATCCGCTGGGTCAACACCTGCAATCCTGAGGTTATTTGCGCTAAGGGTCCTGACCGCATCAGAGCCGTAAATGCCCCTCAATTTTTCGTCATTGCCTTCATCAAAGTAAACAGAAACAAGGCAATACTCTGACGTCACTTCATGAAGCGTTCTGGCAATGGCGTCAGGGTCAAAGTTGCATATGGTGGTGCCAAGCAGGGTAGTCAGGTAGAAAGGGAACTGCCGCCTGAAATCCTGAAATCCTTCGTCCTTCACAATGCTTTCAATATTGCCCCCGCATAAAGTCAGGTCCAGGACTGGAATTTCCTTTTTCTCTTTCGGCCGTTCTGGAGAGATAAGCGCCTTTGAAATTACGGAATGGAATAATTCTGTGCTTGTTGATGTGCCTCTTACAGCTATCCCCAGGGATTCTATGGCGGCTATCGCATCGAGTAGCAGGTATTCGTTGTAGTCAACAAGGCAAACGCCAGAAAGGACGGTGCCTTCCACTTTGTTGTCGTACATGCTTCTGGCCAGCCTCATCATCGCTTGAACGAGTTTAGTGCCGTCACCAGTGCAAGCATCCAACAGCCCTATCTTCTTCCTCTGAGAAAGGTTCATTTTCCGGACTATGTCATCCATGCTTCTTTCAACCAACGCCAGCTCCACGTCAAAATGATTCTGGTGAAGCAGCTCTTCCTGGGCTTTGGCTGCCTTTTTCATCTCTGCAAAAGTATCGCCGGCAACTAAATAGAAAGAGGGACTTATTGGTGTTCCTACTGTGCTGCCAAAGATAAAGGGAAATTGCGGATAGCGCCCAAGCTTGTTCACTATAGCCTCTGCGTTGTTTTTATCAACCAGAGCTTTAACGACTTTATGGCCAGTTCCAAGTTTTTCTACAGCTGTGGCGAGTATGGAAAGGTAATTGGCAACCGTGCCGGGCATATCACCATAACGCCATAATAGGGCAACTACTGATGCAGCTTCACTCGCCGTTTGTGCATCCAATTCATATAACGGCTTGAACATTCCAATAGCGTGCTTAACGCCTTGTGCCTTGCTGGAAATCCCAAGAACTGGCGTGCTAAAAGGAGAGAAGAATTGCGGAGGCTGCCCCAGTGCTCTGGCAAATCGCAATGCCTCGAATAGCTGCCTGGCATACCTTTCCACCGCAGGAAAGGCGGCAACACCCAATTCACCGGGTAACTGCGGCGCAGCTACGGCCCATACTAAAGGCATGCCAACCGCTTTGAAATCATAATCCTGCCTGTCCAAAAGGTTTCCAATGTACCTGGCGTATTTGCCCACAACTGCCGCATGGCCTCCCATTAACGCGCCTGTTCCAAGAAGAAGCAAAAACAGCTCAGCTGCGGGCTTATCAGCGGCTGCGAGCCTTTTCATGCCCTCAATCAGCGGTTCACGCTCTTTCGTGTCCAACAGCCGCACTTCCGGCGCATTCAAAAGCTCTTCCAGGTCAGCGCTCATTTTTGCTTGGAAGCTATTCCCATCTTATAAGCCTTTCTATTTTGGTAACTGTCTAGTAGCACTATTTTTTCCTAGCATTACAATTTATAATGCCGGCCATAAATAACTCATAAAATTGTTATGGCTGGCAAATATTAGTAAGCGAGTTTTTCTATGACTTATTTTTTGTCGCTTACCAATAGTAAGAAAACCTTTAATATTCGCTGGATAAAGTGATGATAAAACAGGTCCTTTGACCTGAAAATGGGGTGAAGTGGAGAATGGCTATTGTTGATCCATCAAGTTATCTTCAGCAGACAGGACAGGCGTTGAGCGACCCTCTTGTGAACATATGGCAGAGCTTTGTCAGCGTGACGCCGAGCATAATCGCCGGCGTGCTGGTGTTAATCTTTGGCTATATATTAAGCTCGCTTCTGGGAGCGCTGACCCATGCCATACTCAACGCAACAAAGGTTGACGAGCACCTTAGGAAGGCGCGGCTGGCCCACTCGATAGGGTTCATAAGCCTGGCGACACTCGGCGGTGCGCTGATGAAATGGTACGTGTTTGCCGTTTTCCTCGTTGAGTCGTCAAAACTGTTCAAGTTGGGAGTGCTCTCGGAGCAGCTGGCGCGTCTCGCGAATATGCTGCCGAACGTCTTTGCAGCAGTGCTTTTTGTCCTTGCCGGCCTGATTGTAGCTGATTTCGCGGCTGACAGGATGCTCCATGCCAAGAGAAAGGGCGTCAGGGTGGCCAGTTCACTTGTAAGATGGGCGTTAATCATAATAGTTATAGTGACAGCGTTGAAGCAGATTGGCGTTGATGTGTCATTCATCAGCAACCTGCTGCTCATATTGACTGCGGCTGTTGGAGCCGGAATAGCGATTGCCCTCGGCCTTGGATTCGGCCACGCATTCAAGGACGAATCAAAGACCATGATAAAGCACTTGAAGAAAAACTGGTAAGCCCGGTTCCCAATTCGCTTTCTGGCGAATGGGCCAAGTCGCAGCAGCGACTTGAGTTTTATTTTTTCTATTCTATTCAAGTTTTACTTATTAAATCTCTCCTTCCCGCACGCCCTTATAAAACGTTGCCCACGTAATCATCATTCCTGAAAGACTAATCAACCCACCAGCACCAAGTCCCCGTACAATAATTCCCGTGTAACGCGGCTTTTCCACAGCAATGGCCTGCTCAATTCTTCTGCCCTCTTTATCAAGTTGCCCAAGGACGTCAATATAGCTGCAAAGCTGTGATGGCGCAATGCCGGTGCCACAGTATCCCTGTGCGCTTTCCGGAATCGTTATTCCCCTGGCCGCCATTGCTTCCTGAATAAACGCGAACTGTTCGTCAACCTTCCCCTGAAGGCCTGCGGTTTCAACTGTGAGTTCATTGTTCCTTCTCTGAAGCGGCTCGTAATCACTGGCAGACATTGCAAAAATGGTCCCCATTCCTATAGCGGCTCCAATTGCCATTAGCCCAAGCCCAATCTTTAAAGTAGTGTAGTTCTTCATATATTCACTTCTTCCTAGTAGGAATTGGTGCAACTATGTATATTTTTGCATGCCAAAAAGCCGCACCGCAAACTATATAAAAGACCTTCAGGAGTACATGGCCAATGGAAGTTATCCTCAGCCAGAAGCCCAAGTCGCCAATAGTCATAAGCGGCTTTCCAGGCGTTGGCATGGTGGGCGCCATCGCAGCAGAGTTCCTTATACAGCACCTTGACACGCGGCAGATAGGCCGCATAATCCTTGACAGGAGCCCGGCACTCGTAGCCATCCATGAGGGAAAGCTCATCGAGCCGTTCAGCATCCACTACAGCAGCAGGCACAACATAGTGATACTTCACTCAATCGTCGCGGTTCCAGGCACAGAGTGGCAGACGGCAGATGCACTCTTGGTTGTGTGCAAAACGCTCAATGCCAGGGAAGTGGTAAGCATAGAGGGCGTTGGCAGCGTTGCGGAGGCGGCAACCGAAGAGAGCAAGATATTCTACTATTCAAATTCCCCTACCAAGGAAAAGGCAATTGCGAAGCAGAAAATAGAAAAGCTCAGGGAAGGCATCATAATGGGTCCAACATCAGCCCTGTTCATCAAGGCCGGAAAGCTGCCTGTCACATGTCTCTTTGCGCAGACGCACGACTCCCTTCCGGACAGCAACGCCGCAGCCCAAATTATCAAGGTTATTGACACTTACCTCGGCCTCAAGGTGGATTACAAGCCGCTCCTGAAGCTTGCCGCCAAGTTTGAGGAAAAGCTCCGCAGCATCGTCGCGCAGAGCAGGCAGGCAGAGGAATTGAGGGACAAGAAGCAGATGAGCTATGTTGGGTAAATTGCAAACGGGTTCACAATTTTTATCCCTTCAATTTTCTTGAAACCCAGGTCCTCTGTGTAAATGGCGGTTAAGCCGTGTTCCTTCCTGGTAGTTGCTATCAGGCAGTCCCAGTAGCATGCGCGTGACGTATCCTTTATGCGTAGTGCACTTATTATGGTGCCAACATTAACGTCAAGAACCACCGGTCAGAGACTGGTGCAATTCCGCCCATGGCGGAATGCACAATCCTGCCCTGTAGGATTTGTGGCATGAACGGCAATCACTTCTAGCTGATTATTTTCGCAAAATGATATCTTCCTTTCCTATATGCGACGGAGCTTACTATTGGCATGCGATTATTAAGCTCCGTCGCTATAATGAAGCTAGTGTGCGAACCCGCTGGTGAGAACACCAGCGGAATGCACGCATTCAAGCACAGCAATCTCGGCAAGTGATATGACATCACTAAGAACGTTTTTTGCCTCCTTTACCGAAAGGGGATTTGTCACAGCACTTTTCTTTTTTTCTGCCGTGATATTGACAAATAATTCAGATAAGATTTGTGTGGAAACTGCCGCTTTCAGTTCCCTTTCCAGCATTTCTTCCACAAGGTCTCCGGCAAGTTCATGCTTAAGCGTATCTGCTGCTTCAAAGGCGTACACAAGCACATTTGTGTTAATCATGCAGACTGTATCATCGGTCATAGAGTTCGTCCCTGTTGAACCCGTTTTTCCACACGCTAAGATTATAGCCTTTTCTGACCCTTGCTAACAGGCGTTGTTTTGCAGCAGCCTGTTCAACACTTAAAACATGCTGTTTCATAGTCTCCGTTATCGCATCGCCAAGGAAGCCCTTCTTGCCGCTTCTTTCCTCTGCTGCATTCTTCCTGAATTTTTCGTACACGCCATCATCTACGTTCACTGTTATGGTTGCCATAAGTTAAGCCAACATTAAATAACTATTTAATCATTTCAATTTTCTAAATATATTCTAATAGCGAATCTCGTTAATTATGGAACATTTGCGAGATTCGCCAAATAGCAAATTGCAAGTAAAAAGTTCAAATATTTCTGCAATTTGCTATAATGGCAAAAAACCTTTTTGGCGTTTCATAATTCACACCTTTTGCTGCAACACTCACTTTGTTTCATAGTGCCTAATTGTTTCGCATACCTGCTGGCGATGCATACTGTTCGGTCATCCCATGCCTGCATCAATACCTGTCCGGCAACCCCCTGCCTGGTCGTACGCAACCCCAAAAATATAATTATACTATTTGATAAAAAACTAAATAATTTAGATTAAATTATAACTTGATATTTTAATAAATGATTAAATCATTTATTATATTCTTTGAGCCAACAATCTTTAAATAAGCAAGTGTATTAACCAATAAGTGGCTATTTTTTGGGGGTAATGGGGATGGGTGCGTTTGAGAAATCAACGATAAAATCATTCGGGGCAACAAAGAAGGATGTTGACGAATTCCGCAGGAGCATGAACGACTGGATAATCTTCCTTGACGGCAGTTTAAGGGACGCAAAGATGCAGGTAATGCAACTCTCAAGGCGCATTGCCGAGCTTGAGGAGCGCATTGATACCAGGTAAGGGCGCTTCACTTACTGAAATCAGAACGAAGTGAAAATAAAAAATCCCAACCGCATCAGAGCTGCGGGGTATGAAACCCATTTGAGCAATCAAAATATCGGTTTCCCTTCCATCACTTTCTCAACGACATCATGCACGTCGATTGCCACGCCAACGGCAACTATCGCCGTAAAAGCCGCACCCGTCAAGCCAAGCGCTCCAGCCAGCAGGAAGGCAATCATTGTCATTGTCACAAGGCGCAGCCAGTCATCAATTCGCGTCAGGAACTTTGTTTTCCAAACAATTACCTGCCAGATGTTCACGAAACGCCGCCACCAGCCCGTTTATAAAAACTTTTTTATAGCATATCACACTCCCAAAACGCGATGGTGGGTTTAGATGAGACGTTAGGTTGGGATGAACAGTACGGCGAAGCACGGCGCTTAATGGGCATTGCTGTACAGACTATGGGAGAGTCTCCACGGCTTCAAAATGCTTTATTTAAAGCTTGGATACAACATGATATAACGTATCCCGGACAAGACATTACCAGTGGAAATCCAGTAATAGTGTCAGGAAACAACGGAGATTATTTTTTTATCTCGACTCAACCAAACCAGAGTTCGTAGCAATAAATAGAGGACGCGCACCACTTCAATTAGGCGAGTATAATCTGCGTCTTGAAGTTTTTAGGATTGTTGGCAATCGTGTTGTTGAGGATGTTTTTCTAAGTTTATGGACCGAGCGTAACCACATTACAGGAAACTTTTTCTATGTTAGCCAACAATTAGTGACTCAGAACAACAATCGTGGAGCTGCAGTGAATATTGAAGGATTTTTTAGAGAATACTTGGCCGGAGAATCAAGCGGTGGTGTTCAAGCAATAAACGCCAGAGCTATACCTCCTTCAGGGTTAGTGTCTTTACTTCCGAAATAATTTTAAATCCTAAGTTCAGAGTAAACCCATGATTTTCGAGCGCCTCACAGAGCTTTTTACTAACATTATAGCATCTACAGGATATCTTGGCGTCTTTATTTTGATGGTTCTTGAGAGCATGGTCGCGCCAGTCCCAAGCGAATTAGTCATGCCTTTTGCAGGTTTTCTTGTTGCCGACGGCAAATTAAGCTTATGGCTTGTCATTGTAATCAGCACAGTGGCGTCTATCACCGGTTCGTTAATCTCGTATTTCATTGCGTTTTTCGGCGAGAAGGAGCTTATCCACAAGTTTGGCAGGTTCGTCCTCCTTGACAAAGAAGAGCTTGCGTGGACCCAGCGATGGTTTGAAAAGCGTGGCAGCATCACTATACTGATTAGCCGTTTTATCCCCGTCATTCGCCACTTAATCTCAATCCCGGCAGGCCTTGCAAGAATGGACATAAAGAGATTCATCCTGTTCACGGCTGTTGGCGCAACAGCATGGAACACATTCCTTCTGTGGGTTGGGATGCAGCTCAGGGAGAGGTGGCTTCTGGTTGAGACGTATAGCAAGCCCCTTGATTACATCGTTCTCATCTTTTTCGTGCTTTTCGTAGGCTATTACACGTATAAGCACGTCAGAAGGCTTAGGCATTTCTCTTCACGCCAAGCTTAGGCAAGAATTTTAAATAGGTGCCTGTTCTGTTTAATGATGTCCGGTGCTCCCTCGTCCCAAAGTAGGCTTGAGTCTATTGCTGGTTGGGTCCATAACCATAAGTTGACAACGTTCTCACTCCTGGAAATTGCAAGTACGGGCGTTGCCGCCTATTTTGGCGTTCAAACAGCCAGCCAGGTGGGTGGTGATTTTAATGCGGCTTTTGAGGCGTCTAAGGTTACGTTTGGCGTCAGGATGTTGGCTGGTACTGCCTTGTTGCCGCTGTATTTCTGGGCAAACAGCGATCTGTATTCTGGTGAGAGTTTCATGAAAGGGGCGATTCATAGATTAAGAGACGGAGTCAAGCTCACAGCCATCAATCAGGGCATTAATGTCCTGACATTCCCTCTCAGCGTAGGTATTTACACGGCGGCTAATTTTGTCTTTCCACCTGTTGTAGGCCAAGTTTTAAGTGGTAAGCCTCTTATCCCTGTTACTTACGCAGCCAAAGTAAAGTTGTACGGCAGGTTCATGCTAAAGGACCTGCCAGAGGAGCCTCCAGAGTATGCTTATTTTCGTCGTATCAGACATTCCACATGGCAAGGTCTTAAAACTTATGCTGCTGCAGCCAAAGTTTCCTTGCAGGCCTTCCTGTCGATGTCAAAGTAGGCATAGAGAACTGAGCTGATTACTCAAATGGGTTTCATACTCCACAGCTCTGCTGCGGTTGGGATTTTTCATTAAAAAAGTGTAAAGCTGTAACAAATGCTTCCTGTTTATTTCCAATATGCACGGCCATTCCGTGTCATGCATGGTGGCATGGTGACTGTTGTTCCCAAAAGCTTCTCAATGGTACGTCTTGTCTCTGGCGAAATCTCACTGAGGACCAGTTCAACCGACCTCATGCCGCTTTTCTCCAAGACGTTCTGAAGGGAAACTAACCGCCCGGCACCATCCAAAGGCAATGGGCTGAGTGCAATCCCGACATAAGCCGCGGTTCCGCAGAGCATGTAAACAACATCTCTCTGGCCTTCGGGCGTATTCAGTCGCGTTACGTGGTCTGCTGAAGTAGGAACATAACTAAATCGTTGGTCTACAGTTACAAATGGGTTCTTATAGGCACGAGCCTGCTCAGCACCAATATTAATAAACGTTGGCCGCTCGTATTGTCCTATTACCGGCGCCACTTCCGGCCTTACAGGCTTATACAT
>DUGG01000028.1 GCA_013331515.1 Candidatus Woesearchaeota archaeon
CTGGCTTATAGGCGAAGTTCCTGCCAATAAAATTGCCTTGCTTCTTCCCATTCTCATTAAGGATGATGCGCCCTTCCCAGCCAAGCCATTGCCTGTTGTTCTCAAGGGCAAGGCGCCTTGCAAGATGGTGCGCCCTCCTGCTGCGCGTCATCACAACGCCGTCAGGCAACCGCCTCATCCCAGCCGCGGTCGTGCCAGGCCTTGGCCAAAACCTTGAGATGTTGATAACATCAGGCTTCACTTCCTCAATCACCGCGATGGTCTCTTCAAAATCCTCATCAGTTTCAGTCGGGAAGCCGCAGATGATGTCGGTAGCAATTGTGACGCCAGGCAGTTGCCTCCTGAAATCGGAAACAATCTTCCTGAACGTCTCAATAGTGTAGCCCCTTTTCATCGCAGCCAGAACCTTGCTGCTGCCTGCTTGAAGCGGGATGTGGAGGAACTTGAACACCTTTCCATTTTTGAACGCATCAATAAGCGGCTGCAGCAAATGATTTGCAAGCGTTGGGTTCATCATCCCAACGCGGATAAAAAAATCGCCGTTGACATTGCAAATTTCGTGCAGCAGCCGCGGCAAATCCGCCCTCCTGTCAAGGCCGTAAGTGCCCGTGTCCTGGCTGGTGAGCCAAATCTCGCGGCAGCCGCTTTTGACAGCTTCCTCAACGCTGTTGCGGATTGTTCCCATCGGATAGGAGAACGTATTCCCCCTTGCAAGCTTTGTAATGCAAAACGAGCATGCCCCGAGGCAGCCCTCATTAATCTGTATGATGCTGATGCCGCTGTTGACGCTGACCTTGGGCAGCGCTGCCTTGTTAACCCTGCCTTCGCCGACTGCCAGGGCCGTCCGGCCCTCAATAGCACCAGCAATTTCATCTATCTTGTGGGTCCCGATGATGGCTGCTTCCGGGGCCAGCTTCCGCACAGTTTCAGTCTGGGCCTCGGCCATGCAACCCGCAACAACCAGCATCCTGCCGCTATCAGTTCGTAGTTGCCGAATCCTGTTGCGGATTTTCGCTTCTGTGGGGCCTTTTACCGTGCAGGTGTTGACGATGACAGCATCGGCTTCCTCGGCGGTCCTGGCAATGGAGTGCCCGCCTTTGCAAAGCAGCCCTGCCATAATCTCGGAATCATTCACGTTGGCTGAGCAGCCGTAGGTCTCAATGAAGACTTTCATGAAGGCAGAAAATGACCGGGCATTTTTAAATTATAGCGGCAGACTTTAATCTTTTCTGGGTTCAATTTCCCGCAGCTTGCTGCTGGAACGTAAGCAATATAATCGGCAGTCTATTTATTGCTCTTTTATGTGGCGTTCGAGTCATAATAGCGAATCTCGTCAATTATGGAACATTTGCGAGATTCGCCAAATAGCAAATTGCAAGTAAAAAGTTCAAATATTTTTGCAATTTGCTATAAGGTCTATGTGACTAACTGCCATGTGGTCTTTGTGGTGAAGTATAGGAAAGACCTGTTTTTGAGTGATGATTATGTAGCTTATGTGAAAGTAATCCTTCAGGAAATTGAGAGGCGATATCTTTTGAAAGCCGAAACTATCGGTTTTGATGAAAACAGCGTGCATATGTTGATGCAGGCCGCTCCTCGGTATTCTCCGTCGAGAGTTATGCAGATTGTGAAAAGCATTACTGCTCGTGAGATGTTTCAGCATTTCCCCGGGATTAAGGAAGAACTATGGGACGGCGAGTTTTGGAGCGATGGCGGCTATATAGGTACTGTTGGCGAAGGTCCAAACGCTGAAATTATTCGAAAATACGTAAAGAATCAAGGACGGCAAGGCGATCAATCGCGACTTATTGATTTCACTACACAGTGGTTAAAGTAGAAAGCTTTATATGCCTGAAGCGTTCCGGAATGCTGAAAATGAGCAAAAAACGCGACGAAACAAGCGGTGATAATCAAGAAGGACAGAATGATCATAAATTACCGGAAGGTCTTATTTTGCCCTCATTTCCCCCACTCAAAAATTCTCCTGAGATTTTCAAGATAATATCACATTTTCTTCCACCATCTTCACCTTTCATATTTGACTTGGGTTTTACTCACTCCCTTCCACCTTACACATATCCCTCTGGTCGCATCGGCTACGGTAACTCTGGCTCCAAACCCACCCTTCTTCCGGGCCGTCAGTTTCCATACTCACCAGTTCAAAGGCCTCTTGGTTTGCAGCAAGAGGTAAGTGCCGAGCTTGACTTCGTCGCTTTTGAGGCAGCCCAGGTTTACTGTTTCGTACTAGAGCTAAAAAAAAGGGCAGAGCGCATGGGAAGGGAAGTTGTCGTTGTTGGCAACAAGACATATGGTGAGATTGCTGCTCTTCCCGTAAAGGCGCGACTGGAGCAACAAGGCGTGCAGGTATATTCGTGTAAAGTGCCTTCATCGTTTATGGGGGAATTTCGAGTCCCGGAAACAGCCGAAATGCCGTCGGAACTGCTGAGGCGCATGATGGCAGACCAGCCAGTAGTTGCCGTTGTTGATGGCACACATTCTCCGGGCCAGGATGAGCATGTGAGGTATCCTCGTGCCATGCTTGGTTATGTCAATTTGGCAGCGTCAGTTAATGAGGTGCTCGGCTTGCAGACACGGTTCGGCATAATATCAGACGAACAGTTGGTAAGGCTCAGGGCTGATACAAATTTCAATGAGCTAATTGCTTCCATGGCACAGCTTGTTCCTCCTGGCACAAGCCCGCTCGGGTACGAAGTCGGTTTCTGGAACCCTGCTCGCAAGCGAGGCGTGCTAGAAATTTTCTCATATACTTCAGTTCATGTGAAAGAACACTTTGCCGAGCCTCTTGATCCGCAGCAGTTGTCAGGGCCTGCAATTGTCCTTATTACGTCAACCCTGCCGGCAGATTCACAGTTATACGCCGGAGCGGGCCTTCCGAAGAAGCACACGCCAGGATACTTTGACGACCGGCCCTGGAGGCAGATTGAGGGGCTCGAGAAACGACTGCAAGCTGCAGCAGAGAGATACCTTACATCTTAGACCGCCTACATAGGACGGGAAATGCAATCCAGTCCCAAGGCGACTGAGGCATACCGCAACTTATATATACACCCGCCGTCAAAGGAAAAGAAGCATGGCTGGCGATTTTTCTGGCAAAATAGAGCTTTCCGGCTTCAGGGAGGTTGATGCCCTGGCCATACGCGACCTCAAAAGCATTGCCGAGAAGTACGCAACGCGCTTTTCCGAAATCTGCCACGCATTTGAAAAGCTCACATTAAGGATGAAAAGGGTGCACGGGCAAGTGCACTCGGAGAAATATGAAGTCCACGCTTCAACCATTGGCAAAGGAAAGGCCTACACGTCCACGGTCACGAGCAAGAACCTCCTGGAAGCCGTCGATGCCGCGCTGGAAAAGATTGAGCACGAGATTGAGCGAAGCGAGAAAAGCCACTAGCAGCCCAAGCTGAATAACTTTTAAATAGGCCTGCCAGTTCTTCCCACACTGAAATGGTCCTTGACAAGCTTGGAGAATCCCTGAGGAATGCGCTTCAGAAAGTGGCAGCCGGAATCTTTGTTGATGATTCTGCAGTGAATGAGCTTGTGAAGGAAATACAGCGGGCACTCCTCCAGGCAGACGTCAATGTGAAGTTGGTGTTTGAGCTCAGCGAGAGCATAAAAAAGCGCGTCCTGAAAGAAGAAATCCCTGGCGGGCTGACAAAGAGGGAATATCTTGTAAAGGTTGTGTACGAGGAGCTGGTCAAGTTCCTCGGAGGGGACGAAAGCCAGGTTGACACTTCTGCAAAGCCAACGACCGTAATGCTTACAGGCCTGTTTGGTTCAGGCAAGACAACCACTGCGGGAAAGTTGGCAAGATACTTCTCAAAGCGAGGCCTTAAAACCGCCATGGTGCAGCTTGACGTTTACAGGCTGGCGGCGCTTGAGCAGCTGCAGCAGCTCGGAAAGCAGGTTGGCGTGCCTGTATTTGGGGACAAGGATGAGAAAGACCCGCTTAAGATTTACGGCAGATGCGAAAACGAGCTGAAAAAGTTTGACGTTGTCATAGTTGACACGGCAGGGAGGGATGCACTTTCGGCAGAGCTGATAAGCGAGATGAAGTTTGTTGCCGGGGCAGTGAACCCTTCCGAAAACCTCCTCGTGATAAGCGCCGACATAGGGCAGACGGCCGAAAAGCAGGCAAGGGCATTCCATGACGCATGCAAAATAACCGGGGTTGTTGTAACAAAGCTTGAGGGCACGGCGAAGGGCGGAGGAGCGCTGAGCGCATGCTCCGTATCAGGCGCCCCTGTGAAGTTCGTCGGGGTCGGCGAAAAGATTGACGACATTGAGCGCTTCAACCCGAAAGGATTCGTTGGCCGCCTTTTGGGAATGGGCGACATTGAAGCCCTGCTTGAAAAGGCAAAGGAAGCAATCAGCGAGGAAGAGGCAAAGGACATAAGCCAGAAGTTCCTCAAGGGCGAATTCACGCTTCTTGACTTGTATGAACAGATGCAAGCAATAAAAAAGATGGGCCCAATCGCGAAAGTGATGGAAATGGTGCCAGGATTCGGGCAATTAAAGCTTCCAAAGGACATGCTGGAAGTACAGGAAGGAAAGCAGAAAAAATGGAAATTTGCCATGGACAGCATGACTAAGAAAGAGCTGGAGGACCCTGAAATAATGACCTCGGACAGGATAGAGCGGATTGCCAAAGGCGCAGGAACAAGCAGCGGGGAAGTAAAAGAGCTGTTGAAGCAATACCGGCAAAGCAGGAAAGTGGTCAAGATGTTCAAGGGCGCAGACCCAAGGAAGATGCAGCAGATGCTCAAGAAAATGGGCGGGATGAAGGGGCTGGAAGGGCTGAAGGGGTAATCACTAATTTTTCGTTTGGTATAAGGCTCCCTCTGCCTTTAGGCGGGGAATAGCACTAAGCAGCAGATTTTCGTTACTTCAACCCATACGCCGTTAGCAGATGGGGGTTCTGTGTGGCATCTTTCTGGTATGCATCATTCGCAGCATTCTGTTCCCTGCGAAGAGCCTCAAATTCAGGAGGCGCATCTCTCCCAAGCACGCCTTTCGCTGCATCAATGACTCTATTCAGCGTTGCATCAGCATTCACATTCAAGCTCGCGGCAAGCTCCGGGTCGATGTCGCCTGCGCTTAAGCCCTCCCCAATGCTTATCAATGCAAGCCCATAGTCCATGAAAGATGTCTTGTAATCAAAGCCAAGCGGGATTTGCTGCCCGCCGAGAAGCACAAGGCACTGCTGCATGAACTCGAGATCACCTTTCGCAAGATAGTTGTTAGTTGCAGCGAGGTCGACAACCACGCTATCCCCGCCACTGGTTGTCTTGCTTACCGTCTTGTTATTATACGTCCGCTGGAGCGTTCCCATCTCCTCCTCGCGGCCGTCAGCGTTGACCCTCACGAACTGGTATTCAGTCTGGTTGCTCCACGATGGATGATTCACGATAATCTTCGCCCTTGGCCTCCACTCGGAGGGATTGTCAGCATAGCCTTCGGCAATCAGCACAGTATCAAGGCTCGACCCTGCCTTATTGCCCCGGTCAGGGGCGCCTGGGTGGCCATACAGTCCTTGCCTGAACATCCACCAGCCGCGACCAGCGAACAATTGATTGTGCGGGCCAAGGTAACTCGCAGCAATCACGTATGGCACCTTCCCGTTGAAAAGCTCGCCCTGTGCAGGGGCAGTCTCGACGCCTGCCCAGTCAAGGAATCTGTCTCCATCGCGAGTGCTCATCAGGATGTCATGCGTCGGAGGCTTGAAATCAGTGTTTTCAAGATTCCTCAGCAAATCATCAAGCGCGCCGCGTGCATCAGCAGCCCTGTCCTGGTTAAACATCCATGAGTAATTTTCCCACCTTTTTGGTATGGCAACAGAAAAAACCTGCTGGGTGGTAATCCCGAGATGGTTGGTAACGCCCTCCACCCTGAACATGATGGGTCCGTTATTCACTGATACCGCGCGCAAGTCAGCGTCCCCCCACCATTCCGTCTTATAACGGGTCATAAATGCCGTGTTCAGCTCTTGCGTGTTCGGATTGAACAGCATTATCCTGCTGACATCATTCCTGGCGTTGTCCCAGAAATCAAAGTATCGTCTTTGCTCAATCTGGGTAAAGACCATCCTGCCAGCAGGGTCGCGCAAGTGTTCAGGGGCTTCCGTGCCCGTATTGTAATAAGTCCCCTCAAGGACGTTGTTGCTGGACCCAGGCCACGGGTTTAGGCGGTCAACAAAGAGGACCAACTCACGATTGTGCTCTGTTCCCCGAGCATGCTGGAAAAAACTCCAGGGGTAGCCTTCAGAACTCACGTCCTTCGATTCGGTCCTGGCAGGCTCGGAGGCGCCACACGATGCCGCAAGCACCATGTAAGCAACAGCCGCACCGGTAACCGCGATTTTTTTTATTGTCTTGCCCCAACTTCTAGCCATTCTGACGTTACTTAAAAGGAGTTATTTATAAATATTCTGCTTCACGGAGCTTTGTACTTTTAGTCTGACTTATTGTGCAATTGGCACTTTTTAGGGACTTTTAGTGCAAAGCCGCTTCACGGCCTCGGGCTTTCTTAAGACATGCAGTAAAGCTTTATAAATTGTCAGGCGCTTTCGTTTCATCATGCCGGGATCGCATAACCTGGTATTGCGCAAATGGCAGAAAAAGCCAGCGCAGGCCTGGAATATGCGAGCATGGAACGCAAGCAGCTAGCTTGTTCCCGTAAGGGTGTCTGGGTTCAAACAGCCCTTTTTTGCTCGGCGAAAAAGCGCTGGCGGAAAACGCCACGGCTTGAAAGTCCCAGTCCCGGCGTTTTTTTATTTAACATATGTTTATTTTATTTAACATGTAGAAAGATTTATTAACAAGCTTCAATGTGCTCCTGTGCATGCTGAAGGTATTTGACGATTTAAGGCCTTTTTTTGAGGATAACTATAGGCGTATTAACGTAAGGGAGTATGCACGTATGGCTAAAATAAGCCCCCCTTCTGCTTCCAAAATGCTTGGCAACTACCACAAAGAAGGCTTGCTGAATAAGGAAATGGATAGAAACTACATATACCACCTTGCCAACAAAGACAGCAGAATTTTCATTGAATTGTCCAGGGCTTATTGGCTGCAAAGATTTGAAAAGGCAGGCTTCGTAAGCTATTTAGAGTCTGAATATATGGTTCCGGTTATCATTCTATTCGGCTCCTTTTCAAAAGCGGAGATAAGGCCAGGCTCAGACATTGATGTGGCCATATTCAGCGCTACTGTCAAAAAAGCCAGTGTAAGCAAGTTTGAAAGAACGCTGGGAAGAAAAATACAGTTATTTGCCTTCAAGTCACAAGTTGATGTTGAAAACAAGGACTTGTTAAAGAGCATTTTAAGCGGCTTTATGCTTTCAGGAGGCTGGTAGCGTGGATTGGACTGCTTGCAGGAAAAATAAAGATCTCGTCAAGGAAGTAAAGCCGGATAAGAACCTCACGGCTTCCCTCATTAAGTCATCCGCTAAGAAGCTTTATTCAGAATCCTTGCTTGAATTAAACGATGATACCGCCAGCTCAAAGATTTCCCTTGCTTACGATGCATTGAGAGAGTTGCTGGAAGCGTCAGCTTTATCACGAGGGTTCAAAATATATAATCATGAGTGCTATTGTTCCTTTCTCAAAGAGGTTGTTAATGAATCCTCATTGGGCGATGAGTTCAATGAATTCCGAAAAATAAGAAATGCAATAAACTATTATGGAAAGGATGTTACGGCCGAAGAGGCAAAACTAACCCTCGAGGAGATGAAACTGCTAATCAAAAGGGTCAAAGAACAACTGCTTTAGCAATGAGCAAGACCATTGCCCAGTCCCGACGTTTTTTTTTATCGCAAAATTTATATACTATAGTTACTATAGCCACTATAGTGGCCATAGAATGACAACAACCATCCAATTGAGCGATGAAACAAAAACCCTTATCGGGACTTTTGGGACAAAAGAAGACACATATGACGATATAGTCAAAAGACTCTATAATCTTGCTGTGAAGGAACAGCTAAGGGAATTTCTGCTATCTTCTGAGAACACAATCACCCTTGAAGAGGCAAGAAAGCGGCTTGCAAAAAGATGGCCAAAGTAGAGATTGTTGAATCCCTATATCAGGAAATTGAAAAAAGGTTCAAGCAGGAAGCATGGGAAATATTTGACCTTTTGGAGACTCTTGAGCAATCTCCGGAAAAAGGTAAAGCACTGGGAACTGTCGGCGGGATTGTTATAAAAGAGTTTAAGTACAAATCATTCAGGTTCTATTTTGTAACTGACGGCTTTAAGCTTAAATTCTTCAGCGAAGAAGCACTGACAGACATCCTAATTCGCTTTGTGAGGATGTCGGACAAAAAGCATCAGCAGGATACGATAGATGAGATAAGACGAATTTTAAAGATTATCGGACCAAGTGGATTTGCATGAAGCTTAAGATTGAGTTGTTCGAGGAGAAGGATGCCGAGGAGTTAGGCAAAATGATAATCTGTGTTGTCAATCAGCTTGAATGCGTGCATTCCGCTGATGTTCTCACCAAAGGGTTCGCACACCAGCTTCATTATAGCGACAGAGCTTAATAATTGCATGCCAATAGTAAGCTCTGTCGCATATAGGAGGGGAAGATATCGACAACTTTGATTATCCCTGTTCTATAGCAAAGTTGTNNTCTCTGACCGGTGGTTCTTGACAACTTTTTTTAACTGCATGCCAAACTCCTGAAGGAATGCCACGTGTGATAATGCACCTTGACATGGACGCCTTCTACGCGGCAGTTGAGCAGCGGGAGCATCCTGAATGGCGGGGAAAGCCGGTTGTGGTAGGTGCAG
>DUGG01000050.1 GCA_013331515.1 Candidatus Woesearchaeota archaeon
CTGCGACTGGGCCCAATCGAGCGCTCTCGATTTGGGTTGCGCTGTTCCTTTCCTTGTTTGAAAAGCTCTTCATATGTCTCCATGAACCAGAACCTGCTGCTGTCAGGGGTGTGGACCTCGTCAATAAGCGTGACTTCGCCATTCTCGTCATAGCCAAACTCGTATTTGGTGTCAACAAGTATTATCCCCTGCTTTGCTGCTGTCTTCTGCCCCAGCTCAAACACCTTCATGCTTGCTTCTGAAATTTTGTCAAATTCATCCGCGGTCATCAGGCCCCTTTTTATGACCTCTGCTCGTGATACAGACTCGTCGTGCTGCCCTTTTTCGGCTTTGGTCGAAGGCGTCAGTATTGGTTCTGGCAGTTTTTCATCTTTCCTTAATCCTTCAGGCAGCGTGTGGCCGCAGAATTCCCTCGCTCCCCTCTCATAGCTGTACCATATGGAAGTTGTAGTCACTCCCGTAATATACCCTCTTACCACAAACTCCACCATTATCGGCTTGCAGTTTCTTGCAACCGTCACGTTTGGGTCTGGAATGTCAATCACTGCATTATTCACAATGTGCTTTGTCTTTTCAAACCAGAACTGACTCATCTGGTTCAATACCTGGCCTTTGAATGGCAGGGTTGTCAGGACTATGTCAAATGCAGAAATCCTGTCGGTCGTTATCATCACCCTCTTGTCATCAAGCATGTAGTTGTCCCTTACCTTCCCGAAGTATTTCGCCCCGCTCCCGAAATCAAAGTTCGTTTTTTCAAGCGTGTTTTTGAGCTGCTGTTTAAGGATTTCTTTTGGAATCATTTTATTCCCTCCGTTATTCCTATCAGTTCATCAAGTCCGCTAATTACAGCATCCGCCTTTGACAAATCTGCCTCGCAGCCATAAGCGTTGTAAAGCTCATTTTTTAGTGCCACAATCTTTATTCCCGCCGTCTTTGCCGCGTTTATCCCTGAATTAGAATCTTCTACAGCAAGGCACTCATCTGCTTTGAGCCCCAGCTTTTGCAAGGTTTTTAGGTATATCTCGGGGTTTGGTTTGGTATTGCTCACGTCATCCCCCGTCGTTATTATCTTGAATTTTTCGGCAAGGCCAAGGTGTCTGAGTGTCGCGTCAACAGTCTTTCTTGATGCTGTAGAAGCCACTGCAAGGGTGTATTTTTTTCCAAGCTTTTCGCAAACTGCCGTTACGCCTCTCATTTCTGTTATAAATTTTTCAGGGCAGTCTTCCCAGTCCTGCCTTCTTTTCTCGACTATCTGTTCAATCACCTGCTCACTAATTTTCCCGCCGAAAACATGCGTTAGGGTATCCCTGCTTTTTTTCCCTATGAGAAATTTCATGTGCTTCCGCTCATCCAGGCCGAAATGCCCCCTTTCTTCAGCCAGCTTCTTCAGGTGCCTGAACCTGCTTATTTCACTGTCGGTTATCACGCCGTCGCAGTCGAAAATAACTGCTTTCAGCATCGCTTGTCCGCCTCTTCAACCTGTATTCTCATTTTCCACCGGTATTCGGTGAGCTCCTTTGTTTTTTTAAGGATTTCTGCCGCTGCCACAGCAGCATTTTCGCCCCTGTTCAGCCCCACCCACGCGCCTTTTTTGGTCAGCTGCAGCAGCTTCAAGGCATCAGCCGCCGTCTCCTTCTCGGCTGTCGGGCAATATATCACTATAGCATCCGCATTTTTCGGAGTGGTTGTTTCATTGATGCCTATGAAGCACAGGTTTATGGCTGTCTCCACTATTTTTTCCGTGCATGAATATTCAATTCGCAATTCCTTGAGTGCTTCCGTTGCCTTTTCAATCGCCTTCTTGTTTTTGTTTTTTATTGAGGTTATGTTTACTCTTTTCATCTTGTTTGTGGCAATCTTAACCACTGTTGCTGCAGCTTCCTCTATCCCGTTCACGCCTGTTGTTATAACCGGTATCCCTGGCGGCATCTGGATTATTGACAGTAGCGCATCCAGCCCATCAAATGCCCCTGCCAGCGGGACTCCTATCACCGGGATTGTCGTCTTTGCCGCGACCACTCCCGGGAGCGCCGCAGCCAGCCCTGCCCCTGCAATTATAGCATCGCAGCTGTCATCAATTTCACCCATTATCCTGTCAAGCATGTCCGGGGTGCGGTGGGCAGAGCACACATGCAGCTTCCATTTGGTGCCGTCCTTGTCAAGCATCTCTGCAGCTTTTTTCATTACATCAACGTCTGACTTGCTTGCGGCTATTATTAATACGGTCAAATCTTTTCACCTTCGTTTGGCTTGTTGAAGCCCTGGCAATTGGTATGTTCTTGATACTTCCTTCAGTCTAAACCCCTTTTCACGCCACATTTTAGGCATGACTTCCTGAGGAGCTGTATGGGAAAATAGAATATCTGCAACAGGAACCACATTTATTCCTACTTCTGCTAACCCTTGCGCAAAGGTATATGGGCATCTTGTTGAATAGCTTCCGCCAACGTAAGCTATTTTAATTCCTTCTACTTGCTCTGCAAAATAAGCCTTTTGGCCATCTGACAAAAAGCCCACCCCGCTCTTTGTTACGAGTATGTCATTAAATCTTCCTCTTTCAACAAGTCCAGAAGAGCGTTTCCAGTAATTGTCAAAAGCCTCAACCAGCACAAGCTTCACCTTTTGAGTGTCTATTGTGTCAACTAAATCTTCAATTTTCGCGACATAATCTTCAACTTTCCTCTGATTTCTTGCGTAGGCAATGCACGCATTTATGCTATAAAGTTCCCTTTGCGCAAGCGGCTGCTTTCTATTTTGATTCCAAGCCTTTTTCTGTTTTTCAAGCTCGATAATCCATTCGNNCGTTTCAGTTTGTGGCGGCCACATTTCCTTGCTATGAAGGACAAAATACGGGTGCACAAGGAATAAGGCTTCTGTTGCCTGTGAATGAGTCAAGTGTTGTGACGCATGATTTCTTATTTCCTCGGCCATCACTTCGTTATCAGCGCCTATTTCTACACCCTCCCCAGATATTTCTTGCAACAGCCCTCTCCCACTTGGTCGGCTCATTTTAATTTTTCCTCCGCATATTCCACCATATTCCCGAATATCCTGAGCCCGTCGCCTTCTTCCGGCAGGTTTTCCCTTTTCCACCTTGGGTGCGTGTATCTTGTGACAAACTTTTCCGGGTGCGGCATTATCCCGAACACGTTGCCTTCCTTGTTTGTTACAGCGGCTATGCCCATCACTGAGCCGTTAGGGTTTTCCGGGTAATGCGTTGTTTCCCTGCCTTTCTCGTCTGTGTATGTTAGCTTTATGAGCTTGTCCTTTTTGAGTTGCTGCAGTGTCTCCTTGCTTGCTACGAACTTCCCCTCCCCGTGGTTTACAGGCAGGTAGATTTTCCCTATGCCTTTCGTGAACAATGAGCTGTTCTCTGTTTTCATCCACACCCACCTGTCCTCAAACTTTCCTGAGTCATTGTTTGTGAGTGTTGCATCCTGCGCGTAAAGCCCGTTGAGTGCTGGCAACAGCCCCATTTTTATTATTACTTGGAACCCGTTGCATATTCCTATCACAAGCTTTCCGCTTTCAATGAATTCCCTG
>DUGG01000057.1 GCA_013331515.1 Candidatus Woesearchaeota archaeon
CAACTTTTTGTGCCCTTTGTTATATGTGCGACAGAGCTTACTATTGGCATGCGATTATTAAGCTCCGTCGCTATAATGAAGCTGGTGTGTGAACCCGCTGGTGAGAACACCGGCGGAATGCACGCATTCAAGATACTGGAGTGAGGTTCTTCAGGGCGCAGCCCCCAAAACCGCATCCCGACGCGTTTGCCAAAGTGTTTGCTGAGCTAGGCCTGGTTCCTCCAGAGATACTGAAAAACGTTGCATACATTGGCGACAGAATTTACACCGACATTTACGCGGCCAACAGGGTTGGCTTCGAACTGGTCATAAGAGCGCTTCCTTTCGGAACAAAAGAAACAATTGGAGTGAGGATGGCAAGGAAATTTGAAAACTTTGTTTACGCCAATAAGTAAATCCTACTGCTTCTCAAACTTTTTCATCTCCTCCACGAGCTTGGCTTGTATTGCAGGCTCGCTGCTGGCATGTCCTGCAGTCACGTAGAAAATCCTTGACTCGGGCAGGCCCTTATGGAGAAGCCAGGCCTGCCTGGGCGGGCATAAAGCATCGTAGCGGCCCTGCACTATTGAGACTGGAATTGTCCTGATTTTCCTGATGTTGTCCAGTACGTAATCCTCTGGCATGAAGCAGCCGTTCATCATGTAATGAGACTCAATAAGCGCCATGGACTTGTGCCAGCTGTTGTCCTTCACTTTACCCATCATCTTCATGACCTGCTTATTCGTAACGCTAAGCTTCAGAAGCGAGAGTTCGTAATAAGAGAACTCAAACGCAAATTTATTCCTAATCCTGCCGTTTTTTGACTTCATCTGCTTCACATAATAGCTGATTGCGCCATTCCTGAAATTCCTTGGGACATTCCCGGCAAACCTCTCCCACGCTTCAGGGAAATAGTCCTCTGCGCCTCCGCCGTAAGTGTACATTATGTCCTGCTTCCTCCCTAAGAAGACGCCGCGCAGCAGCAGCCCTGAAACCGTCTTCGGATGCCTGATGGCGTAAACAAGGGAAAGGGTGGAACCCCAGCTTCCGCCAAAAAGAACAGTTTTCCTTATGTTGAGGAACCGCAGCAATTTCCTGATATCTTCAACAAGCTTCCATGTCGTGTTGGCCTTCAATGAGCCAAACGGCTTGCTCCTGTTGGCCCCCCTCTGGTCGAAAAGGATGATATTCCATTTTTTGGGGTTGAAATAACGCCTGCTTCCAGCGTTGCAACCCGCGCCCGGTCCGCCGTGCACATAAAGCACAGGCCTGCCTTTTGGGTTTCCGCAAAGTTCATAGTAAAGGCTGTGGCCGTCGCCGACATCAAGATAGCCGTGCCTGTACGGATTTATCTTCGGGAAAAGATGCCCCCTTTTCATGCGACAGGTATCCAAATGGCAGCTTAAATAACTTTCTTATTATCAGAACGTCTTATTCTTCAGATTTAATAAAAAATTCCAACCGCAGCAGAGCTGTGGGGTATTTGTTTATGAGTGTCGGGATTTTTTAAGCCTCAAACGGGATAATTGTGCCGCAGCAGAGCTGTGGGGGTATGAAACCCATTTGAGCAATCAAAGGCGTCATACTTGTAACGCGCCTTTCAATTGCGCGCAACTGTTTTCTGGCATTTTCAATGGCTTGTAAACCTGCCGTTTTGGGAACCGAGAGATTCTTGATATTTTTCGCATAATTCTGGCCGTCTTTAGCGGCAAATATTAAATAGGCGGCCCAATTAGTCCAATTCATGAGCGAAAAGGCAAAAGAGGCAGTAAAGCTTGAGCAGAAGACATCAAGCCCGACAGTTAACATAGCCTTTGACACAGTGAAGATTGGCAAGCAGGCGCTTGTCTTCGTCAGTACGAGGCAATCGGCAGAGAAAGAAGCGGAGGAGATAGCGCACAACCTGAAGATGAGCAGCGAAAAGCTTGCCGCCGCCGCAGATGAGGCACTGCACGCACTCCCAAGGCCCACGAAGCAGTGCGAGCGATTGGCAAGGTGCATTCGCAACGGTACGGCTTTCCACCACAGCGGGCTGATTGCAAAGCAAAGGCAGCTGATAGAGCAAAACTTCCGCAGCGGCGTGATTAAGGTAATCTGCTCTACTCCAACCCTGGCGATGGGAGTGGATTTGCCAGCGTTCCGCGCGGTAATCCGCGACCTGAAGCGCTTTTCCGAAAAAGGCGAATACGGCTATGGAGGCAGGAGATGGATACCTGTGTTCGAATACCTCCAGATGTGCGGCAGGGCCGGAAGGCCGAGCTTTGACAACGAGGGGCAGGCAGTCATACTCGCTGCCACGGAACAGGAGGAGGAAGAAATCACTGAGCGCTACGTGCACGGTGAGCCGGAGCCAATCCTTTCAAAGCTGGCAGTGGAGCCGGTGCTGCGCACATACATCCTTTCGCTCATCGCCACCGGGGTTGTCCGGAGCAGGGCTGAAATACTGCTGTTTTTTTCCAGGACTTTCTGGGCGCACCAGTTCAGGGACACATCCCAGCTTGAGAAAAAAATCGGCAAAGTGATGGCACTGCTCCAAAATTGGGGCTTTGTCACCATTAACGGAGTTGACGAGACAGGATTTGCAGCAGCAGGCGATATTGGCAGAGACAAGGTGGATTCAACCGCCCTGGGTAGGAGAGTAGCGGAGCTTTACATAGATCCTTTGACTGCACACGGCTTGATGGAAGGGCTCAGGAAGGCAGCGGGCGCCAGAGGAGAAGATGTGCAAATGGCATTCCCCCTGCTTCAGCTTGTGTCGTCAACCCTTGAGATGAGGCCGTTCCTCAGGGTGAAGGCCAGGGAGCTTGAGGAAACGCAGGGCCTGCTGGCATTCCACAGCGACACGCTCCTTACGGGCGAGCAGTCCATGTTTGATGAAAGCTATGACGATTTCCTTGCTTCAATCAAAGCAGCACTGCTCCTGCATGAATGGATTGATGAAAAGAGCGAGGACTACCTGCTTGAAAAATACGGGGTGCGGCCGGGCGAGCTTCACGCAAAGATTGAAAGTGCCGACTGGCTGCTATACTCTGCTTCAGAGATTGCCAAGATAATGCGGCTGCAGTCCGTGCTCAGGCACATTACCAGGCTCAGGATAAGGGTGCAGAACGGCGTCAGAGAAGAGCTTCTTCCCTTGCTCCAGCTTAGGGGCGTCGGGAGGGTAAGGGCCAGAAAGCTTTTTGCAAACAGGATAACAAGCCTCGCCGAAGTGAGGAAATCGGATATGAGCACGTTAGCACAAATCATCGGTAGCACCAAGCTGGCTGCTGACTTGAAGGAACAGTTGGGTGAGAAAGCTGAAAAGATAAAGGAAGGCAAGCGAAGAGGGCAGATAAGCCTCAATGATTATCGAGAATAGGCGCAAACTATTTAAAGCTGCCGAACCACCCATTTCATGAGGCATTTTGCCCTTCTGTTCTGCTGTTGTAGCCATTACAGCCGCAGCCGGTTTTGAATCCAATGGTGATGCAAATGGAAAGTGAAGAAGAATCCTTAAGCGGAATGGAGGAACGGCTCTCTGAAGTAAGGAAGAGGGTAATGACGCTTGAATGGGACAAGAGCCACAGCCAGCTCAATTCAGGGATGGAGCAGAAATACGGGCAGTTGAAGGCGGAGCAGGAGGAGTTGCAGAAGAAGGTCGGCACAATCAAGGCAGATATGAAGGAGAAAGATGCCGCCTGAAGCCGCCTCGGTGCCTCAGCAGTCATAGTACCTTAAGGAAACCGGTAACTATGTCTATCTTCTCTTCCCTGTCAGGGCCAATTCCCAGGCAGGTTACAGTGCCTGGTTCAACGGTCGTGTGGCCAGCATCAGTTATCAACGCAGCCACCAGTTTTTCCCTTTCAGCGGCAGCCTTGAACCCGCGGAGGTCCTCAAGATTGCCAACCTTCAGGACAACCTTCTTGCCACCTTCATATCGCCATTTGTCAACAATTGCCTTTTCAGACTTCATCGCGGCTTCAAGCGAGGCATGCGCTGCCTGCGCGGCAAGCTTGCCCTTCGGCAGCTTCAGGTCCGTCCTGATGAGAATAACCTGCTTGTAAGCCATGGCACTGCTTCCCTATGCGCAGGTTAAAAAGCTTTTGCCGTGCAGGGTATCAATCAAGAAGCCGCAGGATGAGCGGCGCAGCAAATGAGAAGACCCAAGCGTTGAAGGCAAGATGTGTCACAACAAACAGCCCAGTCCTGCCAGGGTTACTCCCAAGAATGACATAACCCGGAGCTATCACTGCGTCATAAATCACTGTCAACAATATCCCTGTTAAGGTTATGTTACCCTCAAGAATGCCAAACGCATTCGGAGCAGCCAGCCCGACGACGGCCAGCCCGATGAACGAGACAAACGTTGAATGGGTAAACCGACCTGAAAGCACCTCTGCAAGGAAAAGTCCGGTAAAGCCAACGACAAGGCCGGCGAGCCGGCCGAAAGCGACTGCGGTTATGACAAGCCCCAGCATCACGAGCTCAAAGCCCAGCGAAACCCTGACCCACCTGTTGTAAAGCATTGAAACAGCCCCAAGCGCTATGAAAAACGCCATTACGGCAAGGACCTTCAACTGGCTCCAGAAGAAGAACATCAGGACAAATAAGGCAACCATGAAAACCGCGGCAGCCCTCTTCTCAAAAAGCAGCTGCAAAAGCGAGCTTGGATTCTCAAGTCCCCGCACCCTTGAACGGGCCCAGGATACGGCATCCTCCTTCTTCCTGCCATCAAAACCCATCTTACAGCCTTGCAATGCATCCATTCCGCTGGTGTAATTCCACCAGCGGTCCGCACACCAGTTTCACTCGGCAGCGAGCCCGCCGGGATTTGAACCCAGATCAATCGGTTTCCACAGGTTTTTGATTGACTTTTTTTTGAAAAAAAAGTCGTCCGAAGCCGATCGCACTGTCCGGATTGTGCTACAGGCCCGCTTGCCAAAAGCACCGGCTACTATATAAAGTTACCTTGCGCTTGTAGCGGAGCGTCCTCTTAAGCAATCCTTTGAAGCACGGCAAACAGCGGCCCGCCAAGGAACTTGAAAATCAGGAAATTCAACGGTATGTTAAGGAGGCTGAAGTAAAGCGACTTGATGCGCTTCTCAGGGTCGGTAAGGAGCCAGTATACTGGCTGCTGCAATGCGTTGTAAAGCACGCTCATGAGAAATCCAAGCAATGCCAGTTCAATACCATTCTGCACAAGCCAGGGAGATACCAACGCAACCATCACTCTTGGGAAAATGTAAGTAATGCTGAACGGGTCAAGCGCCTGCGCGGCAATCTCGGCAGTCAGACTGACAACAAGTGCATACAGCGCGCCTATTGGGCGGCCGTAAAACACGCTCACAGCGACTATCGTGAGCGTCATAAGCTCAAAAGCAGGGGGCGCTTGGAAAACACGCTTGTAAAATGTTGAAAAGGTGGCGGCAAGGCCGAGAACCATTGTGATGATGAACGCCTTGACCTGGGCAGTGTAAATGATGAACGCAAGTATAGCAGCAAAGGCGAGAAGCACCTCCTTCCTGTGCGCCATGGTTGCCCTGAAAAGCGAGGCGAGACCGGCATTCACCATAAAGTAACTGGCAATATGCCCGCGGGTATAAATTCTTATCGCAAGGATTCCAGGCTGGCCGGGTTCTTAAAAAACATTTAAATACTGCCCAAGGCGGCCATTCGTCCATGGCCGGAAAGAAAGCAAGCGACAGGAACGGGAATCCTGAACAGGCGGGGAAGAAGACGCTGGGACTGACAGTCACCAAGGCAGGCGATTTCTCGGAGTGGTACACCCAGGTTGTCACCAAGGCCGACCTTGCAGACTACACGCCGGTTTCAGGATGCATCGTATTCAAGCCGTACAGCTACGCCATCTGGGAAAGAATCCAGCAGCTTCTTGACTCAAGATTCAGGAAACTGGGAATCAAAAATGCTTACTTTCCCCTGTTCATCCCGGAGTCACTCTTCAAGCGGGAAGCGCAGCATGTTGAGGGCTTCACGCCGGAAGTCGCATGGGTGACACATGCCGGGGAAGAAAAACTTGGAGAGCGGCTCGCGATCAGGCCGACATCCGAAACGATAATGTATGACTCTTTTTCAAAATGGATAAGGGGATGGCGCGACCTGCCTCTCCTCATAAACCAGTGGTGCAGCGTCGTTAGATGGGAGTTCAAGTATCCAAAGCCTTTCATCCGCACAAGGGAATTCCTGTGGCAGGAAGGGCACACAGTGCACGAGTCAAAAGAGGATGCGGACAGGCAGGTAAGTGCAATGCTTTCCGTGTACCGCGAAGTGGTGGAGGAACACCTTGCTATTGCAGTGATTTCAGGCAAAAAAAGCGAGAAGGAGAAATTTGCCGGGGCCCTTTACACGACAACGCTGGAAGCGCTCATGCCGGATGGCAAGGCGCTTCAGATGGGCACGAGCCATAACCTTGGCCAAAACTTTGCCAGGGCGTTCGGGATAAGCTTCCTAGGGAAAAACGGGGAGAAGCAAATCCCCTGGCAAACCAGCTGGGGGATGAGCACCAGGGTAATCGGCGCGCTCATCATGGCCCACGGCGACGACTACGGCCTCGTCCTTCCCCCCAAAATAGCGCCCATACAGGCGGTAATCGTGCCCATAGTGTTCGACGACACTAAGGAAAAAGTGCTAGCCGCAGCCGCGGGCATAAGGCGGCAACTGGAACAGGAAGGGATAACCGTCGAGGTTGACGACCGCGACACTTACACCGCCGGCTGGAAATTCAACGAGTGGGAGCTGAAAGGCGTGCCTATCCGGGTTGAAATAGGCCCAAGGGACATTGAAAAGCAGCAGATTGTCCTTTTCAGGAGGGACACGAGGCAAAAGGAGACGGCAAAAATGCCTGCCGCCGCGGCCGCTGTCAAGGGGATGCTGGCGGAAATGCAGGACGCGCTCTATCAAAAATCAAGGCAGCACATTGAAAGCAGCATAGCTGATGCCGGAACAATCCAGGAAATAGCCGCAGCGGCAAAAGGCAGGAAACTCGCAAAGGGCTTCTTTTGCGGCTCAGTCCAGTGTGAGGAAGAAATAAAGGGGAAGTGCGACGGAGCGACTTCAAGGTGCATGACGCTTGGCAGCAGCGAGAAGAAGGGGAAGTGCGTCGTGTGCGGAAAGGAAGGGGTTGCCGCTTATTTCGGGAAGGCTTACTAGGCTGTCAATTCACTTCAACAACCTGAGTTCCTTCGCCAAATCTTCGACTGAATAGTTTGATTTAAACTCTTTATCAACCAGATACTTTTCCATTTCCCAAATAGTTACTTCAGTCTTACGCGCATCTTCTGAAAGGCTTATTCTGCCTTCAGCATACCCTTCCGCCGCTTTCTTTTCCAACAATGCCCTGAGTTCAAGAGTGACGGCTCTCTTGATTATGGTGCTTCTGTTTTCTGATGCAAACTTTCCCAAATATTCCGCTTTTTTCAGGATATCATCAGGCAGCCTTACTCCAACAGCAGACGTCATTTTAATCCTTCCAGGTTAGAAGAACAATCAGTGCGTCGTGTGCGTAAAGGAAGGCATTGCGGCATGATTCGGCAAGTCATACCGGCTGGGAAGGAAGGGTAGTTATCGCCGCAGCGTTTATCCCATAAAATCCTGCCGCCTTGTTTATCAGCCCTTCAAGTTCGGCAAGAACCTCAGGGTTGGTCGTGTAAGAAAGCTCAACCAGCACGCCATCAAACTCGCGGCCAAACTTCCTTCGCTGAGCTATCACGTATATTTTCATAACATCACTTCCTCCCAAGGAAACCGCTATCTCGTGAAAGAAATTCTCATTGTCACTGTAACGTTTGAGTTCCTGTTTTACGTTGTATCCCCGGTTCTCGGCTTCCAGCACAATCTGTGCAAAGTTTGTGGTGGAGGCAAACCTGCCGTTGAAAGAAAGCTTGAAGTGTTTCCCGCTGTCAAGGACTTTAGGCGGTTCCATCGTCAGCAGGTCATACTTCCGCGTTATCTCTTCCAGCTTCCCGCCACTGTTCACGCCGAAGAGGTCTATCTGTTTCTGCACAGCCCCGCTCAGCTCAGAGTTCGCGGCAAGAATATCCTT
>DUGG01000021.1 GCA_013331515.1 Candidatus Woesearchaeota archaeon
CTTGAAATCACCAAGGATTCTGAACTGACAACCAGAGGAAACTGCGTAGTAGCTGTTGCTGCCGACTTCTCCCTTGAGCGGATAAGGGAGAAGTCGGCAGCAACAGCTACTACGCAGTTTCCTCTGGTTGTCAGTTCAGAATCCTTGGTGATTTCAAGAGTTGTGCGGTGCGTGGCCAGTATGTTTGGATGGCCATGTGCTGTAAAGATGTATTTCATGGTGTGTTACCATCTAACTTGTGGTACCCCCTATAAAAGGATTGTAATTTACGAATCTGTGTGCTGCAAGCTTGACTTGATTGTAAATTCCTTTTGTTATGAGCGGTGTCAAATTCAGGGCTTCACATGCTTCTTCATAAGCTGATAGGAGGTAAAGGTGGCTTTCGTTGCGTTCAAACTCCCGGATTAATTCTTCTGCCTCGTTTATCCACGCTCGGTTTAGTAAAGATTGCTGCTTGATTCCCAGGTTGGCAAATTCTATCTGTATGTATTCAACCTTTCCGTAATAGTCCTTAAGCTTGTCTTTGGTTTGCCAATTGTTCTCTCCTTTCGGCAATATCAGGAACGGCAGGTCAAATCCATACCTTTGCCGGTTTCTGTAAATAAGAATAGTTGTCATGATGGCTGCGCCTGTCTCGTATGAGGACTGAGCAATGTGTGAGCTTACTACTTCCGTCACTTTAGGGAGCAACAGGTCCTTGTCATTGGCTATAATCTGGAGGCAATCAAGGAATTTTCTGGCTTCTAAGAAGTTAAGCATAAGACGCATTTCTTTAACATGTTCAGAAAAGCGGGCAAGGCCTTCAATTCTCAGGGTTCTAAAAGCATATATCGCCAGCACTCCGTTTGAGCTGATCTTGTCCTTTCTTTGCAAATCTCTGACTCTGTTGTTCATAGCTAGCATGCGGTCTATAGTTTTTCTGTCTGCATGATGTTCCAGCTCATGGGATGCTGCTGATTCTAAATACTCCTTGCCGTTCGCTCCAAAAAAGTATTCTGCAGTGTCTGCAGCGTAAAATTCAATTTTTACCCTGTTTGACGTAGACTCTTGGTATATGTATCGCATCCTGTCCCCAAGCACTTGTTTGTTGGGCGTCACAAGCACCTCAACTGTCATCTGTCTGCTGGTTACACACCGGTCTTTCCTCAATATTGCTCTGCAAAAGGAGTCAAGTAGAGTTTTCAGCACATATATCGGAAAGTCATTTATTGCCGCATTATCTGCGTGATTTTTGGCGAAAAATCCTGAAATCAAGCCCTTGCTTCGTATAAGCTGCTTTAGGGCTTCCTCTTTGTTATGGCTTCCAAGAACAGTCTGAAACAAGACCTCTCCTTTCTCTTATGAACCTTCAAGAATGGCTATAACTGTGATATTTGCTTTTCCGATAGTTAATCTTCGGTTTACTTGCATTTCTAAAGTAGCTCGTCTATCGGCGGCTTTTTCTGTGGTTGGCCTGTTGCCTTGGCGGTTTCAGCTGCCTCTTTTGACAGGTCAATGCCCATTCTTTTCAGCTCTGACAGGTGCATCTGCATGAGTTGCTCGACTATGCCGAGTATGCGTTGCATCTCCTGCCTTTCCTTTGCCAGGACCGTGAGTGAGCCCTTGTGAAAGCCAACCTGCTCGTCTTTGCTCATTTCCTTGCTCGCTGTGCTTTCAGCACTGCCTGCTTTCTCTTCCTTTTTGGCTGCCATTTTGTTTTCCTGTGCTTTCTTGTTAAGCAGGGCATGGCACAAGGGCAACGTATTTAAATGTTTCCCTGGTTGTTTGATGCATGATGCTTGCAGGTGTTGTTGAGATGGGTAAGCTTGTGCAGCAGCGCGATTGGAATGGGCAGGTGGCATCTTTGAAGCGCGAGGCCAGCAGGTTGGGTTTCTTCGGCAGCAGCGCTGCCGCAAGGAGGGCGATTGGTGAGGCGCTCATTGCTGCCGTGGAAAACCGGGCTGGGACAGCCGGGAAGTTCGGGGTGCTTTTGTCAGGCGGTATTGACAGTTCTTTCATCGCGTTTATCCTGAAGAAGCTCGGCTTAAGGTTCACATGTTTCTGCGTTGGCGTTTCAGGCAGCAAGGATTTGGCTGCCGCCAGGGTTGCGGCAAGGAAGCTGCGGCTGGAACTAGTTTCAAAAGAATACCCGGTTGCCGCTGCCGAAGCAGTCATAAGGGTAGCTGTCAAAATTCTTGGAACAGCCGACCCAGTGGCAATTGGCATTGCAGCCACGGAGATTGCGGCGCTCAGGCTGGTGACCATGAATAAGGTCGGCGTCGTTTTTACCGGACTTGGCTCGGAGGAAATCTTTGCCGGATACCAGCGCCATGTAATCGCCGACGATGTCAATGGGGAGTGCTGGCGCGGCCTTTCAGCCATGTGGGCGCGTGATTTTCTTCGCGACTTCAGGGTTGCTGCCGCATTCAGGGTAAAGGCGCTCACCCCGTTCCTTGACAAAAAAGTCATTGTTGCTGCCATGCGGGCAAGGCCTGGATGGAAAATCAGGGACGGCGAGAAGAAGCTGATTCTTAGGGAAATTGCTGCCGCTGCGGGTTTGCCTGAAGAAATTGCGTTTCGTCCCAAGCTGGCCGCGCAATATGGTTCTGGCTTCGATAGAATGCTGGGGAAGCTTGCCCGGGCATCGGGATTCGCTGGCAAGCGTGAATACCTTCGTTTTGTTTTGGCAAGTGGTAAATCTTCCGTCGCTGTTTCCCACCAAAAACATAAAAATTTATAAATTGGCGTTTTGTCGCTCTTTTTGCTTTGCACCGCGTCTGTGTCTGTGTCAGAGCAAAAAGGGATGTTGATGGCGCGTTTTGGCTTGCGGATTGGTGCATTAAGGGAGTTGGATGCAGGCGGTGTTCTGATTGCAGCGGCTTTTGCTTTCCTGGCGGCTTTCCTGTCAGCTCAGCTTGCTTCCGCCCACCTCCTTGAGGGGAACCGGGGGAAGGTTGACGCTTTCAATTATGATTTGGAGCAGGTGAAGCATCTTGATGAGGACTGCGCCTCTGCCTTTGAGTGCAGGCCTAACGATGCCAAGAGTGTTTTCTTCAACAACTGCCGCTATGATGTATATTCTTCGGAGTGCCAATGCTCTGAGGGGGATTTTTCAAGGTGCAACCTGAGCAGGAGTTCTGTGTCTGGGCGGGAAGCGGCTGCTTTCAGGGGAAATGACAGGGAAGGATTGCTGGCTGCCGCTTTCGGCTGGTTAGGTTCAGTGCCAATTGCCTTTAAGGTGGCTGCTGTTGCCCTTTTGGCTGTGGCAGCCATTGCAATTGTCAGCCGGCACAGGGACAACGCCGTCAACAACCTGAGGCGGGCCAGGATGCTTCATGAGAAGGCCTCGCGGCTTCATGATGCGGGAAAGGAGGAACAGGCGAAGGCGCTCTTTGACAGGTCAAACTACCTTAGGGAAAGAGCTGAGGGGCAGCAGAAGGGATGATTCATGGCATGGTTTGAGGAGCTTGGATTTGGGGAGAATCCTTTCAGCACTGATGTCAGGGTTTCAGCAAGGTCATCGGTTGGCCTTGACAGGCAGCTTTCTGAACTTGGATACCTTGTGGGTTCAGGTGCGTTTGTTTTTGTTGAAGGCGCTGCCGGTTCAGGCAAGAGTGTCCTGCTTGAACTGATTTCCTTGCGGCTCGGCCGGAGGTGTGTTCGCGTTGATTTCTCAGGAGGGCATGCTGACCTTAGGTCTGTGGTTAGGAAACGAACGTCGTTTCTCTCAAGGATTTTTGGTTCAGCCCCCAGAGGCCTCGTGCTTCTGGCAGACAACGTGCGGGGGGTTGACCTTGAGTCGCTTGAGCTGCTCAAGTATTTTTATGATAATGACGTATTTGGCTCTGTGGTGCTTGCTGGCGAGAGCTTTAAGGTGGCAGGCCTTTCCAGTGCCATCCTTGGCAGGATTGGTTCAAGGGTGGTGAGGGTTGTCCATCCAACTGAAGAAGAGGCGGTTGCCATTGTGAGGAATCGGCTTGGCTCTTCAGCCATCCTTGGTGATTCTGCGGTGAGGCGCATATATTCAATGGCCAGGGGGGATTTCAGGAAGTTCCTCAGGATGTGCGAGAGCGCGTGCGAGACGGCTGTTGCCTCAAAGTCATCGAGCGTTGCCGAGGAGCATCTTGCCTCGCTTGAGGAACCGCTGGCTAAGCGTGGCAAAGGTAGCGCGGCTACCGGCTGATTGTTTGTTTGACGGGTGATTTGAATGGCGGATGTTTGGTTCAGGAAGATTGGATTTGGGAGAAACCCTTTCAGCATCAAGCCAGCGGCTTTCCGCTACGAGCTTTTTGGGGTTGACCCGGAGCCGGTTCTTTCTGGAGTAGACAACGGAAAAATCATGTTCGTTGAGGCTCCGCCAGGGTATGGAAAGACGACGCTTCTGAAGAGCATAATCAATCGTTTTGGCGGCAAGGGCAAGGTTGTTTATGCCCACGCAATCTCGTCGCAGAGCGTTGACATCAAGGGGCTTCTTAAGCGTTCTTCCCTGGCAAATTACATCACGGGAAATGTTCCAAGCGGCATGGTGCTGGTGGTTGATGAGGCCCAGAACCTGACGCCGGAAAGCGGCGATGAGATACTGGAATTTTTCAGGAACGGCAACCTGAGGGCTGTTGTGTTTTTTGGCACGAGTTACTGGAAAGGTGCTTTTCCCAGCGGACTTTTGCAGCTTGTAAACGGTAATGTTCTGAGTCTTTCAAAGCCCACGCCAGAGCAGGCCATCTCGCTTGTCAGGGCAAGGATTGGCAACATCCCGCTTCTTTCAAACAACTCCATACTTGAAGCTTACCGGAAGGCTGGTGGGAATCCAAGGCGGCTCCTGCAGATTTGCGAGGACGAGTGCCGGGCGTCAGTCGAGGTTGGCCCTGTTGCAGAGTCGGTTTCCTTCCAGGTTCAGCCAGCCAGCGCTGTCATCCCCTCGCTAAAGAGGCGCCGCGGGGCCATCAGGAGACGCAGGCCAATCGTGGCAGCATCCGTGTCCGGGGTTGCTTTGAAGCAGGATGTTTCCACTGCTGCAATTGGTGAACCTGATTCTGTGGAAGTTTTACCTTCCTCAATTGTCAGGAAAAGAGCTTCCCGCAAGGTGCCTGTGCGCAGGAGAAAGCCTGTTGCCAGATTGCAAACGAAAGGGCGAAAAGCAGCGAAGCAGCCCTCATCCCCTGTTTCAGTGGCGTCTTCAACCGTCCATGCCGACGGCTCGGAAGGCAGCTACTGGGGCGAGTTCATGGGAATGCAGAAATAGCGGCGCTATGGCGGCTTTGTGGGGTTTCCGCAATTCGCTCTCTTGCCGCAGCCCTCTTTTTGTCAACGATTATTTGCTCCAATTCGCCAAGCGGTTGGATGCCGCTGCCATGGTCTTCCCGCGCTTTCTTTAATATGTCTTCTGGCTTTAAATTTCGATTTGAGCTTCTCAAGCTCATTTCAATGTCAACATATAATTGGCCATTCACCATTACATAAACTATGCATCTCTGCGGCTCTACATCGGGTGGATGGTCGTTGTATTGCGGAGGCCCAAAAAGGGCTTTTCTGGTGGCAGTTGGGAGAAATAAGCCATTGGTGTCTCCGAGGCTGCTTCCGGTTAGTGAAAACGGGTAGTAGTCTGTCATTGCTGCCTTTGGAGTGGCTTCGCCTTTTTATGCTTATCTTAATATGTTCTTTATCGCAGGTGTATTTCCACGACATCCCTGTCGGCCAGTTTATGGTCCATCTTGAACTTCTGGCCCGGGAACTTGGCTGACTTTCCCCAGACCTTTGCAAATTTGAACTTTGCAACGAAATCGCGGTGCAGCTTTTCGCACACCGTCCGGATTGTGTCGTTGTGCTTCATTATCAGCGGCACATCCATGTCTGGCTTCTTCCCGGTTTCCTTGAGATGCACCCTCATGAAATTCATCCTGTTATAAATTGCGTCCTTAAGCACGTCGAGGTTTATTCCTTTTTCCGCAGATATTAGGATTATGTCCTCGCTTTTCGCTGTGACCGCGTTATATTTGAGCTGTTGCTGGAGCTGCCTTGTCCCTTCATCAGTCAGCGAGTCTATTTTATTGACAACGGCAAGTGCGGGCATGTATCTCCTGTTTCCTTCTATCACATCGATTAGCTGGTCTGCGGTTATGTCTTCCCTTATGACTACGTCTGCGCTGACTATCTGGAACTCGTTCAGTATGGCCTTCGCTGTTTTCTCGTCAATTTTTGTAAGCTTTACCGTGCTTGCTATGCTCAGGCCGCCCCTGTCTTTCCTTGTTATTGTTACGCTTGGCTGCTGTTGGTTGACGCGTATGTCCGCCTCTTCCAGCTCTTTTCTCAGGATGTCAATTTGGTTGACCGTGAAGACGTCCACCATGAGTATTGCTATGTCGGCATTTCTCGCAACGGCAATCACTTCCTTTCCCCTTCCAAGCCCTGACGCAGCCCCTTTCAGTATTCCCGGAACGTCCAGGACCTGTATCTTTGCGTTTTTATGCTCCATCATCCCTGGTATGCATGTCAGCGTTGTGAAAGCGTATGCTGCTGTTTTCGACTCCGCATTGGTTATCTTGTTGAGGAGCGTTGACTTTCCCACCGAAGGGAATCCTATGAGTATTGCCGTAGCGTCGCCTGATTTTCTGACCGCGTAGCCTTCGCCTTTCTTCCCGCCCTTTGACCTTGCTGCCGCCCTTTCCTTCAGCCTCGCAATCTTCGCCTTAACCAGGCCTATGTGGTGCTGCGTTGACTTGTTGTACTGCGTCTTGGACAGCTCTTCCTCAAGAGCGCGGATTTCTTCGTTGTAATCAACCATGAGCTTAGCCGGGGCGCTGATGCGGTTTAATAGCTTTGCTAATATTGTTTACGCCCTGTTTCCTTTGATGCAAAGGCAATGCACGTAGAACTGGCATGAAAGCCCTAACTCTTTTCCAGCATGCTGACAACATTCCACACTTGCGTTCTCGTGTATGACTGCAGGTTTGAGTCCTCTGCAACCTCATCGAGTATCTGTATTGCCTTGTCCACTCTCATCGAGACTTCCAGTTTCTCGTTCCTGAGCGTTTCAACTATCCGATGGACCTTTTCCTTGACGTTCTTGGGCACTGTGCTGTCTTCCTGAAGCTCGGAAATCGTTGCAATTATCGCTTCCATGTCCTGAGGGCTTTTTCCGAATGCCATTTTCACTTCCTCATCGTCTCTATTACTTCCTTCTGCAGGGCTGCGGCCTTCTCTCGCGTCTTGGCTTCTTGCTTTTCAAGGGCGCTTATCCTGAGCTCTGTGGTTTCTTTTTTGTCTTTGAGTTCATTCTCGACTTCCTCTTTTTTGGCCAGCACCATTATGTTTCCAAGTATCTTGTATGCTTCTTCAGACGTGCCGAGTTCTTTCAGGGCTGTCTCTGCTTCCATTAGCTGGAGCTGGAATGCCTGC
Source organism: Candidatus Woesearchaeota archaeon (assembly GCA_013331515.1). Classification (GTDB taxonomy): domain Archaea; phylum Nanobdellota; class Nanobdellia; order Woesearchaeales; family UBA10216; genus UBA10216; species UBA10216 sp10216u. The sequence goes on from DUGG01000021.1 coordinate 7,375, forward strand.
TTCTGCATCATGAGCTGCTGCAATGCCTGTTCAAGCATCTGGAGCTGCCTTATCTTCTCTTGCGTATCTTCTGGTACGTTTGGCATCTTAATTTATCCCTTTGGTTTTCTCTATTACTGTGAGGACCTTCGTTATTGAGTTGAGTGCCGTCCTGAGCCCTGTGCTGTCGTTGGCTGTCACGGTGAAGGCAACGCCTTCTGGCGTCTTGTTCATCGTATAGGTTGCCTTGCCGTTTATCTCCTTGTCTTCGGGCTCAAAAACCTTCATTATGAGGTTCGCATCCCCTAAAACGCTAAGGACTGTCTTGTATTTCATCTGATTTTTGGTTATCTTGCCTTTATCTTGGCCGAGATTCTTCTTGGCTTGTACAGGATCTTGCTGCCGCAGTAGGGGCACCTTACCTTCTTCCTCAGGTACTCATTGGAAACCTTCTTGCTGCTGTCAAAGCACTTGTATTCTGTCATGGTTGCTCACTTCCATTTTGTTTCTCTGCTGTTTCCTCGTCAAGCTGGTTGATTTCTTCTTCACTGCTTTTTTCATCAACGGGAGTTTCCCCTGCTTTTACGGTTTGCTCAATGTTTCCCCCGATTGCTACATGCCCTCCCGGAACATAGGCCTTCCCGGCGAATTTTGCCTTGCACTTCCTGCAATGCCATATTCCTGAGGAAACCCTGCTTACCTGGTCATAATGGCAATACGGGCACTTTGTCGCAAGGTGCCTTTCTGCCTCTATCTTGCCGACCTTGCCCTTTTGTTTGGTGCCATACCTGACCCCAAACCGTTTCACCGAGCCGTATGATTTTTCTTTATCTGCCATTTTGGTTTTTGGATTCTGTGGCTGTTTATAAAGCTATTGGGTTCTTGCACAGTTCCAGGAGGGGAGCCAGGTTTTCGTAAATTGTTGAAAAGATTGAATGGGGCCACCCGGACTTTCAAGCCGGGAGACTTTTTTTCCCCCAGGGCTTTTTCGCCGCGCGAAAAAGGGCTGTTTGAACCGGGGTCATCTGGTCCCAAACCAGATAGGTTAGACCAAGCTGCCCCATGGCCCCTTGATGGTTTGGAGCATTCTGCCGCTTTTTAAATGTGTTGTAATTGTGAGGATGGTTTTTTTCCACACAACCGTCAAATTAGATTGTAATTGTGTAGTGGTAACTTATAGAAAAATTTATAAACCCTGCCTGAATATTGCCGACGCATGGCAGGCGTTGACGTTGCTGTAATCGGTGGAGGCGTGAAAGGCGCGGCTGATTTCTACGCGCTCACATACACGAATGTCGGGAGCGTGGTGCTCATTGAAAAATATGGCGCTCCCGGGCTGGTCAACTCCAATATGATGAATAACAGCCAGACGTTGCACATCGGTGACATAGAGACAAACTTCTCGCTGGCGAAGGCGCTTGCCGTCAGGCATCTGGCAGAGCATACCAAGGCATACTTGGACCGCTTTGACGATTCCGGTGCGCTTCACTCAGTCTATCACAAGATGGTGCTTGGGGTTGGCAGGAAGGAAATGGGCGTTCTCAAAGCCAGGTTTGAGCAGTTCAGGCAGCATTATCCGCATCTTCAATACCTTGGTTTTGAAGCGATTGCCGAGCTTGAGCCAAAGGTAACAGAGGGCAGGGAATCAAGGGGGATAAGCGCGATTTTTTCGCCGCGTGGGTATGCGGTTGACTACGGGCGGCTTGCGAAATCATTCGTTGACCGGGCTGTTGAATCAAGGGAAGGCTTCAGTGCAAGATTCGGGACAGAGGTGGCAACCATCCGTCGGGAGGGGCTGGAATTCGTTGTTGAAACGGCCAAGGGCGATGTCCGTGCAAAGGCAGTCATAGTGTCTGCCGGAGCGCAGAGCTTGCTTTTTGCCAAGCGGCTCGGCTATGCCCGTAATCTGGCGCTGTTGCCGGTTGCCGGTAGCTTCTACCATGCCCGGGACAAGCTGCTTAACGGCAAGGTGTACACGGTTCAGGACAACGACGTGCCGCTTGCCGCAATCCATGGAGACCCCGAAGCCCACGATGCCTCTGTTACCAGGTTCGGGCCTACTGCAAAGGTAGTGCCGCTCATGGAGCGCCACAATTATGAAACGCTTGATGATTTTGTCAGGACCGGCTCGCTTGGCAAGGCGTCGCTCTTGACCTTTTGGGAGGTTGTTGCCAGCCATCCAGCCCTCAGGGCGTTCATGCTGAAGAATATGGTGTATGAGCTGCCCGTAGTGGGTAAGATGGCATTCGCTGAAACGGTAAGGAAGATTGTCCCGACAGTTGCCTCCAAGGACCTGGTGTTTGCCAGGAACGTTGGCGGCTTGCGGCCTCAGGTAATGGACAAGGTGAAACAGGAGTTGCAAATGGGACAGGTCAAGATTCTTGGTGAAAATGTAATTTTCAATATGACACCGTCCCCGGGCGCCTCGGTGTGCCTTGGCGACGGCTTTGCGGATGCGCGAACCGTAGTTGGATTCCTCGGTCCGTCTTTTTCCTTTGATGAACGGAAATATTCCGCCGACTTCAGGGAATGAAGCGGCAAGCCCGTTGCCACATGGTGTAGTTACTTTTAAATGGTAAATAAAAAGAAAGATTTATAAATTGCCTGTTCTTTTCACTTCTCATGACGGTTGGAATAATGATGTCAAACGGCAAGGAAGCGATTGCCATTACCGACGCCCAGGGTTCAAGTTCGGGCAGGAAGAGCGACTCTTTTGTGAAGCTTTTCCCGGTAAATTTTTCCGGTTACTTCGGTGTTCTTTACGGTACAGGGGATGCGAACATCTTCTTGGGCAGCACTTTTGGTCACGACGTCGCTTCCCTTGATGCTTACGTAAGATCCCTTTACTCCAGAATGAAGGCGCTTGTTGATACAATTGACACAAATTATATGACCCGGCAGAGGGAGGAAATCACAAAGGAGGCACTTGTCATTTCTGATGACGGCAGGAGGGCAGATTTCGCCAGGCAGCAGGAGCTGGGCTTCATCCAAAGATACGAGCAGGCAAAGCAGAATCAAACGTGGCTGGTGACTGTCGGCTTTGACCGTGAGGCGGGGAGGGTTCGTTGCTATCTGGTCAGGGAAACTGGTTCCCTTGAGATATTTACGCCTCATCTTGAAGTTGGCTCTGGCGCTGACGGCGCTAATTTCTCTCTCGGCACTGCGATTCAGGGGCTGGACGTTACCCGGCTTCCTGCTGAAGGGTTGCTTTACTTCGCGGTTAACGCTTACCACATGGCAACCGAAAATGTTGGAGTTGGCGGGACTCCGAAGATTGCTGCAATCTCAGGCAATGGCGTCATGCAGCTTCCGGATGCCAACGTGCGGGCTCTTATGAATCTCTCCGGTGCTTTCCTCTCAAGGTATTCAGTAATCACGCCTGGAAGCATGATTGGTCATTGCAAGGGCGCGCTTGAAGGCATGGTCAACCTCAGAGCTATCTCAAGGGTCACAGGGCTCAGCGGGGAGCAGCTTGTCAGGATGTCTGTGCCTTACAATGTGTGGCAGGATATGGCTAACCAGAAGCTGTTTTGGAATGGCAAGTGAAACTTTGTTTTCGGGTTTTTTCTGGGCCATAATAGCAAATTGTGAAGATATTTGAACTTTTTTCTCACGATTCGCCATAAGCTTTACAAAGCTGCTTCCGGCTTTATGTCTCTCTCGGGTTTCCTGGCTGGCGGGACGAACTATGACCTTCCATTGCTGCAGAAAGGCAGTTTCAGCCCTGCCTTCCCAAATCTTTAAATACGCGGCTTTTCTGCCTTGCTATGATGGAAGTGGTTGCTGAAGGCGGAAAGCGAATTGGTGGCGATTTAGCTTTCGCATTGCCAGAATAGCCTGTTCTCTTCGCTGCAATTGTTGGCTGTGGCGGTGCTTGAAAAATGTCCCTTACAGAAAAGCAGAG
>DUGG01000091.1 GCA_013331515.1 Candidatus Woesearchaeota archaeon
TCTGCTGAAAAGCCTCCAGACAGCTTACGTGTAAGGCGAAGGAGGCTATTTTTCCGCAAATCCGCTTGTAACGGCAGTTGTTTTCATAAACGGAAAGCTTCATGCTGCGTTGGCCTGTGACGATTATTTCAAGACCGATCTTTCCGAGCTTGCTAAAAAAAGTGATTCGTTTCCATCTCTGTTTGTTTCTCAAGAAAATTTGGAGAAAATGATGTGTGAAAAAAATCGTTTCGGTGAATAAAGGTTCATCCGATTATCAGCTTTACCTTCTCTGGATCGTAGCTCCAGTCCTGCGGCAGCACATGCTCACGCTTGTAGTACTTGGCCAGCCGCCTTATCTTTGATTCTGTCAGCCCAAAGCCCCTTTTTGCGGTCATGTCCTGCTTTTTCTCCTCAATGTGCTTCCTCAGCTTGACGCTCTTCTTTATCAGTGCCATCAAGTCCTCTGGTAGCTGCGGAAGCGCGCCTTTTTCCTTCATTATGGCGGTTACGCTTCTTCCAGCAACCTTCTTTACCGATGGCACCCCGTAGCTGTCTCTCAGGACAACGCCTATCTGCGAGGGTGTTTTTCCTTCCTTTGCCACCTTGGCAACGAGGAGCTCAGTTTCCTTTGCCCCATACCTCACCCAGACCGGCTTTGGCTTGGTGAGCGGCTTCTTGGAGCCGGCCTTTCCCCTCTTCCTGGAATGCATCCTTGCCATTCTGCAAAACAGATTTTCAAGGGTGCTTATAAAGGTTGCGCCTTGCTATCCGCTTGTATTATCCTGAAACTATTTCCCTNNCTATCCCAATCGCAGCAAGCTGCGGGGAATTGAACCCAGAAAAGATTAAATTTTGGATGTTGGATGCAACGATGGAGGGGTTACCGTGATGATAAAAAAAATAAAGCCTTCCGTGAGCTTCTTTGGCGTGGATATGCAGGCGAACGTGCCAGCGCTCATAGAAAGGAAGGTCTACGATGGAATGAAGCTGCCATTCCCTGATAAAAGCTTTGATGTAGTCATGGCGCTTGATGCGCTTCACCACGCGGAAGACGCTCCAGCCCTTCTTAAAGAGATAAAAAGGGTAACGAAACAGCGTATCATAATAAAAGGCCACAGTAAGCACGGCTTTGTTTCAAACATTATGATATCAGTTTATGACTATTTTTCCAATGTCCCTTACGAGATTAAGCGCAGGTTCAGCTATTATTCAATGAAAGAATGGGAAGAGCTTTTTGATGGATTGCAATTGAGAGTTGTTGCAGTGCCGCGTATCTCAGGGTTCTTGGCCACTCCCCGGTATAATCCTCTATTCAAGTTGGAAAAGCTTGAGCAGAAAGGATAACGAAAAATGCTGCTTTAACGGGTGAAGACGGCAACCCAGTAAGCCCTTACCCGCTTCAGGAAGTGCATGCCGAAAACGAAGATTATGTAAAAAGCAATCATTATCAGAAAGAGTGGCCGGTGGGAAAAATCAGCTGCCGCGAAGCTTATGAGTAGAAGAACAAAAGATGACACCTGCACCATTACGAGCTGCCTGAGGGTGTATTGCTTAAGCACTTTTCTCGCCTCCCAGCCTTTGACGTCTTTTTCTACAATCCTTCTGACGCATGCTGAGCCCAGTATTGTAAAAAAATAGCCAGACACCAGGTACATAGGCACGGTTCCATCGTCGAATAAAATGAGGGCAAGCACCAACCTGAGCGGGTGTGTCAGAGAGTTTCCTATAAGCTCTGCAAAGGGAATGTGCTTTAGCCAATAAGTGTATAGCAGATTTATGAAGATAAATGCCATATAGGTGTAGACGGCTTGAGCGCCAAAAAGGGCGTATCCTGTGGCAACCCCTGATACCGTCATTGCAATGGCAAAAAGCAATGCTGCCTTGACGCTTATTTCACCTGAGGGAAGCGGCCGTTTGCTTTTTCTGGAGTGCAGCCGGTCAGATTCAATGTCAGCTATGCTGTTAAAGGTGTATAGGCCTCCGTAAAGGAGCACGTTGAAAGACACGTAAAGAAGTGCCAGCAGCTTGGCTGTTTCAATTGACAAGCCTGAAAAATATATGGCCGCCACAACAATAACAAGGTAAGTCGGGTGGCTATAAAACCTGATAAGGGCTAAGTAGCTTCGAAGCGACATTTTACAATCACAATGTCAGCGCCAGCGCGCTTATAACAACCGCTATTGCCATTCCGCCAAGCACATCCGTAATATCATGCTTTTTGAGATAAACCCTTGAATATCCGACCACTGCCGCTGCCAGCGCTGATAATACCCAGACGGTCATCATCGGATATGCTGCTCCTGTCCCGATTGCCAGTGCTGCTGCCCTTGCGCTGTGGATGCTTGGAAACCCTCCTGCCTCATACCGCTCTATCAGGTTTCTTCTAGGCATCTTTTCAGGGCGCTCCTTTGGGTAAACCAGCTTTATGGCGCCGCAAAGGATTTCTATTGCGATGAATGCCATTCCAATCCGTCCGGCATGCTCAAATCCGCTGCGCCACAGGAAGAGCAGTACTACGATGTATGCAGGCGGAAGCCCGATCAAGGAAACCGCATGGAAAAATAACCGTGAGTTTCGCATTTGTTCCGGAGACCGCAGAAAGGTTTATATTTCTTTGCAATTGACTTTCGCGAATGCCTGCCAAGTGGACAGAAGGGTACGTTTCAGGCCCTGAAGGAGTCAAAATTTATTACACGCTCCTTNNTCCTTAGAAAAGGGCTGCCGTGGCTGGTTTTCCTGCATGGCGGCACTGGTTCCATGTCCGCGCTTTTCAAGCTGAAGAATTTCTTCTCAAACAAGGGGTTCTCATTGCTGTTTGTTGACTTGCGTGCGCACGGGAACTCGGACAGGGGAGATGGCCCGGGATTCTACAGGATTGAAAATTTTGCCAATGACCTGGACGCTGTCCTTGGCAAGCTTGGAATAAAGAGCGCAGTTGTTATAGGCCACTGCTTTGGCGGCTTTGTAGCGCAGGAATTTGCAGCCCGGTTTCCAGACAGGATTCAAAAGCTCATCCTTCTAAGTTCCGGGGATGGCGGCAGGAGAAACCGGCTCCTCAAGGCCATTCTTGAGATATTTTTCAGGGCGATCATGCTGATACCTTACAATGGCAGGAAAGGGCATGGCGACTATACCATGATTATAAACACGTTTGACATCAGCATAAGGCGGTTTCTGATGGACGTGAAATACTGCGGGTTTGAGACGTACAGCAGGGTAATGCTGGCTTCTCTTAATTTCAAGTCGCCGCTTGAAGGGTTTGGGAAGCCAACACTGCTCGTACACGGGAAGCATGACATTCTCATACCTGCAAAAAGGAGCGTTGAGCTGAGCGGGATGCTCAAAAATGCCAAACTTGTCCTGCTCAACACCAACCATGTGATAGTCCTGAACGACCATGAGAACACCAACAAAGCGATTTTTGAGTTTGTCAATGATGGCCTGAAGCGGCGTTAGGCGCAATTCCTTGCCGCGCAAAAGATTAAATAGATGGTTCGCTCTGCATTGCATTCTATGTCCCGTTGGCGCGATATTCAGAAAGGGCTCATCCAGCAGGCTATTTACGGCTTGAAGGAACAGGTACTTAAAGAGAACATCCAGGCGGGCCTTGTTTACGGGACAATTTTCTACAGGAAAGAAAGCAACAGGAAAAGGTGGGTTGTGCTTGTCGCAGGGATTAACAACAACAGGTATACCCTTTCAGTCTTGGCCGAGCGGCTGGCATCATATGGTTTCATGGTACTGAGCATTGACCCGCCATCACATTATCTTAACCCCAACGAGCTGAAGCTTGGCATTTACAGCCAGACAGTTACTGAGGCCGTGCTTCTTCTGAAGAGGAATTACGGGGCTCATAGTGTTGGTGTAGTTGGCTACAGTCTGGGAGCAATTGCCGCGCTTTTCTCCATGGTTGGCTATGACCTTGAGGTCGAGAGCAGGATTTACCGCCTATGGGAACAGATGGCAGAGCTCTTGGAGCGTTCGGCGGCTGGTGGATTTGAGATGCCCAACAGGTACCAGTTTTTGGGGCAGGCTGACAGGGTTTTCGGTGAGATAAAGCAGCTTGTGCTAAATGCTCTCAGGAAGCGTATTGTTGACAGGTCTGATGGGAACTGCTATGTTTTCATAGAGCTTCCAGGCAATGCAAAAAATTTCATTCCAGGACTGAGCTGCCTCAGGAAGGTTCGGATTGACTGGACGAAAAAGCTCATTGAGGTGATACTGCACAATCCCACTGTGAAGATAATCCAGAAGGCAGGCAACCCTGTGAACTATATTGAGACACCTCAGGGCCCTGATGAGGCAAGGTGGCTTTTCCTCACCACCAGGAAGCTGCCTGAGCTTCTTGAATACCTTAGCAAGATGAAAGACCCCAAGGACTACCTGAAGCTGGTTGAGGAACTGAGTGCGTTCAAGAACAAGGATGACGCCGAGAGCTTCTTTGGCTACTACCTGAAGAAGTATGTGTGGCTGAAACCCAAGCTTTTCATGTATGGGAAATATGACATAATACTCAGGCCGTTCCTGCCAGGAGGAAGGAAGCGGCTGGAGCATTACTATACCAGCTGCGGCAATGCCTTGGTCATCCGGGGCGACTACTCTCACATGGTTTCCAACCAGGGCAGGATGATAACTGGCGCGGCACTTACCGTCACTCACGAGCCAACAACCGCCCAGATTATCCGCTTTCTGGAAAACAACATTTGAGCTGCCTGCCCTTCGGCTCACAGTCAGAATTATAAATGGTAGTGCCACCAGACGCCTGATATGGCATTCGCAGACCGCCTTGACGCCGGAAGGCAGCTGGCCGCCAGGCTTGCAGCTTACAAATGGAAAAAAGGTGTTGTTGTGCTTGGCATACCACGCGGCGGTGTTGAGGTCGCCTACGCAATCGCGAAAGAGCTCAGGGCGGAGCTTGGGCTTGTCGTTGCCAAGAAGATACCCTTCCCTGGCAATCCGGAACTTGCCATAGGTGCGGTTTCATTCGGCGGGGCTGCAAGCATGGACGAGGGCTTTGCCTTGCAGGGCGGGGTTGGCAAGGACTATTTTGACGATGAAAAGAAGCGGCTTGCTGCCGAGATTAAGAGGCGCTATGCTGCTTACAAGACAGGCTTTCCGGAAGTGAAAGGCAAAATTGCCATCATTGTTGACGACGGCATAGCCACAGGCCACACTGTCCTGGCGGCCGTCAAGGCAGTGAGGAAGGGGCTGCCGCTTAAGGTTGTGGTTGCAGTGCCAGTCTCTTCGGTGCAGGCATCCTGGCTCCTAAAGAAAGAAGTTGATGCGTTTGTCTGCCTTGCCGTGCCGGAATTTTTTATGGCGGTCGGTGAATTTTACAGGAGCTTCCCGCAGCTTAGTGACGAAGACGTCATGGAATACATAAGAAAATCATGACGATAACTTATTCGCTTTTGCCTTCTTTCCAGCCTTGGTTGCTTCTTTTTCACCGGCAGCATCGGACGTTTCTGCCTTGGCCGGATTAGCCAGCTCCTCAGCCACCCTCTTAAATGTCTCTATCTGCTTCTCAGAAAGCGAGCCGAACCTCAGGTAGTTTGATTTTACGCTTCTCAGGAAGGATGACTGCTCGTATAGCTTTTCGCCGATGTCAAACATTTTCTTGAACGTCTCATCTTGTATTGGCTGGTTGATTTGCTTCATTCCACACGATGTGCAGATGGGAAACTGGTTCCTTTGCGTGATCAGGACATGGCTTTTCTTGCATAACGCGCAAAGCTGCTTGTATTTTGGTCTCCAGGCCATATCATGAGTAAATTGGCAGGGGATATATTAAGGTGATGGCCTGGAGGGCGTTGCGTGGAAATTCAATC
>DUGG01000092.1:0-8986 GCA_013331515.1 Candidatus Woesearchaeota archaeon
CCGCCGCATCCAAGCCCTCTTGTGAGATCCTTGCCTATAAGGAACTTCTTGTCAGCGTAAGATATGTCAAGGTGTTGCTTGTCCGTGTTGCATGCGATTATTTCGGCGCCTTTGATTCCTTTCTTGTAAAGCCAGGACACCATGTTGTTGCCTGCGCCACCGCTTCCTATTACCTTAATGTTCGCCTGGCCCACCATTGCGTGGCTCAAATCCAAATCCTGTGCACTTTTCAGTGCATCCTGCACGATAAAGTCCATCTTCCTCCACCCCGCTTTCGCAGTTTTTGTTGTCTTTTTGTTCTATACACAACTGTAAGCATTATCTACTGCAGCATATGTAATTGGTTATATTGTTTCTGTTACCGCAATGTTTAAATATTACAGTTATGCATATCTCCAGCTAGAATAAGTGGTTTGTGTCCAACAAACTCGATGTCCAACGATGTGTTCGATAATGTTCGATTAAACCCGATCGTTGTCCAGACGAACGGATTTGATCCCGATTTCTGCTTTTTATCTAAAAAAGCAAAATTGAACATTTTCCTTATATTTAAACTATTTAAACATTTCGCAATTTAAATATATATACTACAACGTAATACTGCCAGGTCAGTATAGCAAAGTCTGGATTCTGCTGTTTAGAAGCTATCACAGCGTAAGGGCTGGTTAACAAGATGGAGAAAATCAAGCTTCCAACCGGCTAATGCGGTTTTAGTGGCGCTGAATGGCCTTTGGCAACTTTTCACTGCCGATTGCTCCATTGCAAAGCAATTGTTGCCCTTTCGCCTGCCGCATCGCTAGGCTATGTGCCTGTCGCTTTCACGGTCGTGAAGCACAAGCCGCCACTGGGCGACTGTGCACAATCGTGCTTGCACGATTTGTGCTTGTGTCCTGAATCACGTCACGTCTTGACACTCTTTGCATCACCTCGCAACACATCCTTATTCAGGACAAGAAGCTTCTGGCAAAACAATTATTTATATGTTTGGCATATACCAAAATTATTTGCAACTGCAACGTTTAGAATTCGTTTTCTAGCATTGCAAGGTCAGCCTGGTCTGGTTTCCATCCCGTGGCCCCTGCGTTCTCCAGCACATGCCCGACCGAAGCCGCCTTTGGTATTGTGACAACATTCTTTTTGGAAACGAGCCAGTTCAACGCAACTTGGGCGGGGGTTTTGCCATGTTTGGCGGCAACAGCCGTCAATACCTTGTTTTTCAGGAGCTTTCCCTGCCCCAAGGGGCTGTATGCTGTCAGGATGACGTTGTTCTCCTGGCAGTATGGCAGAAGCTCTTTTTCGCATCTCCTGTCAAGTAGGTTGTATTGGACCTGATTCGTGACTATTTTGTTATCAGTGCAAGATTGCGCCAGCTTTAGCTGCGCTGTTGAGAAGTTGCTGACTCCGATGTGCTTTACCTTGCCTGCTTCAACCAGCTCATCCATTGCCTCTATAGCTTCTTTTATCTGCCCTGTTGAGTTAACCCAATGTATCATGTAGATGTCAATGTAACTCACCTGAAGCCGTTGCAAGCTCGACCTTGCAGCAGCCAGGAGGTATTCCCTTTTCAGGTTTGAAGGCAGGACCTTGGTTGTAATGAATACCTTTTCGCGTGGGATTCCTTTAATGGCTTTGGCCACGATTTGTTCGGCATGGCCACTGCTGTACATCTCAGCCGTATCTATGTGCCACATGCCAAGCTTTACCGCCTCTTTAATTGCCAGAATACATTGCTCATCATTGCTGCCGTCTGGCTTTTCATAGCCGAGTCTGGCGCGGCCCATGTTCCATGTCCCGATTCCGATTGCAGGCAGCTTTAGCCCGGCGATTGTCCGGTACTCCATTTTTGGCTTATGGCTTTGCCGCCGTTTCCCTCATGAATTTTTCCACCAGGACATTGGCTGAGAAGCCGTGCTTCGAGCACCAACGCATGTAGTCGTCGTATACGGACCGCTCAACCACCAGGTCAAGCTTTATTTTTGATATTCCTTTCGGAGTTGCTGCCATTTCTGAATCACCTCAATGAGTGGGACTGCGATTCTCCTATATAAATGGCTTGTATTTGAAAAAAATGNNATCCCAACCGCAGCAAGCTGCGGGATATAAAACCCATTTGAACAATCATTGTGCTAAGCATAAATAGTTGCTTCCGGGGTATTGTAATGCTATATCTGGTTTTTGAAGGTGCCACTTGTCCAAAGACGGCTTGAAGTTTTCAAAGCATGACAAGTATGTGGAAGATCTTTGCACTAAAATCAGGGATAGTTACGACTCCGTTTCCAGGCACGTGACAGTAAAGGCCAGGAAGCGTATGCTTGCCGAGGTTGATGTTCTCGCCAGGAGGGGGACTGATGTTGACATGTATGAGGTCAAGTGCTCTCCCCGTGTGATAAAGGCAAGGCTGCAGCTTCGCAAGCTGAACCGCTACCTTGGAAATGCAATGAACAGTTCCAACTGCTATCTCTACTGCGGGAGTTTCAGAGAGATAGTAAGCATCAATGTCAAGTAGCGCACTCTTCACAGCGCCTAGGAAGTCATCACTGCAATTATCAGCCCGGTCAGTATGCCTATCACAAGCCCGAGAAAAAAGTCAATCAGGCCTTTTGTGAAGAACAGGTGCGTCGTGTTCGGCCTTTCAAGAGCAAAGTAGTGTTGAAGGAACTGTCTTGCTCTAGGCGCTGGCGCTGCCCCGGCAAGGCGTATTACTGTTTTGGAATGATTCTTGGGCTTAACCATTTCATGCACTGCCTCGCTGCTTTTTTGAAGTATTTTCCAAACATGGAACGACCTCTGGCTTTCTTGCCGGTGGCTGCCGTTTTCCGGCTTGGCTGTTTTTTCCTCATGCCGCTGCCGGCGCTCAGTCTGCGTCTTCCCCTCTTTTTTTGTGGCACTGCCTGATTATTCAGGGCCTTCTGATTATTAAGCTTTCTGTTTTAGCTTCCCCGCAGAACTTCAAGTTATAGTTACTTAAAAGTGATTAAAACAAAAAGATTTAAATAGGGGCTGTCTGATTGAGGTGGTATGCCGCAGTATTGCAATCTTTTAAAAGGCTCATACATAATAGGAAACAGCCGTATCAGCTTTCGCGCTGCGCCGCCTTCATTAGTCATTGTCGCTTATGATTTTCAGGAAGGTGTGAGCTTTCTGAGCTATCTTGACGTCGCGCTCAAACAAGGCGTTTATGAACCGCTTTTTCATTTGAGAGATGATGGCAACCTTGGGGATGTTGTGCTTAAGGTGCTTGGAATCAAACCATCTGATGCCCTGGGCGGGCAAGGTGTTGAAGATGCCGTGGAAGCTTACCTGGCTGAGCTTGAGCTTGCCACGCTTCCGCCTGGTAAAAAAGACATCAGGTATGCGCCAGAGAAAACAATTGTACACTGCAACATGGGACTTGGCACTTTGAGCGTCAGGAAAATCCGACGGTCCTGGGCAATGGCTGAACCGAATGCTGATGAGTCGTACGATCCCCCTGACCCTCCAACTGTTGCAAGACACCTAAGTGGTGATGATAGCAGCCGGGGCAACGCTTTTAAGCATCCTCCTGTTCCTGCCGGTGCATGACGCTTTACCTTGTCGGCATCGGCCTGAATGACGAAAAGGACATCACGGTGAAGGGACTTGAGGCAATCAGGGGCTGCGATGCCGTTTACCTTGAGAACTACACCAGCATCATGGCCTGCGGCATCGCGCAGCTTGAGAAATTCTACGGGAAGAAGGTTATCGTTGCTGACAGGAAAATCATCGAGCATGGTGATGGAATAATCTCGGCTGCAGCAACGAAAAATGTTGCCTTGCTTGTCATTGGCGACCCATGGGGCGCAACCACTCACATTGACATCATGATGCGCTGCCGCGCGAAAAACATCCCGTTCACGGTCATAAACAACGCTTCCATAATTACGGCAATTGGGATTACCGGCCTTCAGGTATACAAGTTCGGCAAGACAACGAGCGTGCCATACCCTGACAAGAATTTCAGGCCTGAGACGTCCTATGAAGTAATCAACCAGAACCGCATGCTTGGACTGCACACGCTTCTGCTGCTGGACATAAGACAGGATTTGGGAAAATTCATGACTGTTAGCGAGGCGATTGACGTGCTTCTTGAGATTGAATCGAGGAAGCGGCAGCAGGTTTTCACCCAAGACACTTTCTGTGTTGGCTGTGCAAGGGTGGGCAGCGACAGGTTTGTGATAAAAGCTGCATCAGCGAAAGAACTGAAGAATTATGATTTCGGGAAGCAGCCTCACTGCCTTATCGTTCCCGGCGAGCTTCATTTCGTGGAGGAAGATGCGCTGAAGCAGTGGAAGTGACAACACGCATCCAGATTTCTCGTCGTAAAATTTTACGGAATCAAAACATTTAAATATATGTCTCAAAATAGATTTTGAAGTTATTAGGGGCTTGTTGGGTTGGTTTAGGGGTGTGTTTTGTAATGCAGAACAAGGAGATATTCAATGTTTTTTTCAGGGAAAAGCCTGCCATGATGCTTCTTGGCCTGAGGAACGCGAAGGCAGGCGTTTACGCTTCTTCACTTGCAAAGCAGATTGACTGCACATACTCGCACGTTGTCAAGATTCTTCAGCAAATGGAAAAATCAGGTTTGGTAAACTTTGAAAAGCACGGGCGCCTCAAGCTTCTCACGTTGACGAAGAACGGCTCAGAGGTTGCAGACCACATTGACCGCGTGTGGAACCTTCTCTAGAGAGCAAATCAGGACAGTATTGCCTCTTCCATCTCATCAGCCAATCCTGCAAGTTCCTCGCTGCCTATTTCCTCAACATCCTGTTCTGCCTGAGTTATTTCTGGCAGTTCTGTCCCTGTTGCCGGTTGGACTCCAACCTGGGACGTAACAATTGGCACAGGTGTCTCAGTTGCTGAAGTGCATGCCACAGCCACGATAGATAATGCAACGATGATGACAACGATTATGGCCGGGTAGTTTGGAAGTTTCATTTTTATTCTCTCTTCATGGTGTCACAGGTGGAGTGGGAATTGTGACTGTTGCATCTCCCTCAATAGCTATTTCCTGCGCTTCTGCGCATGGCTCACCGCCAAGTTCCCTGACTGCCTGTTTTATCATTTCAAGCAGAGCGTGCGCCTCCTGCACAAGCCATTTTGCCTCCCGTATTAGTGTTTTGGCAGTTTCAATCGTCGCTTCCTCCTCTGCCTGGAGAAGCTCCTTGGCTGACGCCAGCTTGTCCTTGGCTGAGCTTATTGTGCTACCATACTCTGACAATTTCGCCTCGATTCCGGAAGTGTCCCTCCCTTGTGATTCAAGGCCGGCGAGGACGCAGTCAATTTTTTTCTCAACGACCTCGCTCCGGTGGATTACGCCGTTTATTTCCGCCCTTAGCAGGCCATGCGCTTGTGACTCGCTTCTCAACCGGGCCTTTTTCGTTACGCGCTGGATCTCCCTTATCGCCGCGTTCATCTCTTCACTGGACGTAGCCTCTGTTATTTTTTGCCTGGCCGCCTCTGCCTCCAGGATAAGCGCATCAACTTTTGCTGCCCGGTCGGATGACTCCTGCTCGGTCACGCTTTCGGAAGCCATGATTTTTTCCTTAAGCTTCTGCAAGTGATTGATGAGGCGTTCTACCGCTTTCTGCGCTGCATCTTTGGCTTGCGCAATTGCTTCTGACCTTATCGTTGCGCATCCGGCTGCCGTTTCGTTGCCGCAGGCCCTGAGGCGCTCTTTGGTTTCTTTCAGTTTGCCAAGCCGTTCAGTGTACTGCTGCTTCAGTGCGGCTTCCTCTTCCTTGAGCTTTTGGAGTGCCTCCTTTCGCAGCAGGGCTGCCTGTGCAGGGATTGGCCTTGCCTTGAAATCATTGTTGACCTTTACTACTTTAAGTGATTCAATTCTGGATTTGGCTTTTTCCGGAGTGAGCCTGCCAAGCGCCTCAATCTCTGCCCTTCCAAGCGAGCCAACGACCTTTTGGTCTGGATTTGCAATTCGCGCATTAAGTNNCTTTCCTGTCCCTTGCTACATCCTTCCTGTTGCTGATTTTGTCCTGCACTACCTCCTTGATGCCTGAAATCTTTTCCCCTACGGCATCTTTTACGTGGTCTGCAACGTCACGGGCCGCCTGCCTTTGCGGAGGGGATGGCTGTGCAATGGCGCCGGGCACAATAAGCAGCAGGACTATCGCGATTGAGAGAATAACAACCGGCTCATTCACACCCTTTTTGAATTTCATAGTGCGATATCCGTTATTGCCTTATAAAAACCTTTCGCCGCAAAAACAAAAACCATTAAATAATAGTTTTTATGGGCTATTATAAAATGTTTTTAGCAGAACGCGGCAAGGACGGTTTCTTATCACTGCCTGCTGTTGAGATAAAGCCTGAAAACGCGAAAAGCCTGAGCTCAGGGCTCGCCGTGAGGATTCTCCAGCTTCTTGCGGAAAAGCCGATGTACCCGATAGAGCTTGCAAACTCCCTTAAAGTTCACGAGCAGAAGGTCTACTACCATATCCGAAATCTTGAGAGAGCCGGAGTGATACGTGTGGTGAAGCAGGAGGGCAGGCAGGGCGCTGTGGCAAAATACTACGGCCTTGAAAAGCCAGCTGTTGTTGTGCGGTTCGGACAGATGCAGGACGCCCACAAGCTTTTCGGCGTTAGGACGAGCCCTGAGTTTCTTGAACCGTTCATCAAGGACGGCCGCCTCAACGCCCTCATCATTGTAGGGAGCCCTGACCCGCACGGGCCTGAGAAGGCGCGCTCGAAAGACGGCTATTACGGCATGGACCTGGCCTTGTTCCTTGGGACATTCCTGAGCTATGTACCAAAATCCAACGTGAAACTTGACACCGACGCCAGGGAGGAGGACCTGAAGCAGAATAACCTTATTCTTATAGGCGGGCCTGTCGTGAACCGGGTAACCTGGCTTGCCAATCCAAAGCTGCCTGCAAGGTTTGAAAGGGAGCAGCACTGGGCAATACAGTCAACGATAAGCGGCACATCTTACCCAAGCGACGAGTGCGGCCTTGTTGTCAAGGCGAAAAG
The DNA here is from genome assembly GCA_013331515.1 of Candidatus Woesearchaeota archaeon. Lineage (GTDB taxonomy): Archaea > Nanobdellota > Nanobdellia > Woesearchaeales > UBA10216 > UBA10216 > UBA10216 sp10216u. Next base: position 7,006 of record DUGG01000092.1, read on the forward strand.
CCCTTTCAATCCAGATAAGAGCATTCTGGTTGTAGCAGGCAAGCGGTACTCTGGAACAAGGGCCGCCATCATTGCATTCCTGAGGCACTTCGACGAGTTAACAAAGGGCAACATGCATGACCGGACAGTGAAGGCGAGGGTTGTTGAGGGCATTGACCTTGATTCTGACGGGATTATTGACGAATCCGAGTTCAGGGAGTGACTCACGATGCCACCCTCTCCTCAATCCTTCTCTGTGCGAGGTATTCCCTTGCTATCGCGATAAATTCCTCCTCTTTCTCAGTTTTTATTAGCGCCCCTGCAGCCTCATGGTGGCCGCCTGCCTGCCCCCCCACCCGTTCAGCTATTGCGGTTAGCATCTCCGTGAGGTTGAACCTGCCCTTCACTGATTTCTCGCCAGCCAGCCTCATGCTGATTTTCGTGAAGTTATCCTCGGCCCTTGCAAGCGAAAGCACGAAAGTGCCAGGGGAGAAGTTTCTTGATTTTGACAAGATTGACGCGAGCGTTCCTATCATTGTTGGCAGAACGTTTTCTTCCGCATTTATTATTGTGACTCCGTTGTCAAGAATGATTGCGCCGCTTCCAGCCCCCTTTTGCTTCAGCGCATTCTCATACCATGTCAGCGAGTTTGAAATATGGTGCTTATAATCATCCAGCGTCCTGAGCGCCTCTTCCCTGCACTTCCCATCACCAAGGCATGCCCCTATGCCTGCCGATGCCTTATCCAGGCGGCCGCACGCGTTGAGAAGCGTGGCAAATTCCTTTGCGTCCCTCAATGGCGAGCCTTCTGCCTCATGCTTCAGTATGTAAACCGGGCCGATTATTTCGTCCGGTTCCTTGTTTTCAATCCTTTGCATCACCACTCCTGTTGCCAACTTGACCAGCTCCTCATCGGTAAGGTCTGTTAGTTTTCTCCAGCCGTTGCCCGCCTTTGGCAAGATTCCGAGCTGAAGCAGGAACTGTATGGCAGCGCTCTCGCTGCCAGTTACTCCGGGAATTGGGTATTCGCTGCTATACTCAAGCACCTTATGGAGCGGCTTTGTCTGCACCCCAAACAATCTCAGCCCGGTTATAACCTTAATCATGCCTGATGCCTTCGCATCCTCGAGGATTTCCCTGTTGAAACCACTGAACCCCCTGTCCTCCTGCATGTCACCAATGGCCCCGACGAGTGCAATATGCGCGAGGTCTGAGTTTTTTCCGTCAAGCGCCTTTGAAAACAGGTATGATACGCCTGCACCTGATATCTCCCTTGACGATTCAATTCCTGCAAGATGGGGGTTGACATGCACCATACCCTCAGCTTCAAATTCGTCCTGGATGTGATGATGATCCAGTATGAAAACGCTTTTTCCCCTCGCAGAAAGGTGCTTTTTAAGAAGGCCAAACTGGCCGGTGCCAAGGTCCGTGAACAGATAGCAGGTATAACTTTCGGCAGCAAGCTGGACCGCGACCTCTTCGGTTAGCTGCGGCACTATTGAAAGGCAGTATTTCCTGTTCTCGCGGATGAGCGTCCGGACTATTATTGCTGCCGAGCTCAGGCCGTCAGCGTCAAGGTGCGAGACATACCTTATCGTTTCTGACTCAGGAATTTGCCTGAACCTCCTGGCAGCATCATGAACAGTCTGCTTGAACTTTTCTGCCATTTCAGGACTGGCCGTTTGCACCTTTTTTTCAGAAACCGCTTCCATTCTGAACTTTTCCAAGCTGCTGGTTTTTTAAAGCTTATTGATTGCTGACAGCATAACAGGGCTATCACTGTATGCTTTATACGTTAAACCGGCTTTGTAGAAAAGTTGGCATTTTCTCTTTTTTGGTGCGACGGCTTTTCTGCTGAAAAGCCTCCAGACAGCCCGAAGGGCGCAACCCCAGTCCGGCACACCACGTTTATGTGGCAAGCGAGCCAGCAACAGTGGAGACTATGAATTCAAGCCCGACCCTGACCAGCACATCCGCGAACGTCAAGAACCACCGGTCAGAG
>DUGG01000092.1:9090-10316 GCA_013331515.1 Candidatus Woesearchaeota archaeon
TGGTGAAAACACCGGCGGAATGCACGCATTGAAGCCCAGGTACAAAAATTGAGAGCGACTTATCAACATCATCATTCTTAAAACAGGCATTCTGCCGCAGAATCGTACCAGGAAAACCGAAACAGGGTAAAGTAAACTAGCCCGTGTTTGCACGGGCATTAGCTGTTCTTCTGTTGTAGTGGTTGAAGAACAGCTTAAAGAAGCTTTCAGCTCCTTGCTGGCTTTGGAAGGTGCTGAACCACTTAACTCTTCGCTTGACTTCCCTGTTGACTCGCTCTACAAAGCTGTTCTTTCCAATGCCTGAATCCTTCACATACCTGATTTTGTGCTCCTTCCAATTCCAACCCATTACTTTGTAGATAGCGACATTGTACTGCCACAAGCCGTCTGTTATTATCTTTTCAGGCCTTCGGCCTGCAGCGTGTTTTGCTCGTTGCAAAACAGTAATCGCATCTTTGAGAAGATGCGTTTGGCTAAGATGCCAAGCGAGCACTTGTTTGGTTTCTTTACAGTATACTATCCACAGCCAGTGTCCAACGCCTTTGATTTTGACGTATGTTTCATCACAATGCCACGTTTTGGCATTGTCCACTTTGTCGTCGACAAAGTGAGGGTTTTTGTCTTGCGAAACCCATTCTCTGATTGCTGAATGGCTTACCTTAAATCCCAGCTTGCTAATGACCTGTGCTAAAGTTCTCAAAGAAATGCCTATCGCTGACGTATACATTTCCACAGCAAAACTCACAACATTGCTGAAAAACCGTCTGCGCGATAAATCGCTTGTCCACACAAACCTGAAACTGCACGCTTTACACTTGTAAAGCTGCTTACCTTGACTGTTCTTACCATCCCGATAAAAGCTGCTCGCACCGCAGCTTTTACACCAAGGCACGAGCGTGCCTTGAAAAAAGCTAAAGCTATATAAATCAGTCTGTATCATTCTACATCACCAATTTGTTTAGTCAGTCGCGCGTTTTTCAGCCAAGCTCCTGAAACAGCTTGGCAGCGCGGCTGCCAAGCAAGTTCTGCAGAACAAGGAATATTAACCTTCCTCACATAACTTTACTTTCTGTACTAAGACTTACAAAAAAACGCAATCAGCAACCGCAACAATAACCAGCTAATACTCCCCTGCTTTTCTTCAGTGCATGGCACAGGAACAGCGCATGATGCTTCCCTCATCGCAGGGCGGCCTTGTACGCTACTTTGACGAGTACAAGAGCAAA
>DUGG01000090.1 GCA_013331515.1 Candidatus Woesearchaeota archaeon
TATCTCCCTTGTGCGCTCAAGCACTGCTGTATACATAGTGTTCATCACGCCTATTGAGCCTACAATCAGTGATATTGCTGCTATCCCTATGATTACCGCCTGGACTATGCCGAGAATGGTCGTGAAGCTTGCAAAGAGCTCTTCGGATGTCTGAACCTGGAAGTCCTCGTTGCCCCTCTCCTGCTTCCTGTCCCTGCGCATCTCCTCTTTAATGCGCTCTGCAACCTGNNCGCTGTACTCATCCTTGTTGCCGTAGATTTCCCACAGCGTGCTTATGGGTGCCAGCACTGCAACGTCGTTTTCAGGGTCACCGAGCTTTTTCCTGACCCCGACAACCCTCATTTCCTCGCCTTCGACGGCAATCGTATCTCCGATGCCAATTGTCTTGCCAAGCAGGTCCTCATTCGTTGAGTAAGCGTTGCCTATGATTGCGACCCTGCCATCGCCTTTCCTGAATCCCCTCCCATATGAGATGTCAAACCTGCTACCAAAGACGGCAATCGTGTCGTCGGCCGGCAGACCTATGCCGAAGACGAATTTTGTCTTGCCGTTGAACTCCATCCTGGCTGTTTTAAGGACGTAGCCGGCTGCGTTTTCCACTCCCCTGGTTTTTCTAATCAGCTCAATGTCGTGCTTTGTTATTTTTGCCAGGCCTGCGCTGCTGCCTGGAGGCCCGAAAAAGGCGCTGCCAGGCTGCACTATCACCCGGTCTGCCCCGACTGTGCTGAACTGCTCTGCAATGGCGGTCTGCATTCCCCTGCTTACTGATATCAACCCGACCACGGCCGCTATGCCAACAAAGATGCCAAGCATTGTCAGCCAGCTTCTCAGTTTCCTCTTTCTCATGCCGACCAGGGCTATGAAGAAGTAGTCCCTTGCTCCGGCTGCTATCTGGGCTTGCATTTGGCTTCCGGTTCAGTGCGCCTTCCGCCTGATGCGCTTGTAAGCTAGAACGCCTGTCGCTATTATGGCCAGCGTCACGAGAATGCCCTTGCTCCCGCTTTTTTCCAGGCCAAATTTCCTTGCCTCATCACCGGTATACACCCTTGTCGGGATGTCCAATTCCGCGCTTCCTTTGTCGTTGAGGGCGTCTCTGTAGTTGACTGTCAACTTCAGGTGTGCCTGCCTCATGAAGAAGATGTCATAGCTCACCGTATCCGAGTCACCTGAGTCAAGGTCTCCCACATATGTCATTGGGGGTGAAAGCACTTCATAATCGCCTGACTCTGCGACTTCTGTTGTGACAAACTTAAGGTCGCCAAGGCCCTGATTTATCAACTCAATAGTGACCTTGTTCCTGCCTTCCCTGAGCGTGGCTGAATCAACAAGGGCTGCGCTTATCTCCGATTTCGCCCCTACTGCCACACTGAATAATTGTCCACCGAGGGTATAATTCCTGCCTGACCGGTCTGAGTAGCTAATAAGCAGCGGCACGCGGTAAACCCCGCTTTTTGCGTCAGGGAGGGTTATGACGGCAAACGTTACGTTTGCCACTGCACCGGGCCTTATGGAACTCGTGAACTGCTCGTTTGTGGAACCGTGACCGGATATTGGCATTGAGTCAGTGATGTTGATTCTCGCTCTTATGTTAACCGCTTCTGCCGTGCCCTTGTTGGCAATGCCAAACCGTATCTTGAACGGCTTGCCCGGCTCGGACTTTTCGGGTTCTGACGAAACCGAGGTTATAGTGAGCGGCACTTCCCGGTATCCCACACTTATGTTAAGGGGATCAATCAGCGTCCAGCCCTGCGAGGCGGTTTTGAACCTCAGCTGGAGCTCTGCAGTTCCTGAAGGAGCTGTGCCTTCTGTTGAAACAATAAATTTCACTATTACCGCATCCTTGCCTTTCTGCCTTCCTGAAACGCTGCCCATGCCTTTGGATTGCCCCGCTTCCCCCATGATGAACGGGTACTTTGGCACTAGCCCAAGCTCCACATCATTGGCAGCTTTTGTGCCCCTGTTTTCAACCTTCACCCTCAGCTCAATCTCCTCTCCGGGCGAAGCAGGGTCGGGGGTCTGGCTGACAACGCTTATCACCAGGAAAGCTGATTCTGATACGGAGTCATCGGTCCCTGCGCTTACAGTTACTGCGAGAACCAAAAGCAGCGCAACAATTATCGTTTGCACCCTGAGATTAATCATTCCTTGTCAGTTCCTCTTTACATGTATTATGGCGCCGTCCTTTATATATGCTGTGGTCTCGGCCTCGGCCGCTATCCCGTCATCATGGGTGATTATCACCATCGTTTTCCCCTTCCTCTTGAGGTCCCTCAGCAAGGCGATGATTTTCGTTCCGGTTGCGCTGTCAAGGTTGCCTGTCGGCTCATCCGCAAGGATTATGGCAGGGTCGTTGGCAAGCGCCCGTGCTATGGCAACCCTTTGCTGCTGCCCTCCTGAAAGCTGGCTTGGGAGGTGTTCCCTCCTGTGCGTAAGCTCAACCATTGCCAGGAGCTCCCTCGCCCTTTTCTCCCTTTCCGGCTTTGGCACGCCCTGGAACACCATTGGAAGGGTCACGTTCTCCATTGCCGTGAGGGTCGAAACAAGATTGAACTGCTGGAACACGAAGCC
>DUGG01000007.1 GCA_013331515.1 Candidatus Woesearchaeota archaeon
AAAGAATTAAAAGTTACACAATTAACTTGACTTTGCCCTGTTTGGCTGCTGCTTCGGCTCTGGCGTTGCGTAGAATGCCTGGGTCATGTAATCATAGAAGTAAGCCCTTCCCCTTCCAAGATTGGCCCTTACCCTGTTGAGCTGCCTTTGGTTCATCCGGGAAAGGGCTACGAGCCCTTCAAGCGGGATTGACTGGGGCTTTTCGGAGTCTTGCTGGTAGAACGGTGAAAGCTCTGATTCCATTGTTGCTCCTCTTGATTCAAGGAGGCCGGCCAGTTTGTTGAGAATTCCCTCCTTTGCATTGTACAGCTCAGTGCTGTAATCAGGCCAAGCCGCATGCCCTTTCTTTCTCAACTCCACTACTCTGTCAAAGTTGAGATTGTGGAGGCCTTCGCTGTTGTGTTCCGCTATCCCGACCTTCTGGTGGGCTTTTTCATGCACGAGATGGTTGAAGACGTTCAGCATTACGAAATCCATGGTAAGCCTTCCCTGCCTTGCGGCGTTGACGAGGCCGTTGGTGTTTTCACCATGCAGGTTTATGAGCACGCCGTCGTCGTATTTTGGTGGGTATAAAACCATGTAGGAGCCAATCTCTGACGTGTGCATCTGCACCTTTCGTGCCGGCAGTCCTGATGCCTCGCTCAGCAGCTCTTCTATCCTGCTGACTGTCCTGTAAACCGAAAGGTACTCCCCGCCGAGGCCTGTGCGTTCAACAATGGAGGAAATCCTGTTCCCGCTCATTGGCTTGATTGACTGGTCGTAGCCGACAATGAAAAAATCAGCCCCCGCCCCCCAGAAGGAGGAGAAGTTTTTCCAGACTGCTGGCGCATGAGCGGCAATAAACGGCACTTTTATGCTTTGGGCGCTGTGGTAAACCTTTGAGTAATTTGACGGGGTGAGGAGCTCCTTCATTACATAGCACGGAACGGCAATTACAAACGCTGCAGTTTTCAGGGTTGCCATGGCTAATTCGCGTACATGGAAAGGTTCCTTTGGCTGTGTTTCATTCCTGGGGCGTATTTTTGGCTTGTCAGGTTGCGGCGGTGCGGTCTCGCGTTTCTTCCTGGTTGTGACAGTTTTGAATGCGCCCGATGCTCCCCGCCAGGTTGCATAAGCAGCGCGTCCTGCAACCCGGCCAGCCGTTACATATGTCGCCGGGTTTGCAGTTGTGCACGCCACTTTTCCTGCAAGCCCAGCGATTCCTCCTGCTGCGCCCAATGCGTGGTTGACCATCCACCTGATGGATATTCCTGAATGCGCAATGATTGAAGGGTTGTAGCCTGTTGCGTCAGCTTTCCCAAGTTCGGAGTGGTATTTTCCCCAGGTTGAGGGGTGGAAGATGTCGTAAATCGTGCTGAGCGTCTCTCCAAAGAATGTCTTGATGTCGCGCAGGTAGTCCTCTATGACCCTTGGGCTGTAGTCCTGCTGCACGTGTTTCCTGATTGCTGAAAGCTGGTCGAAGAGCACGCGGCTGAGGTGGCTTGACTGGTCAATGATGAAATCGCCTTCTTTTACTAAGAGTGAGCTGTGCTCCTTCACCTTGTTAAGTGCGAAGAGCCTGACAAGTTCGTCAACTGATATCCTTGATGGGTTGAACGCGTAGCTGCTTCTGCTGTTGTACTCAATGTAATCACTTCCCGTCTGCAATTTAACCCTGGCGAATCTTCCGCTCACGATGTTTTTGGAGGTTATCCGCTTGGTGAATCCATCAACGTGCAGCCGTGACAGGTATCGCTTGCCCACGCTCTCGGTCCTGCGCCTTACCATGTCCTCGCGCTTTTTCGTGATTTTCGCCATTGAAAACGCCTCTGTGACAAAATCTTCAATGGACGTCTTCGCTTTGCCCAGGCCTTGGCAGATTCCCCTGAAAAGCGAAGTTGGCGTTTCTGACCATGAGTGGTAGTCAGGGTTGTGGCTTTTCAGGGAGTTGGCTATTCCCATCACTGCATCAGCCGTGAATTGCCTGATTTCGGAATGGTATTTGGCAGCGAGGGTTGCCCCTCCTCCCAGAAGCACGAATGCCAGCAGGCGGACGCCCACAAAGCTGAGAAAGTGGCGGTTGGCGTAAGCTTCGTAACCGAGAAATGCTGTTGTGCCTGCGCTTGTCCCGAATTTGGCCATTGTCCACCAGTGTGACTTGATGTAGCTGCCGGTTGCCGAAGCGGCTTNNACAAAGAACTTCAGGTATGGCGGCCATTCCAGTTCCCGCTCCTCTGACTGCATTGCCCACATAATGGGGGACTCCGGAGAGGTGTCGCGCTGCAATGGGCAGGAAGGTGATTCCTGTGGCTGCGGCGTGGGCCAGCCCTGAAGCCATGCGTGCCATTTCCATACCGACATAAGCTGCCTTTGAATAAAAGCGCCTTGTGCGCGAGTATGTCCTCCTTTCAAATTGCTCAAGAAGCTTGCTGTAGCGCTTCTCAAACAACTGTGCAAGGACAGCCTCAATTGGGTAGCGGCACTTGTCCATAATCGCGTCATTTGACAGCACAGATTCAATAATCGTGTCTTCAAACGCAGTGTAAATGGCCTTCATGAGCGCCGGCTCATCATCAGCAATGACATTATTCCTTCCCTTGGTGAGCCGGATGTTTGGCGGCAGGTCAACCCAGAAGTCAATCCCATTCATTGCCAGCTGCCTGAAAAACGAGAAATGTATGCTTTCGGCATTGAACGGTTCGAGGTTAAACTTCACGAACAGCCCGTTTTGTGTGTACAGCATCCTTTCAATGTTGACGTCGCGCAGCCTGTACCCGTCATTTGAGTAGGCGTGGGCTGTCAAATGCCTTGTTGACAGGAAAACGCTTAGCTTCCCTTCAAGGTCCCTGCTGACAATCCTTGCAGTCCCGCCAAGCGTGTAGCCGTCCATCAGCGTGTTTATCTTCAGGCCGTTGAAGCGGATGTCTGCCGTGCTTCTGTCAACATAACCAATGTACAGGTTCAGGAAATCAGCAATGTCATTAACGGTTGACGTGGGCGGGAGGTCTAGCACAACCTTTGTTCCTGTCTTGCTTGCGAGTCCGTCCATTGAGGTATGGTCCACATCTGTAACCCATCTGCCGCCTTTTCTCTGCACCTGCGCGTGCACGGGAGCGTGGCTTGCCTTCCTGCTGTAAACATTGACCCTGTCGGCAAGGTCCAGCACCGAGAACCAACCAATGCCGTGCTCGCCAATCTTTTCAGGGTCAAGCTCCTTGCCTGAGTTGTATGGTATGAGCAGGTCGCGAAGCACTTCACGGTCTGACATCCCAACGCCATTGTCGGTGACTGAAACCTGAAATCCCCTGTCTCCGGTTGAGGTGGTGATGTCAACAAGCCTGTTGTCCTTGGAGACGTAAGCGTCAAGTGCGTTTTGTACAAGCTCCCTGAGGGCCACGTGCTTCTCGCCAAATTGCGCTTCAACAGACCTGTTCACGATTTCCTCAAAGAGCTTCGGGGTTGTTACCGTTCCCCAGGCAGCCTCTAAAAAGCGCGACGTGTCAGTTCCATTGTTCAGCTGGCCGAGGAATTCATCAAGCCGACCGGTCATCTGGAGCATCAGCAGGTCTGCCAGCGCAACCTCCTGCCCTGGATGGACTGCGGAGGCCATTACCTTCTCCCCCACAATTGTTGCTCGGCCTTCTCCTCGTTGTCTGTAATCGCCTCTGCCAACCGCTGGCAGGCAGTATACCTGTTAATAAGGCCGTCTGATTTAAAGCAGGGGTGGGCAAGGTTTATGTATAGCTTCCCAGGCAAGGCCATGAATGGTGAAGCCCCGCTGGTGCCTGCATCTACGAGCAGGCATTCCACACCGCCTGAAATGCCCTGTAGCTTGTCCGGGACATGTTTCAATGCAAACTCAAATGTTTTGTTTGATATCAATCCTGCAAGGACAGGATTGGTTTGAGCGGGTTCGCTGTTATAATATATGCTCCGTGTGTATGAGCTGTTGGACAGGCTTCTGAAGTTTGTCGTGTGCTTTTCCTGTGCGTGTTCGCGTATGAATGTGCCGATGTGTTCAAATTTAAGCTGCCAGAATGCATGGCCGAGAAGGGAAGCCGGGTAAATTGCAGAGGCAGCCTCAGGCCCGAAGAATTGTCTGAGCCGGTTGTAATACCCGGCTGGGGCGATATATTTCTGCCCGCTAAACAGCGCTGCAAAGACATCGTTGAAGTGCGGGATGTACTCTGGCTTTGTTATGCCGAGCGCTGTTGCAATTGAGGGCACCATGTCGCGCAGGGCGGCAAGTGTGTTGGTGTCGGAGCGCTGCCGGGTTATGTGTCCTGCAAGGATGCCAAAAACTGTCTCTATGGCAGCGCGGTAGTTTGCATCCTGCTTGAACTCGTCCCTTCCCTCAACGAGCAGCACGGCTGGCGGAAGGTCAACCTTGATGTTGGCGCTGGATATCTCTTTTGTGATTATCTTTACTCCCTGGGAGGTCAGCAGCATCTGGCCGTAGGAGTATATCCTCCCGTCGAAATCGCGGGTGTGGTGTATGACAACGCCAACGCTTTGGCTCACTTCAGTTCCCCGCAGGATAAACCTTTGCGGCTGGTAGTATGCTGTGCCTTTAAATTCCTTGTTTATCTGCCTCTTGTTAACCCGGATTATGGCCCTTCTTGGGGAGAACTCGGCAAAGTGCCCGGCTATGTAGCGCTCAGCCACGTTCCGATGCCTGATGCAACTGCTTATTTCAACCGTCGTGCCGTGCCTGTTCCTTCTGGCCTTGTGTGGTGTTATGGAGAGGTTCAGGCCTGCCACTTCGCTGCTCCCGCTTGAAAAAACAGCCATGTATGACTCTGAGCCGGTGTGCGCGGCAACCCGCACCTCGCTCTCTCCGGGGTTTTGCAGGCAGTAGTTGAGGGTTGAGAGGAAGCCAACGCCAAACCTTCCTATGTCCTTTCCCGGGTCCTTGTTTGAGTTGAACGGGATTATCAGCAGGGTGAGTATTTCCTCCAGTGACATTGACCTGCCCTCATCACTGGTTGTGAAATGGCCGCCAAAGCGAAGGCGCGTTTCAACAGCGTATTTTTCGTTCACATCTGTCGGCCTCGCGTCTATGCTGTTGCTGATGATCTGCACCAGCGGCTGGTATTGGTCCTTGAATTGCCTGGTTACCTCCTCGTCGAGGATTTTGAGGAGGTACCTGCGGTTGCCTTCAGTGGCGCCTAAAAGTTGCTGGTCAAGCGGCGCCCCCTTGCGTATTGCCGCGGCAGCCGCCTCAAGGCGTTCCCGGTTCAGGGCGATTGAAATCCAGTCGGCAAGCGGCATCGTGTAATGCTTCGTCAGGTGGGGAATCATAGTTTTCCACCCCACATCTCCCTGGCGAATGACACTGTCAGATTGTAAAGGTCGCTTGGCCCGTTCACGACGTAAACCGGGAAGCCCATTGCCTTTATTTTTATTGAAAAATTNNTCTCTTATCTGGAAGAGGGCGAAGTAGTTGCCTTTGTCGCAAAGGGCTGAAATCTCCTTGACTATTGCATCCTCGTTTGTAAGGAAGTTGAACCCTCCGTCAGTTATCATGAACGCCATGAACGCGTCGTTTGTCGTTTCGCCCAGCTTCCTTATTCCATCGTGGTTAAGGTGGGTGCCGAGGGCCTGGTATGCAAACGCTGCCCGGTGTATGTCGTCAAGGCGCTGGTAGGGCTGCCAGCCGGAAAACGACGTCTTCCCAGAATAGTTCAGCACGGCATAGTTCATGTGCGCGCCTCTCCCGGCGCGCTCCAGCGAGAGGTGGATTGAGTACATGATTCTCAGCAGCGTGTCATACGGTCCGGTTCCTGCGGCGGGGTACCAGTTCATGCTGCTGCTGCTGTCAATAATCCACGCAAGGTCAGGAAGCCCGTGGCTGGAAAATGAGGATGGAATGTCAAGCTTCAGGGGCACCTGCTTCTCAAACAGTTGCACCTTCCTGCCTTTTGGGGTATTGAGCATCCTCGTTCTAGCCCAGTCAATCCCGGTAATGCCGGAAGCGTGCCCTTTTGAAAGGTAAGCGAAGTTGTGCTCCGGCGTTTTAAATCTTGGGTCATTCAGGTCAATTATGAGCGGGGCTGCCCTCTCCCTGTACATCCTGTCCAGCTCTTCAAAGTTTTTCACCAGTTCAGGGTGTAAAAGTTCATCAAAAATGCTTGCGCCTTCACCCAGCATCTGGCGAAGCCGCTCTATGACTGTTGGCGGGTAACTGAATGATGCGGGCTTGCCTGTCGGGGTGGTGTCTGAGCTCATGATTTCGCCGGCAGGTGTTTCTTCCTTTTCTTTTTCCTCGCCCGAGCCACCCAGCATCTTCCTTCCGGCGTTCACGCGTTTTTCATCCTTTTTTCCTCCGGCGCCCTTTTGAGGTACGGGCAGGTTTGTGTTGCTCTCCCTGTTTGAGCCGCTTTTGGCTTCTTTTGTTTCCCCAGCGCCTTCGCCCTGCCGCTTCCCTTCGGGGTTTTCAAAGTCGTCAGAGAGATCATAAGGCGTGCCAGAGCCGGATTGGGGATTTGAAGGCTGGTTTTGCGGCTGGGCGTATTCAGGATGCTCTTCCTTCAATCTCTCTGCCTCCTTTCTGAGCTTATCAAACAGTCTGCTCATATCATGCTGGCCGAGTCGGGAGTTGTTGTCCTTCAGGTAGCGGTAGAATATCTCTGTGAGGCGGCCTGAGACCTCATACCACCTGCTGCTTTCCCTCAGCATGTAGAACGCCTGGCGCTTTTCCTCAGAGGTTAACGAAAATGCAGCGGCCTTTTTTCCAAGCTCATCTCCGAGGAGTATGCTGGCAACATCCTTTGTGTCCCGGTCAATTACAGGCGATGAGAACGACCTGAATGTTTTCCTCAGCCGCGAATAGAAATTCGGCTGCGCCTGCATCATTGTGAGGTTTGAATTGACAAAAACAGCGAAGTCATCCGGGAATTTTGAGGGCAGCAGGTGCCTTCCTCTGCTTGTGTCCTGCGCGTTCATGAGGTAAAAAAGCGTGAACCCCTCAACGAATTCGGAAGCCCTCTGGTCTGTATAGCTGGTTGCGGCGTTTGTTATCAAGTCCCCGACGATGTTGGCTGCGCGTTGCGCTGTCGTTTCAATTGCCGTCTCTGTCGTGAGCTTTTTGGCCAGCACTTCCCTTGCCCCGTTCAGGATGGCGGCGTAGCCCTGCTCGTTGAATGGGCAGATGAACCAGTGGCCGTGCTCGTGGGAGCTTGCGAAATATATCAGTGAGCGTTCAGGTTGGGTGATAACGCCGGAAAGCTTTGAGCTTTTGGCAACACTGCCGAGGCGCTCTTCAAGGTCGGCAGAGGGCCTCATGATAATCTTCCACAATGAGTCAAGCGTGATGGCTGCAAGGAGGGCATGCGGCGAGTTTGGCACCCTCTTGTAGTCCAGGAGGTATTGCCAGTCCCAGCCTTTCTCCTTGAGTATCTCCTCGCACATTGCCCTGAGCGGGTCGGCTTGTTGCATTTCAGGCAGGCCTCAGTTCGGTCACATAAACCAGTTCAACAGGGATACAGTCCCTGGCCGCTTCCAGGACATCTTTTGGGCGGCTGCTTGAGGCGATGTCAAGCGCAACCCCTGAGGCAGGCAAAAGGCTGTAGGAAAACCTGCCTGGTTGTAGTCTCAGTTCGCTCCAATATGATGGGTTTGCACGGTTGTTCCCCTGGAAGTACCTCTCCTTCACTCCAACCTCTGCCGCATGGTCAATAAGCCATTGTTCATCTTTTGTAAATGGGAGGAGGGCGCTGAGCGGCAAAGGCGTCATCTCCCCGTAATTTGAAACCCTGTAAAAATGGGCCCTGGCAATCTTCTCCCCGTCTCCTGAGGGATTCCGGAAATGCTCAAGGTATGCCCTGCCTTTCCTGAAGTAGATGCCTGATTTTGGAAACTCTCGTTCCGAAGCGAATAAGTCGCTGAAGTAAACCTGCACCTCGCCATCAACGGCATGGAGCATGCCCTGCCAATCCGGGGTTTCGCCGCCAATCTCAAACAAGGAGATGTTGCGGCCTGCCGTTCCTATCCTGAAATGGAATTCCCTGCCGTGTTGAGCCGACTCAAAGGCGAAAAAGGCGCCTGTGGCGTTTATCCCTCTTTCCTTCAGTTGCACAAGCGGCATATCTACTATCTGCTCAATGGAGAGAGGCTTCCATTCAAACGAGACTCCCAATGGAAACCTTCGCGCTATGGCTCCAATGTCAGAAGGGCTTAACATGGTAGTTTCACTGGCTGCCGCTGGGGCTTTGCGCGTTGCGCTGTATTGAAAGGATTTCCGGGAAAATTTTTGCAAAATAGGGAACCAGCGAGAAATACATGAAGTGGTCCTGCTGCCAGGCGTCCCTCATCACCCGCATGGCTTCTTCTTTTGAAAGGCCGGGGGTTCCAGCCTTTGACAGCGCGTCAAAATTCTGCAGGTAGAACGTGGAGAACTTTTGGTAAGCAGATTCAACAACGCCCTTGACTGCATGCCACCTGCTTGTCCTGAACTGCTTTATCACCCACTCGGCGCTCATGCCCATCTTTGAGTATCCTACAAACGGCACTGCCGCAACCATGTCCTGAACTTCAACCTTGAGGTTGCCGGCAATTGCCGAATAGTCCTCTTCATTGGTTTCTCCAGCAGCCATCTTTGTTCCCCTGAGGGCTGCGAATCCCTGTGACAGCAGGATTAGGTTCTTTGCTACGCCTGCGCTCAAGCCCCTGACGTTTGGGCACATCTCGTTTTGATATTCATTGAGGAAGTGGCACGCTACCCCGCTGCCATTGTTGATGCAGAACGGCTTGAGCGAGCTGCCCTGCCGCATTTCAATCCCTCCCTTCGTGCCTGTTGCCGACTTCACGCAGCTTTCCATGGCGTGGAGGTAGAGCAGGAAGTGGCTCACCTCCGGGTCAAGGGCGATTCCGGAAACAGCATCCTTGACTGAAAGCACGTCTTCAAGGTGGCTTTTTGTCTCCCTTAGCGGTATGTCGCGGTAAACCGAGCTGAGCAGCATGCTGAAGTCGGCCATGCCTGGCGGGAACATGTTCATCGGCAGCTCCATTACTGCGCGCCTCACGAGCGCCTCGTCCATCTCAAACGTGCCCTTGTATCCTGAGTTGATGGCTGCAATCTGGAACTGGTAGGTGCTTCCGTTGGGGAGCATATGGCCTATCCTGTGAGGCCTGCCGGCTATGGTAACCTCCTTCTCCAGGAGGATGTGCAGGAGCTTTGCAGCAAGCCTTGGGTCTGTTCTGTTCATCTCATCAATGATAAGGCCGGGCATCTTGAGGGCGGAAGCAATCGAGTAAAGCTGGTCGGAAGTTNNTTGCAAGCGTTTCATCTGAGAATGAGGTGTCAATGTCAAGCTTGCTGAAGCCGCTTCCCGGCTGGCCGAAGAGGGCGTTCATCACAAGCTTTGCAAGCGTTGTCTTGCCGCTGTCAGTGTCCCCAATCATGAGCACCGGGCTTTCTGTGACTGCTGCTATCAACAGCGCGTCCTTGATGTCAAAGGAAACAGAACGGCCTCCGTGGGAATTGCCGCCGCTGCCTTTGACAGCGTATGATGCAACAGGGGTTGAATTATGGAAATCCTTCGTTAGTTCGTGTACCTGCCTGTCAAGGCCTGCAAGCTTTCTTAGCTGAGTTTGTTCCATGAGTAGCCACATCGCCCCCGTAAAGTAGCGACGTTGCTAACGCCTGTTTCTTTAAAAATATTGCTGTTGGGTTGTGCCGTGCGCAGATTCAGATATCACTCTGTTGTATCTACAATAGCGGTTTTTGATTGGTTCGGGCGCGGGCTGCCCTGTATGTCAAGAACCACCAGTCAGGGACCGGTGCAATTCCGCCAATGGCGGAATGCACGCATTCATGCTTGCAGAAAGCCAATCATTTATGCTGCACGATAACCTTCTCGCACTGTCCGATTATCTTTTCAATATTGTCAATGTGGAAGGAAGCGTCAATCTCTGACAAGAGCGCCTCATTGCGGTAGTAGTCAATCAGTGGCTTGTTCTGCTCTTCGTATACTTTAAGTCGCTCTGTTATTATGCCTGGCTTCTCGTCGGAGCGCTGGTAAAGCTCCCCGCCGCACTTGTCGCAAACGCCCTCTTTTTTCGGAGGTGAATACTTGGCGTGGAACGTGGCTTTGCACTTCCTGCACGTCCTCCTCCCCGAGATTCGCTCAACTATCGTCTTGAATGGCGCCTTGAAGTCAAGGACGGCGTCAATCGCTGCAAACTCCTGGAGCGCCCTGGCCTGCGCAGATGTCCTTGGATAGCCGTCAAGGATGAAGCCGCTTTTGCAGTCAGGCTGCGAGACGCGCTCCTTGACTATTTTAGTGACAAGCTCATCAGGCACCAGCTTGCCTGCATCCATGAATCCCCTGGCTTCCACGCCAAGGGGCGTGCCCTTGTCAACATCCTCCCGCAGCATGTTGCCTGTTGAGATGTGCGGCAGGCTATGCCTCGCGGACAGGATTGCCGCAACTGTCCCTTTTCCAACGCCGGGTGGGCCCAGAAAGACGATGTTCATGGTCAATCACAGAAGGTGGATGTCGTGGACAGTCCTGTATGAGTGAAGCTCTCTGGGAGTGAACCACAGCCCGATTTCAGCAGCAGCATCCTCCTTGTCTGAGGAAGCATGGACCAGGTTTTTCACGGCTGCTTTTTTGGCGTCAGCATAGGCATAGCTGACGTGGCTGAAATCCCCCCTGATGGTTCCCGGAGCGGCTGATTTTGGCTCTGTGGAGCCGACAAGCTTCCGCACGTTCTCAATGGCATTTACCCCTTCCAGGACCATTGCAACAACCGGGCCTGTGGTCAGGAATTCTGCAATCATCTCCCTGACATGTGCGCCAGCCCTCTTTGCCAGGTCTTCGGTGTAGTGCTTCAATGCAAATTTCTTGTCCACCCACGCCATTTTCATGCCAACTACCTTAAGGCCCGCGTCCTCAAACCTTGAGAGTATCCTTCCCATTATTGCGCGCTGCACGGCGTCGGGCTTGAATAATACAAGTGTGCGCTCAACCATGGGATTGGTACCGTTTGCAGCCACTATATAATTTTTTTGCTGAAGGAGCATTGGTAAGCCCGCTGGTGGTAAGTGAAGGGTGGTAAAAGTAGGGTTATTCTACAGAATCAACTTTTTCTTCCGAAGTTTCAGCAATTTGAGTCACTCTGCCATTATATTTCCTTTCTAACTTTTTGATGTCCTCTTCTGGAGGCAACTCTTCAGGCGTAATGCCTCTTTTCTGGAGTAATGCTCTTATCTCCTCATTATTCGTAACGTGTTCTTTTCTTATAGGTGCTTTTCCTTGATAATTGTGCTTCCAGAGTATTAACCGTTGTCATCTCAGCGGCTAAATCTTTTGCTTTGATTGTTACAGTTGGGAGAACGTCAGCAAGTGGTTTTGCAAGTTTAACCGACAACTTATTTTTCATTTGTCGAGTAGTGTTCCCGCCAAATAAGGCTTCATCACCAACAGCTTTTATCTCTTTAAGCCCATAGCTATCAACTCCATGTTCCATCAGAGTTTTACTAAACTTTTTCTCGGTTTCAGTTAATTTCTTTCTTGCTTCCAAGCGTTGTATCTCTCCAATTTCTGCACTCATAACTTCATGCTTTCTGGTTTGAACAGCAAAATACATTTGGGCTGCCGCAATTGCTGGCTTAGTTGGACTGCCGTTCTGTGCAATGATGTAGCAAGCATATCTTGTGAGCTTGTAATCCGGCACTACCCTCTCTTTTCCGCCGCCATTTTTAATCACGGCTGCAAATTTAACAAATTGTCTTTCTGCATCAACCGCATTAATTCCGCTGACTTTTACAGATCCCTTAGCTCGCTCTATCACACTTTGAAACGAATCATAAGAAGCGTAATCTAAAATCGGAGCTAATTCTCTTGCACTCCAGTATTCGATACCTTCCTCATCTACTTTTTTTATTTCTTCAAAGGTCTTTACAAGCTTCGTTTGAAGTTCATCATTCATTTCTTTAAGCCCCTTTTAATCAACTCAATTACAGCTTCGTTATTGTTGGATAAATTACTGTTAATCTTAAAAATCAAGACCTCTTTCCAAAGCTCATCATCGCAATCTAATATAAGTTTCTTTGCCATATCGTTAATAACCGTTAATTGTCATATATAAAGTTTGTGGTAATCCAAAATATGTTTATGATTATTAGTAATCATTAATAGATGAGTTTAAATATTTGAGCATTAATGGTTATTAATATAAGGTCGAGGTGATACCAATGGAAAAAGCATTGTATGAAGTTCGGAAGGCTAAGAGTGTTCAGATGTTGAGCAGTGGGGTTGAGCCTGTCAAAGACGGCTTTGGCGAGTATTACATTCCAAGCCAGCACCAGAAGAGGGCTTGCGCTACAAAGTCACGATTCAGAAGGGTTGGTATGCCTGGGTAAAGTAAAGTTATGTGAGG
>DUGG01000017.1 GCA_013331515.1 Candidatus Woesearchaeota archaeon
TTGCAAAAGCAGATGTTGATGAGAGAGGCGGCGCAGCCGTATCTGCCAGCCACGTCACCGGAAAGCCAATACTCTACCTCGGCACAGGTCAGGGATATGACGACCTTGTGCCGTTCAGGGCGGAAATCATCATTGAGCAGCTTGGACTCACAGCATGAAGACCAGCTTAACCCTTGAACCTTATGATTCCATCCCTGTACACACCCTGATGGAGCTTTACAGGACGCCAATCATCCGTAACGAGNNTATCCAGGGAGCGTGATGCCGTATCAGGGAATCCAGCTTTTCAGCCGTGCACACCACCACATCGTATTCTGAAAGGCGGTGGTCGGACGAGTCAAGATCGCCAATGGACAAGGCAACCCTGACAAATGAACCGTAGCGCTTCACGAAAGCATTGTACTTTTCCGACGCAAGGGCCTTAAGCGGGACAATATACGCTGCCTTGCCTTTCTTATTGAGAATGGCTGAGACGGCCGCAAGCTCGGCAATCAAAGTCTTGCCCGAAGCTGTGGGCGTGCAAACGAGAAGGCTCTTCCCATCAAGAAGGCCGGCTTTTATCGACTTTTCCTGCGAAGGGCGAAACTCGGAAACGCCTGCTGCTGCGATTGCCGCGTAAAGCTTCTCAGGGATTCTGCCTTTTATGCTATCAAGCTTCATGCTGCTGAAGTGGACGAATGGTTTAAAATTGTTTGTGAGAAATAGAGAAAGACATAACTTTCAACTCATTTGTTATAGCAAATTGCAGAAATATTTGAACTTTTTACTTGCAATTTGCTATTTGGCGAATCTCGCAAATGTTCCATAATTAACGAGATTCGCTATTATGTCTTTCTGATTTTAGTAGCGGAAAATAATAAGTAATAATTAATGTCCGCTACTAAAAGGGGAAAAATCCGGGCAATCCGGAACGCTTTCACAAATTTGGCAAAAAGCGCAGGAAATCTGGAATCTGCCGAAAGACTTGCATCACTTGTGAAAGATCTACGGAAAAAACGGCAGGAAGGCATAAGAAACCTAATGTGTGTAAAGAACAGCAAAGTTTAAATATGTTATTATAATTTATTATAATTAATGGCGAAGTTGTTTAAGACAAAGGTAAGAAAGGTAGGAACATCGTTTGGAGTGCTTATACCAATGGAAATTATAACAAAAGAGAACATTAAGGAAGGGGAAGAGATAGAAGTAAGCATACTTAGGGAAAGAAAACTGGAAGCCATTAATAGACTGTTTGGTAGCATTAAAAATGCAAAACCGTTTGAAAGGGACAGAGAAGAATACCAGTGAGGGAAGTTTAGATGATTTTGGATACGTCTGCGTGGGTTGAATTTATTGAAGGCACTGAAAAGGGCAGAAGGGTAAAGAGCATACTTGAACGAGAGGAAAATTTCACCAGTTTAGCCACCATTGCGGAACTTGCCCACTGGTGTTTAAGAAGCGGCAGGGAAGATGTTGCTACAACTGTCACAGAGGTTAAACGAATCTCACAGATTTTACCACTCACCGAAACAATCAGCATAACGGCAGGAAAGCTAAACTATGAAAGAAAAAAAGCCAGCATAAAGTGGGGCATGATGGACTCACTAATTGTGGCGACAGCCCAGACTTACGGCCTGAAAATACTGACAAAGGATAACGCGTTCTGGGACTTGCCGGAAGCGGAGATTCTATAGAAGGCTCAAGAGAAATACAAAAAAAAGAAACTATAGAAAACTTTGATATATAACAGGGATAATCAAAGTTGTCTATAGGCACGGTTAACAACTACGGAAATTAATGTCCGCGCCCATGAATAATGGAAATTTCTTGTGAAATCCAGTCAATAGCTTTTCAATGAAATGAAAAAGCCGGATAACAAGGAAGAGGGTAGAAAACCGCAAATTGGCCATAGGTATGCCTCGCCTAAAACAAGTGATAGCTCACAATCAAAGTCGCAGCCAGCAGCGCAATCGTGTTCAACACCTTTATCAGCGGGTTCAGGGCCGGGCCGCTCGTGTCCTTGAAGGGGTCGCCGACCGTGTCACCGACAACTGCGGCCTTGTGGGCTTCAGAACCCTTCCCGCCAAGGTTGCCGGCTTCAATAAACTTCTTTGCATTGTCCCATGCTGCCCCTGAAGTGGTCATTGTTATTGCCAAAAGCAGGCCTGTGACAATCGCACCTGCAAGCAAGCCTCCAAGGGACTGGGGACCAAGCACAAACCCGACCAGCAATGGCGCTGCAACGGCAATTATTCCGGGCAGGACAAGCTCCTTTATTGCAGACTTGGTGCTGATGTCAACACACCTCGCATAATCAGGCTTGCCCGTGCCATTCATTAGGCCAGGAATCTCCTTGAACTGCCTTCTGACTTCAACAACCATCCCAGTCGCGGCACGGCCAACAGCCCTCAGGGTCAACGATGAGAAAATAAACGGCAGCAGGCCGCCAGCGAAAAGGCCAACGACGACTTTCGGGTCGTAAAGGTTAATCATGCTTATTCCAGTGAGGTCGCTGTACGCAGCAAACAATGAAAGCGCGGCAAGGCCGGCAGAGCCTATGGCAAAGCCCTTGGTAACCGCCTTTGTCGTGTTTCCGACAGCGTCAAGGGGGTCTGTAATCTTCCTGACAGACTCAGGCATCCCGCTCATCTCAGCAATCCCGCCGGCATTGTCGGTTATCGGGCCGTAAGCGTCAACCGCAACAATGATTGCCGTCATTGCAAGCATTGAAGTGGCAGCTATTGCAACGCCATAAAACCCGCCGCCGAACGTGTAAGCAAGGAAAGCACCGGCGACAATAGCAATCACGGGAATTAATGTGCTCTCCATGCCTTTGGCAATACCCAGGATTATGACAGTTGCCGGGCCGGTCTTTGCCGAATCAGCAACCTGCTGGACGGGCTTGCGGTTGGCAGCCGTGTAATATTCTGTCACGTAGCCTATGACTATGGTAATAATGAGCCCGATGGCAGCTGCGATGAAATACTTATAATCGCCGAACATCATCTTGTTGACAACGAAAAAGCCGATAGCTGAAAGCGCAGCGCTAATCAGGATGCCATTGTTCAGGGCAGGCCAAATCCTTGCAGGAATTGACGCCTTTACAAAAAGGCTTCCCACGATTGAAGCAACAACCGAAACAGCGCCGAGCACCATTGGCAGCGCAACATAATTATTGAAGCTGTGACCAAAAGCCGTCCATGCCAAAAGCATGGCTGCAATCATCGTGACAGTGTAAGACTCGAAAAGGTCAGCCGCCATCCCGGCGCAGTCGCCAACATTATCACCAACATTATCAGCAATGACCGCAGGGTTCCTTGGGTCATCCTCCGGGATGCCAGCTTCCACTTTGCCAACAAGGTCAGCGCCAACATCCGCACCCTTGGTGTAAATCCCCCCGCCAACCCTTGCAAAAAGGCTGATGAGGCTTGCGCCGAAGCCGAAGCCAATAAGTATGTTAGGGTCCTGGAAAACCAGGAAAAGGGCCGTCACACCGAGAAGGCCCAGCCCGGCGACAGCAAACCCTGTGACCGACCCACCTGTAAAGGCAACGCTGAACGCGTCCTTCAGGCTCCTCGTTGCCGCCTGGGCAGTCCTGACATTTGCCCTTACAGAAACCATCATGCCGATGTAGCCGGCCAGGGCAGAGAGGAACGCGCCGAGCACGAACGCTATCGCCAGCAGGTAGGACCTGAGCCCGAATGCCATGACAACGGCAATCACAATGCTAATGACAGCAACAGTCCTGTACTGCCTGTTAAGGTAAGCGGCAGCGCCTTCCCGGATTGCCGAGGAAATCCTGCGCATTGCCTCGTTGCCAGAGTCCTGACGCATGACCTTAACAGTTGAAAGAAACGCGAAGATAAGCGCCAGGATGCTGCCGCCAAAAGCCAAGGTATACAGCGCCGAAGTGCTTATTGCCATGAAATGTCCATCTCCAAAAAGATTTCAGGGAAAAGCAGGAGATGCTTATTTAAATGTTTCTGCGCACTACAGCAGCGACATGACCCGACCCATCAGGTCGCTGCCTTTCACTGTCCCAAAACCTCCGCTGCGGCAGTAACTCTCCCCAAACCGCTCAACAAAATCAGCCCGGACTTTGCCTCCGCTCACCATAAACGGCACAGGGTCGTCACCATGGCCCTTGAGCTCGCACGGGGTCGCATGGTCGGCAGTCACCGCAACCACCGTATTTGCCATATCAACTTTTTTCAGCAGCGGAGCGAAGAAGAACCGGTCTGCATCCTCAATGCAGCGCTTCTTCCCAATGAAATCACCATCGTGGCCAAAAAGGTCGGGACCTTTGATGTGAATGTACAGGCAATCGTGCTTCTTCAGGGCAGAAGTGGTTTTGAAAAGGCGTGGCGCATAATCTGCTTCCGTGAAAGAGGGGAATGACAGCTTCACCACGTCCATGCCTGCCAGCCGGCCGATGCCAATCTCAAGCGGCATGTCTGCCAGAATGGCCCACTTCCTGCCGTACCTCTCTGAAATGCTGTAAAGTGGCGGAAGGCGGCTTCCGGCATCGCGGCAGATAATCGTGTTAGCAGGGAGAAGCCCTTTCCTGCGGCGGCGAACATTAACTGGATGATGCTCCATCAAAGAAAATGCCTTTCCTGTAAACTCATTGATGAGGGCAGCAGCCCTCATGGCTTCCCGGCTGCTGTCAAGCGGAACTGCCTCCTTCACCTTCCTCTCAAACGATGAAAGGGCGTGAGGGATGCCATCCCGGATTTCATACGCCGGATCAGTATTTGAAATTCCTGCTGACAGCTTTCTGGGCTTTAATCGCGTGCCATCACTGATGACCAAAACGCCACGATGGGCGACTGACGCGTGGAATTTGAAGCTCGCATTGCCCAGCCTGACTTTTTTATTGATGGCTGCCGCCAATAAAG
>DUGG01000053.1 GCA_013331515.1 Candidatus Woesearchaeota archaeon
CTACACCAGCATAAGCAGGCCGGTTGCCGGAACGCCGCCGCCGTCATACCTTGACAGGTTTGACGCAGTGATATGGAGCACGTCCGCAACCGCACAGGGCATTGACGAAAGCGGCAAGGCATCGCTCACGCGCTACAACGAGCGCTCAGGCCGCCTGCTCGTTGAGGGAAGTGATGTTGCATTCAGGAACGAAAACAACCGGTTCCTCTGGGAAGTCCTGCACGCGGCACTGGCCAAAGAGCTAAGCGCAAAGGCAGCGGCAGCCAAAGGGGGGCCGGAAAGCGTCTGGATAAGCGCCACAATCCCGCACCCGCTCCTTGCAGGGATTAAAAGCCCGATACTATTCAACTCAACAAACGACCCGTTCCCTGACGCGGTAATGCCTTACAACGGCGGGGCCGAAGTGGCGAGGTTCAAAGGCCTTGAAGAAAACAGCTCAGCAATAATCGTTTACGAGAGCAGCACGGCAAGGACCGGCTTCCTGCCGTTCAGCATGGAAGCGCTTGAAACAGAAGCTGCCGGAACACTGGCCTCAAACTTCCTCAAATGGCTGCTTGATGACAGCATTGATGACATAACGCCAAAAGGCGTTTATTACGCAAACCCTGTTCCGGAGCCACCGCCAGATAAGTGTGTAGCTGTCTGCATTGGAATGTGGGAAATCATCAAGGGCTCATGCAATTTCAACGAATGCGGAAGCGGTTGCGGGCCAAACGGCTATACGACATTTGGCAGCAAGGCGGAGTGCGAAATATCAGTCAAATTTGGAGGAATCGGAATTCCTGTGGAAGGGCAGTCGTTCGGAATTGCAGCGCTGATTGCGAACACCCGCGAGTTTCCAAGCCCTCCCCAGGCAGAGGTTTTTATTGACGGAACGAAGATTGAAACAACCTCAAAAATTGTTTCAAAAGACAAAGTCGCTTTCCTTGGAACCGCCAAAATGAGCGCCGGAAGATACCCGGTAAGGGTGATGGCAAACAGCAACTTTGCGCTGGGCGAGGCAAACTACGTAAACAACGCTGGGGAATACAACCTGACGGTCTATCCTGCACAGCCGGACCTGAGGGTTTCGGGCATATCCTACAGCTACGATGATAGCACCTCCTCAGCGGCAATAAACCTAACGGCGGCCAACATGGGAGGCAATCCTGCAACAGCCACGATAAGGGCAACCATGACACTTGAGGGAGCAGCGGAAGAAACGGCAGCAGAACAAGAAGCTACCTTTGCAGCAGGGGAGGAAAAGCAGCTCACATTCCTAATAAAAGCAAAAAAAGCGACCTATAACGTGAAGGTTGAAGCAGACCCCGGAAACACAGTTGCAGAATACAATGAATCCAACAATATAGTTGAATCAGCAATATACCTGTGTAACAGGGAAAAAGTGATGGTAATTGACGACAACACTGCAGAAATGTCCTCAACCCCCGAGCCGAGCAGCGCGGACGAGTTCATGGACACCATAAGGAAGGGAGGGTACTGCGTTGAAGGATGGAACAAGAAGGAAAACGGCGAGCCGGCAGCAGCCGCGATGGCGCCATACGACGTCATAGTGTGGAGCGCCGGCGACTACTTCAACGGCACACTCACGAGCAAGGACAAGGAAGAGCTGCTCGCTTACACAGGGGCCATACTGCTTGAGGGCTCAGACATAAGCCTTGATAGCTCAGGGGACGACAACTTCAGCATGATTGCAGGGGCGGAATTCGGCGGCGACCTGCTCCTGAACGACACGGAAAAGCCGGAAGAGCTGGTGCTTAAGGAACACCCCATAACCGCAGGGATAGCAGGAATAAGCATAAGCACGGAGAAATCGCCATATCCTGACAGGGCCGAGCAGTCAACAGGACATACCGTAGCGGAATGGGAAGACGGAAGCCAGGCCATAGTCGGCAATAACCAAACCGGGGAGAGGAAAACAGCATACTACGCCTTCTCGGTTGACGGCGTGAGCGACCCCGCAGCCATGGAAAAGCTCATACTCAACACTATAGGCTGGCTGCTCACCAAGCAGAATAGCGAGCCTGAGCTCCATAACATTACGAACATCACGGCAGCAGAAGGGGAGAACGTAACGCTTTTTGCCAACGCAACAGACGCTGACGGGGACGCCATAAGCTACTCTGTGAACGACTCAAGGTTCAAGCAGAAAGGGCTGACAGGCGAATTTGAGTGGCAAACCGGCTACGCTGACTCGGGAATGTACGAAATTGTGGCACAGGCTGGCGATGGAAAATCTGCAACGACGGCAATGATTAACGTGACAATACTGGAAACAAACCGGCCGCCGGTGATTGACGTATCCGAGGAAGGCGTGTCGATAACAGCAACGCCAAAGATTTTCATGAAGGAAGGCCAGGAGAAAAACCTCAGCGCCTTTGCAATCGACCCGGACGGCGACCCGCTCACTTACACGTGGCTGCTCAACGGCACGGTAATTTCGGACACGCAAAAGGTCACCCTGCGCTTCAGGTACAACGAGAGCGGCAGCTACAACCTGACAGTCATAGCAAGCGACGGGCAAAGCAGTGACAACAATGAATTCCTCCTCATAGTGCTTGACACCATGGAATGCGACCCTGGAGCGCAAACACGCCTGTGCGGCAACCAGCAGGGAGTATGTGGAGGAAGCGAGGAAACATGCAACAACACAGGCAAATGGGCTGGATGCACAACAACAGACTACGCAAGCTACAGCCCGGAATACGAAACCGAAGAAACAATGTGCGACGGGCTTGACAACGACTGCAATGGCGAGGTTGACGATGGCTTCGATGACGTGGACGACGACGGCATTGCCAACTGCGTTGACAAAGACAACGATAACGACGGAAGCGACGACTCTGAAGACGACATCGTAGGAAACGAGACGGACATAACCATAAAGGGAGGGGATGGAAAGGCAGAGATTGAGGTTCCCGAACCCGGGAAGGGCAAGGGCAAGAAGAAAATAACGATAACCTCAGGCGGAAAGCGGCTCATTGAATTCACAAGGAACTTCAGCAAAGGCAACATAACAATCATGAACCTCACCATAGAGAAACAGGATGACGCCAGCCAGGCGGGATTCATCAGGATAAGCGGGCTTGACCTGAGGGGCGGGCAAAAGACGGCCTACATTGACCGGATAATCCCGGGCTCAAACACGGTGTGCGTGAAGGATGTCGAGATAGCCAAGATAAGCGAGGTGTCAAACGGCTGCACCGACGAGAGCGAGAAGAGGGTGGAGTGCAAGCCAGGCGAAGGCAAGCCGGCTACCTCAGAATTATGCTTGCCAGAAGACGGCGGAGAAGACGCGCCAAACTGCGGGGGATTTGCGGAACTCAAGTGCCCTGACGACTTCACATGCAGTTACACCAAAGGCAGCGCCCTGCCCACCTACCCTGGCGAGCAGGGAACATGCGTTGCAAGCGACTGCGAGCCGCTGTCATGCACCCTTGACGCTGCACTCGGCCAGTATGCCGTTTCAGGGCTTTACCACTCCGGCGTGCTTGAGCAGTGCTTTGACAGCGACGGCGACAGCTACCTCCCCACGGGATGCGAGGGCGGGCTGGACTGCAACGACACGGACGGCAGCATAAGCCCAGCCGGAACAGAAACCTGCAACGACCTTGATGATGACTGCGACGGCTCGGTTGACGAGGACAGGGTCTGCAATACACCGCCCAAGCTGAACCCGGTCGGAAACAGGACGGCAGCTGAGAACGAGCAGCTGGCCTTCTCCCTGTCTGCTGAGGATACCGAGGCAGATGCGCTGATGTTCAACGCAACCTCCCTGCCGCAGGGGGCGCACTTTGACAATGAAACCGCCACGCTGGAGTGGACTCCAAACTTCGAGCATGCAGGAACTCATTCTGCAAAATTCCGCGCAAGCGACGGACTGCTTGACGACTTTGAGGAAATAAACGTGACAGTTGCAAATACCAACAGGATTCCCGTCATTGAAGCGGTTGATGGCAACTTCACGGTTAATGAGAGTGAGAAAGTGAATCTGGCTATAACAGCGTCAGACCCGGACGGAGACGGCATAACCTACTCCGTGAATGATACAAGGCTTGCCCAGGACATTGAGAACCCAGAAATGTTCTCATGGCAAACAGGATACGAAGACTCTGGCAGCTATGTGGTGGCCGTCAACGCAAGCGACGGAGGCCTCTCTGCATACGCTGAAATAACGGTAACAGTCAATAATGTCAACAGGGCGCCCGTGATGGGTGCCCTTGAGGGAAAAACGAAAATAAACGAAAATGACACGGCCGAGATAATAGCAACGGCAACCGACCCGGATGGCGACGCGATTGACTTCAGCATAAACGACTCAAGGTTCACCATGGAAAAAATCACACTTGACATATGGTCGGCAAGATATGTCTGGAAAACCGGCTACGAGGACTCAGGAACGTACATCGTGGAAGTTACGGCAAGCGACAGCTTCCTGAATGACACGGCAACAACCACCCTGACAGTGGCTCATGTGAACAGAAAACCCTGGATAACCAAATTAACAGGGAACCTGACCGTGAACGAGACCGAAAAGGCCACCATTGAAATATTCGCGACAGACGAGGACGGCGATGCGCTGACATATGCGCTAAACGACACCAGGCTTGAGCCGCTCGGCAATGGCATGTTCGAATGGGCAACGAGTTATGATGACGCCGGCGAGTACGAAGTCATGGCGACCGTGAGCGACGGAGGCCTGAGCGACTCAACCGAAGCAAAGGTAACAGTCCTGAACGTGAACAGGGAACCGTCGATAGAACCGATTGGAAACAGGACGGTGAAGGAGAACGAGACAATTGAATTCGAAGTGAAAGCAAGTGACCCGGACAAGGAGGACACTGTCTCTGTGGCAGCAACCATCCCGGCGTCAGCCCAAGGCGCCGAATACGACGGCCATGCATTTGCATGGACCACAGACTTCGAGCAGGAAGGCGTGTACGAAATCGTTTTCACTGCCGGCGACGGAGCCGCCTTCGTGCATGAACACGTGAACATAACAGTGGAGAACGTGAACAGAAAGCCGGAAATCATCAAAGCGGACAACGTAGAGGTTAACGAAGTCGAGGAAGCGATGATAATCGTAACGGCCTCTGATGCCGACCAGGACTCAATAAGCTACTCGGTGAACGACTCAAGGTTCACGGCAGAAATCAGCGACGGAGTGACCATAAGCAGTGCCGTTTCAACAGAAAGATTCACGTGGCAGACCGGCTACGATGACGCAGGAGACTACGTCGTGGAGGTAAAGGTGACTGATGACCTTGCGGAAACAACAGCCAACATCACGGTGGCAGTGAAAAATGTCAACAGAAATCCGCACATTGAACCTGTTGAAAACTCAAGCGTGAAGGAAAACCAGACCATAAAAATCCAGGCACAGGCAGCAGACCCGGACAAGGAGGACGAGGTAAGCTACAAAATCCAGGCACAGGAAACGGCAACAGGGGTGGAATTTGACGGGACAACAGGAAAGCTCGAATGGACTCCAACATTCGAGCAGGCAGACGAGTATGAATTCACGATTACAGCAACTGACGGAGAACTCAGCGACAGCACACATTTCAACATCACAGTCCTGCACGTTAACCGGGCCCCGGAAATAGACGGCATGGAAAATTCGCTTACCGTAAACGAGACAGAACTGATCTTCCTGGAAGTGAAGGCGCATGACCCTGACGGCGATGACGTCAGCTACGCCATCAATGACAGCAGGTTCAAGGAACAGGATTTCCCGAACGCATTCGAATGGGAAACTGGATATGACGACGCCGGAACTTATGAACTGATTGCCAGCGTGAGCGACGGCGAGCTTGCTGCCACGAGGAATGCAAAAATAACCGTCCTGAACGTGAACAGGCCTCCAGTGATAGAACCAATAGGAAACAAGACTGTAAAGGAGAACGAAACGCTGGAATTTGAAGTTGACATGACAGACCCGGACAAGGGGACGCTGCTTGCCGGAAGCATTGAAAGCCCTGCCGCCGCTTACGGGCTGGAGTTTGACGGCGTATTCTTCAGGTGGACACCGGACTTCGAACAGGAAGGCGCATATGAGATAAAATTCACCGTCACTGACAGCGACCTGTCATCCTCAGAGCTTATCAACATAACAGTTGAGAACACAAACAGGGTTCCTGAGATAGCAGAAGCCGACAAGAACGTGATTGTCAATGAGACAGAAGCCGCAGTTATAATCGTAACGGCCGCTGATGCTGACGGGGACGCCATGAACATTTCAGTGAACGACTCAAGGTTCATTTCAGCAAAATCCTCCGGCAGCTCAGGCGGCAGTGGAGAGATTACCTCCCTCAGCGTGAAGGAAACAGAGTCATTCACGTGGCACACGGGCTACGAGGATGCAGGCACTTACAAGGTCAGGATTACCGCGAATGACAGTGTTGACCATGCGGAAGCCGATGCTACTGTTGTGGTCAGGAACGTGAACAGGCCTCCAGCGATAGAACCGATGCTGAACATCACGGCAAGGGAAAACGAAACGTTCACGGCACAGGCAAAGGCGGCAGACCCGGACAAGGAAGATGCCTTAAGCTACTTAATGACTTCCGAAAAGGATGCGGCGGGGACGCTCTTTGACCATGAAACAGGGACATTGGAATGGACCCCGGGCTTCGAGCAGGCGGGAACATACAGCTTCACGGCAACCGCCACGGACGGAGACATGAATGACTCAGCCAGGTTCAACGTAACAGTGCTGAACACCAACAGGCCTCCAAAGATAACGATGGTGCTCATAGAACCCCCATCGCTGGAAATGGGGGAGGGCGAAGACAAGACATTCATTGCAGGCGTATCTGACGACGATGACGACGACATAAAAGTCATGTGGAAGCTTGACGGCTCGCCAGCCGGGACAGGCGACACGTACACGTTTGAGCCGCTTTACAACGACAGCGGCGCCCACACCCTTGAGCTTGTAATAAACGACTCAAACGACACGAGTTCAATGACGATGACTGTAACAGTCCAGGACACGCTTGAATGCGGCGAAGGACAAACGCAACTATGCCCGCTCCAGCTCGGGGTATGCGCAGGCAGCTTCGTGCCGTGCGACCAGGGCCATTGGCCGGCATGCATCTACTACCAATCCCATGCCGCGGGAAAGGGGCAGGCGTATGCGCCTGTTGAGGCTTTCTGCCCGGGGCAGAACAATGACAACCTATGCAAGGCGCTGTGCGACGGGCTCGACAACGACTGTGACGGATTTAAAGACGAAGAAAGGGTCTGCAACACGCCACCAGTCATCCACACGGGGGATGCGACTGTCAATGAAGGCAGCGTACTCCAGATGCCAATCGGGGCATACGACGCCGAGCTGGACCATCTGGTATTCAGCGCTTCAGAACTGCCGCATGGCGCGTCAATCAACAGCAACCCCGGCACGAGCGCCACAACCCTGGTGTGGATGCCAGGCTTTGACGATGCCGGGATTTACAGCACAATCATTACAGCAAGCGATGGCCTGCAGGAAGGCACGAAAAGGATAAGCATAACAGTCCTGAACACCAACAGGGCCCCTCTGGCTGCCATAAAGGCCAATCCAGAAGGCACAATCATGAATGAGGGCGAGACGAAAACGCTTGAGGCGGACGCCTCAGACCCAGACGGGAACGAGCTTGAGTACGTGTGGCTATACAACGGCGAAAAAGCAGCCGACACGCCGACTTACAGGTACACTCCAAACTGGACTGACGGGGATGAAAGCAGCGCAAGCGAGTTCGTGCTCAGGGTAAGCGACAGGGAACTGAGCGCTACGGCATCGGTCAGTATAATAATCAACGACACGCAAAAGTGCCTGCCGCAATCCGCGGAATCAGAAAAATGCGGCAGCAGCACAGGGAAATGCGAGCAGGGCACAAGGACGAGGACGTGCAGTTCCGGCTATCTCTGGAGCGAATGGACTGATTGCATCGGAGAGGTCAGGCCGGAGCCAGAGGAAGACTGCTCAACCTGGGATGATGACAACTGCAACGGAAGAAGGAACGAGGGCTGCCTAGGCAGGATAATGCCAACGCCGCCATTCAGGTAACCAGGGCACTTGGCAGCTTTCCTGAAGTCCTGCTGTTGTGGTAAATGAACTGCTGGGCGTAGCCGGCGTATTTACCGAAATAGCTTCTCGCGAAACCGGCTATGATGCGCTCATTCGGCTTCCTGCCGGCTGCAAAGGCATTTATCTCCATGCCGTAGCTGCCGAGCATTGCCCTCTTAACCCAGACATCAACAGGGAAAGCCTCGTAAAAGCCGCAAGAGAACAGAAGGATGCAATCGGCAACCTTGCTGCCAACGCCAGGCAATTCCATGAACTTTTCCTTTGCATCGGCGTAGCTTAGGCTTCGCAAGTTCCTTTGCGAAAACTCCCCGCTGCCGCTGGCAAAAATCATCGCTGTTTCAAACAGGTATTTTGCGCGGTAGCCAAGGCCGCATTTTTCCAGCCTTTGGAAGCTGCTGATTTGATGCGGCTGCGGAAAAGAGAAAGCGGAAAGGCCTTCAAACCCAATCGGCTCACCGAATGCTGTCGCTATATTTTCAATACAGCGCCGAATTCTCGGAATATTGGAAAAGGAGGAGCAGATAAAAGAGGCCGTGCACTCCCACAAGCCCTGCTCAAGGATGCGAAGGCCGTGATGGCTTTTTATTGCGGCAGCAATTTTTTCGTCTTTCCGGATGGATTTGACGATGCCGCTGTAGCTGTGCCTCAGGCCGAGAAAAGATTCAACGTCAAAATCGTTGCTGGACTCAAATTCCAGCTTATCGCCTTCCTGCCGCAGATTCACAATAGAGTCGCCGGCAACAACGCGATAAGAGCCGTCACTGCCGCTGCTGTAGCGGAAAAGCTGGCCTGATTCGATGGTTGACTTGAGATTGAAGTTTTTTGCCTGCAGAGTTTCCATAATGATGCAGTACGAAACGCTACGTTTATATATTAGTTTGTATCTACTGTAATTACAGGTGTGCACATTGGCCATTTTGTACAGCAAACATGCGCGGGAACAGATGATTGCCCGCGGAATTGATGAGGAACTTGTCCAAGAAGCTATCAAGCAAGGCAGCAAATATCTTCAATACCCGAATAAAATAGTTTCAGAATATCGCTATTTTAGTGTTGTTTATAAGAAGTTCGGCCAGAATATTTTTGTCATAACAGTCAAGCCGAGGTGGTAGCAATGATTTGCGCAGTATGCGAGAAAGGAAAACTTAAAAAAGGCAGCATCAGGGAAGTGATGTTTGGCGTTGACCTTGGAGAATTTCCTGCGTTGGTTTGTTCCAACTGCAAGGAATCATTTACGGATGAGGAGACCACAAGGAGAATACAGCAAATCGCAAGAAAAAAAAAGCTCTGGGGCCTTGGGAGAACCACGAAGATTGCAAAAGCCGGCAACTCAATGATGGTCAGGATACCTAAGCCGATTGCAAGTTTCTTAAGGCTGAAAATAGGCCAGGAGACATTTATCCATCCGGAAAAAGATAAACTGGTGATAGAGGCAAAATAAGCAGTTAGAACATCCCCCCGAACACACCCTTTCCGGACTTCTCTTCCTTCATGAATTCCCTGAGGAGCTCCTGCTGCCTCTTCGTCAGCTTTTCGGGAACCGCTATCATAACCCTGATGTTCTCCGAGCCCTTCTCGCCCGTATCGAGGTCAGGAACGCCCTTTCCCGACATCCGGAAAAGCGTATTGCCCTTTGTGCCAGAGGGTATCTTCAAGGTTGCCTTGCCGTCAAGCGTTGGAACCTCAACCTCCCCGCCAAGGGCGGCTGTCGCAAAAGGTATGGAAATGTCAGCGAAAATATCATTGCCCCTCCGCTCAAACACCCTGTGGGGTGATACGCGAATTGCAATGTAAAGGTCTCCTGAAGCAGAACCAGTCTCCCCTGCCTCGCCCTCACCGCTTATGCGAAGGCGGTGGCCAGTGTCAACTCCTGCTGGAATCTTCACATCAATCTTCCTTACCTTCTCAACCCTTCCCTTCCCGTGACATGACTTGCACTGGCTTGCTATGATTTTCCCGGAGCCGTGGCACTTCCCGCAACTGCCGGTAGTGGTAAACGTGCCGAAAGCGATGCGCTGAGTGCGCTGCACATAGCCAGAGCCGCCGCAATCCTGACAATCCTTGATTGACTCACGGCTTTCGGCGCCAGAACCCTCGCATACAGCGCACTTCTCAAGCCTCGGGATGGTGATTACCTTTCCAACGCCCACTGCCGCTTCCTCAAGCGATATTTCAAGTTCGTAAACAAGGTCAGAACCCCTTCGCTGCCTCCTCCGCTCACGGCCTCCGTGGCCAAAACCAAAGCCGCCTCCGCCAAAGAAGCGCTCAAAAAGCTCGTCAATATCAACACCGGCCGAGCCCATGCCGCCAAAGCCGGCAAAATCTGTAAAGCCAAAACCCCCGCTGCCAGCCGCAAAGCCCTCTCCGGCTGTGCCGTACTGGTCATACATCTGCCTCTTTTTCTGGTCACCCAGAACAGAAGCAGCCTCGTTTATCTCCTTGAACTTCTCGGCCGCGTCATGACTCTTGTTTAGGTCAGGATGGTATTTCTTGGCAAGCTTCCTGTACGCTTTCTTTATCTCGTCAACCGATGCGTTCCTGGGAACGCCAAGAAGCTCATAATAGTCCTTCGCCATTTTGTGACCGTTGCTCTTAAGCTCTAGCTTATATAGTTAGTGCCCTTCCGGTCAATGCCAGGAATGAACTCGATTTCCTCATGCATTCCGGCAGGGGGGATGGCGCCGCCACGCAGGCCAACACCGACAAGGCGGAGCATCGCCTCTGGCCTGGTCGCAAGTTTCGTTACAGCATGCTCCGGGCCAAACTCCTTATCGACAATTCCTGCCACAAGCTGGCGATTGGCTGCCTCGTCATAAAAGCCGCAGCTATAAAGATACTCGTGAATCAGGATGAAGAAACAGTAAGACTGATATAATTCCAAGTTGGCAAAGTGTCGGACTGCCGCCATGGCCGCCTTGTTCAGCACTATTGCATTGGCCTCCGGGGAGTAATAAGCCCCGAGCACGCCGTGGCTGCTCGCCCCCATGTTCGCCAAGCCAACCATGAGCCCTGCCTGATCCGCCCTGAGGTGCTTCCAGACAATCTCCTTGACCAGGCCGAACACTTCCTGAAGGCTGGCAGCCGAACCAAGCCGCCCAGCAAACGGCGCCTGCACAGACATGGTTCCGGCAACAGTGCCATCATTTTTTCTTCTTGTCATTCTTAACCTCATACTCCGCATCAACAACCTTCTCATCCTTTGCTGAAGAGGCGCCTTCATTGCCTTCCCCTCCAGCGCCTGCCTGCTGCGCTTTCTGGTAAAGCTCAGTGGACGCCTCCTGGAGGAGCTTGTTGATGCCGTCAAGCTTTTCCCTGATTTTGGGCATGTCCCTCGTTGCCTGGCCAAGCATTTCCTTGAGTTCGGCGACGCCCTTCTCAATGGTTTCAATCTTTCCAGAGTCTACCTTGCCCTTGAAATCAGACATGAGCTTCCCTACCGTGTAGACAAGCGTGTCAGCCTCGTTAATCGTCTCGGCTTCCTCCTTCCTTTTCTTGTCCTGCTCGGCAAATTCCTCAGCATCCTTCCTCATCTTCTCAATTTCCTTCTCATCAAGCTTCTGGCCAGCAGTGATCCTTATGCTCTGCTGCTTTCCTGTGCCAAGATCCTTAGCAGCAACATGCACAATGCCGTTAGCGTCAATGTCAAAGGCCACTTCAACCTGCGGGATGCCACGCGGCGCAGGCGGGATGCCAACCAGGTCAAAGTTGCCCAGCGGCTTATTGTCGGCAGCCATGGCCCTCTCTCCCTGGAACACCACTATCGAAACCGCATTCTGGTTATCAGAGGCAGTGCTGAATATCTGGCTCTTCTTGGTTGGGATTGTCGTGTTCCTCTCGATGAGCTTCNNCGCCAACAAGGATTATCTTGTCAACGCCTTCCTTGGAAAGCTTTGCATCAGCAATAGCCCGCTCCATAGGAGCCTTGCACCGCTCAATTATTGGCTGTATAATAGATTCCAGCTTGGCACGGGTGAGCTTATGCATGAAATGCTTTGGCCCCGCATTCGTTGCGGTCAGGAATGGCAGGTTTATCTCAGACTCAAGCGTTGTAGAAAGCTCTATCTTAGCCTTCTCTGCCGCCTCCTGCATACGCTGCATGGCAACCCTGTCCTTTGAGATGTCAATGCCTTCCAGCTTCCTGAACTCAGAGACAAGGAAGTCAACCAATGCGCAGTCCATGTCAGTGCCGCCAAGCTG
>DUGG01000012.1 GCA_013331515.1 Candidatus Woesearchaeota archaeon
TTCTTTAAAAAACCATCGGAGAAAAAAATGGCAAACGAACTTCGAAGTAGTGGACACACTGTTGGCGAGACGAACCTGCACTTGCAGTTTACGCCAGCGTACAGGCGCGACATTTTTGTCGAGCCGCTCGCGCGCGAACTGACTGTCGCTTACATTGTTCAGCGAGCGCAGGAAATGCGCGTGAACATTGCCGCTATCGAGTGCGGCCCTGACCATGTGCACCTGTTCGTAACAGACTGGAAGAACTGGAGCATTCCTATTTTAGCAGGCCAGTTGAAAGCTTATTCGAGCAGAATGATGAGAAAATCACATAAAGAACTTTTCGTCGATAAGCTGTATGGCAAGAAATTCTGGAGCAGCGGATACTTCCACCGCACCGTTGGCGCTGTAACCGCAGCAACAGTCAAGAAATACGTCGCTGAGGGACAGAAAAAACACTGGGTCGAATTCGAGCAAAAGAAACAGAAAACACTGCTCAACTACAGCAGCTAAAACCACAAACGCTGCGGGTTGAGCCCAGCAGGGCGAAACCCGCAGTAGTTTACCTTCTGATATACCCAGAATTTAAGCCCGGCCTCTTGGAGGAGGCCATTTTCAGACTGTGTGTGGAGCTCCTCTTCAAACATAACCTTTACCGCGCTAAAGATTCCTTCTGTTGCAGGCTACCGCTCACCATAACCGGTTTTTTCCCGCCATTTTTTGTAGCCGTACTTATTGCGCCATTTGGTCGTAAAGTTTCGCAAGGCACTTTTCGAATCTTCTTGCGCGTTAGCGTCTGGCTTAATCACCGGGCGTATGTTCATGAAATCAAGCCAATTCCACAAATCAATCTCATCAAAAGCCCCATCACANNCCAAAGGCGGCAACCGGGATGTCTTGTTCCTTCAAGCCAGCAAGCTGTTCTTTTGCTGACTCAAGCTCAGATGATTGCTCAAATGGATTTCATACCCCGCAGCTCTGCTGTGGTTGGGATTTTTTATATAGCTTTTTGCCCTCTGGCTAGCGAATGGTTGCCAAGAAGGACTTAGCTTTCACCTGTGAGGAGTGCGGCTTTTCATATAAGGAACAGGGCTTGGCGAAAGAGTGTGAAAACTGGTGCCGTAAGCACCACAGCTGTAATCTGGGAATCACAAAGCATGCAATCAAATCTTGAGTGCCTTTTTTATTGCGTTCTTGTCAAAGCCGATGATTATCTTGCCGTCTATGTTTATCACATGCACTCCCATCCGGCCTGATTTGTTCTCTGGGTTTCATACCCCGCCCCTCGGGGCGAATCTTTTTCCCAGTGAACTTTGAAACCTTATATCAAAGGGCAGAAATGTTCGAAATGAAACAGTGCCCTTTGATATTTAGTAGAAGACAAAAAACATCGGCAATCAATGTCTTCTGCTATTAGACGGGAGCAGATTGCAAAATATTTCGGCAGGGTAACAGAGCCAATCCCTTCAAAGCGGATAATGGACGGCGCAGGCAAGGCAATCCTCAGGGATGAGTACGGCAGGGTAAGGCATTTTTACACAGGCGCTGCCAGGGGCGACTACACCGATGACACAATTCTTACTTTGGCATTGGCCCAATCAATAGCCGAAGTCCGGGGAATAAACATAGATGACATTGCAAAAAAGCAGTTGCAGGCCTATGAGGCCTGCCGCCTCCCCAGCGGAAAGGTTGCCGGTGGTTTTGGGGGAACCACCAGGGCAGGCTTTGAAAATTTAAGAAAGGGGATAAGCCCGCTCAAATCAGGAGTAACCGGCGGCCCGGGAAACGCCCCGGCAATGAAAATGGCGCCTGTCGGAATGTATATTGACGCAACAGGCGGATACGAGGAGGGCTTAAATTATGCAGAACAAATTGGACGCATAACCCACCTTGACCCGCGCTCAATAGCAAGCGGCGTTGTACAGGCTCACGCGATATATGCCCTGCTTAACGGAGTTAGCCGGCAGGAATTCCTTGACTCACTTGCTGGAACATGCGCCAGATGGGAAAAGCCTGCAACGCCGGAATTCCAGCTTGCAAAAAGTGGCAGCTTAACCTCCCGCATAAGCTGGATAAGGAACAACAAAGACGCCACAACTGAAGCGGCATACGGGCGCATTGGCAGCACAAGCGTTGTGATGGAATCCTACCCCTTTGCCATTTTCATGCTGCAAAAGTACTGGGAGAACCCGCTTGAAGGCCTCATTGAAACAGTAAACTTCGGGGGCGATTGCGACACAACTGGCGCAATTTACGGGGCGCTAAGCGGAGCAAAAAACGGGCTCTGCTTCCCGGATGAATGGCTGAAGCTTGTGCCCAGCCTTGAACTAATGGTGGAAGATGCAGATATGATTCATGGGCTAAAACATGTGAAGTAAACCGTACAGGGCGCCTGTGCGCGGCAGAAGCCATGCATGAGGGTTCTATACACTATTGGCGCGACATTTAAATAGCAGTTAGTGTTACTTTAACACTAATTGGCTATAAAGCCGATGCGGGTGGCAAACATGAAAAATGTGCTGGTCGTGTACAAGAAAAGCAAGTACGAGTTGTATCGCAACTCGCCAGACAGGGGAGTGAGGGACTTCATAAACGGGGACAGCGAGGATGCAATAAGGGCAAGGAAAAGTCATGAGGAGCAGCAAAAAACGCTGGAAACCGTGGTTGGCACGCTGGACCGGGCAGGAGTGAACCACAAGGAGGCTTACAGGGCAAGGTTGGTTGATATTTCTGGGGAAGTAGAAAGTAATGACCTTGCTATAGCAGTGGGAGGCGACGGCACATTCCTTGAGGTTTCGCACTATGTGGCAGGGATTCCGCTGCTCGGGGTAAACTCTGATTCCGGCACAAGCAAGGGCTTTTACTGTATAGCCAACAGGGAAAGCTTTGCTGCGGTAATTGGAGGGATAGATGCAACCCCAAAAACAACCGTGGGCAGGATTGAGCTTATCCTTGACGGGAAAAGGCTGCCTGAACTAGTGCTTAACGACATACTTGTTGCGCACACAAACCCGGCAGCAATGATGTGGTATGTTTTAACTGCAGCCAGGGAAGATGGCGCATCGGACGAGAAGCGTGTGAAAAGCAGCGGGCTGCTCGTATGCACCGCAGCAGGCTCAACTGCCTGGATGTACAATGAAGGAGGGATTGTAATGCCGCTTGGTTCAAGCGCAATGCAATATTTCTCCAGGGGAATAAGGGGGGAGAAAACAGCGCTTGCCGAAGGACTGGCGGTAAAGTCGCTTACAAGGGAAGGGGCAATATACGTTGATGGCGAGCACATAAAATATGAATTCACAATTGGAAGCATCCTGCATGTGGGGAAAGGCGCGCCGCTGACTATAGTTGGCAGCCTTGAAGAAAAGCGCAGGGATTACGCCTGACTTGAGGCAATACTGGCAAGAATTGTCGCTACGGCCGCCTGCTCGCCCCTGTCGGAATCGAGCTCCTTGTCGAGGGTATCCCCTTTCAGGGGGAGGTCGGAGACATGGCCGACAAAGC
>DUGG01000056.1 GCA_013331515.1 Candidatus Woesearchaeota archaeon
CTTTCCCGGCAAAATGCCTTGAGTCGCCAAGATAGTTTTTTGCCATGGCAAGGAAGTCCGTTGCCGACTTGTATTCTCTGCTGTTTTTGTCTGCAGCGGCTATTTTTGCCAGCGTGAGGGCTTTTTCCGTCATTGCCCAGTACTTGTCCAGCTTGGCTGCCACGTCGTTGCTGATTTCAACCATTACAAAAAACGAAACCGCCAGATTTTAAAAGTGTTTTGGATGCATGCATTCCGCCTGGTCATCATCATCGGTTCGCACACCAGATTCATCAGGCAGTCAAGAACCACCCGAGACATCACCGTAAACATGAACTTATCGGTTTTATTCAAAGTCTTCGATTTGCTTGTTCAGCTTTCTCACAACCCCTCCGAAAGTCTTCCTTGCAGGCCACGTTTCAACAAAGTTTATATGGTAAACCTACAAGTTACCGGCTTGATGAAAATACGGTTTATCTGCAACCAGAACCGCAGCAAGACTGCGGAAGAGCTGTTCAGAGACCGGTTTGAAACCAAATCTGCAGGGCTTTACAATGAAAGGCCAGTAACTGAAAAACAGCTGCAATGGGCTGATGCTGTGGTTGTCATGGAAAAAAAGCAACTGCATGAGCTTTCCAAGAGGTTTCCCAGGATGTATATGCGAAAACGCATCCTCTCGTTGGATATTCCAGATGCTTACCATTACAACCAACCTGAACTGATTGAGCTTCTTGAAGGCAAAATCACTGAAAACCTCACTACCTTAGCCACTCGTTAAACTGCTGCATTGTCTCTCCTTTTGACCTGAACGTCTTGGTTCCTGCTACGTCCATTGCAGGCAGCCGTCTGGTTACCTTAAACAGCTTTCCAACAGTGTCCTCAAGTTCTGCAAAGGAAATTTCCCATTGTTTCACAAAATGGCTTCCTGCCTTTCCCATTCCTCACACAAACCCCGGCTTGTTCCGCTTTCTCACAACCACAACCAATTCCATGTCAAGCTCCAAGTTGTAGAAGATGACCCAATTGTTGAATTCTGAACGGCTGTTCAGCTTCATGAGCTCAAAGTTGTATTTTCCGGCTATTTCAAATATCTCCGGCTTGAAAGTGCAGGCAAGCCTCTGGAAATCCTCCTTGTAGACGTCAAAGTCAAGGATGCTGTTGTTGACAAGGATGAATTTTGGTTTCTTCATATGGACATTGGCATCATAACTTGCTTAAATACCGCAGCCGGGCACATGTCCAGTGCCAGTGCCCCCAAAAAAGTTGGAGGGGCGGAATCCGGGCGCTGCAGGCGCTGCAAAGCCAATACGCAATTCTTCCGGAAATGTCCAGTGGTTTTTGCGGCAGGCACCGTAAAGATTACGGCAAGGGCAGCCTAGAATGGGTTGCCAAATCCAACAAAAGCCAACATGGCGTGAAGGAAAACGGAAAGCAGGAACAACCGCCAGTACCAGCAATGATTGCGGTAGAATACCATGAACCACTTCTGGCGCTGAAGAACCTGAGGCCGCCAGCCAAGGATGCACCTACAACTGAAAAGAACAAGCATAAGTCCAACAATATTGACAATCCCAAGAACAAACGCAATCCTAACAGCAAGCAACTGGTCAATAAGGGCCATGCCTCTCCTCACGCCAAGGTCATTTATAAAGTTAACCCGAAGCTGCTCTGGTTATGTCAATCTTTATAAGCTGCGTGGTGCCGAAAGCGGGGCATGCAGTTTTTGGTTGAATTCACAAAGGACCTTGCCAGTTTGACGTACAGAGACATAGCGCGCCGTGGACTGGTGACTCCTTTCATCATGTTCCTCTCTTTCCTCACGGCATTTGCAGTGACAAGGATAACAGCTTACGTCTTCCCGTCAGTCAATCTTGTCATAGGCAAGTACCACATTCACCATTTCTATTATGGGATAGCACTCCTCATCATCTCAAACTGGACTGCGCTGATAACGAACCGCCAGGGACCCAGGATTATCGCGGCCGTCCTCTTCGGCGTTGGGCTGGGAATACTGGCCGATGAAGCAGGGCTTCTGCTCACCTGCACCTCCCCGCTGACCCTCCAGTGCAATTACAACGCAAGAATAACGCTTGACATCTTTGTAGTGCTTGTTGGGGCATTCCTCTCTGTACTTTATCTCGTGCCTGCCCTGAGAGGATTCAGGATGCTGGCAAAGCATGCGCACAGGATAGTCAATGACAAATTAAGATAGCCCTTTATTCTTTTTGGAATAATATTGTCAGGACAATTTATAAAAGGGAATAAGGGCACCGCTTTCAAAGGCAAAGTAGGAGGTGTGTTTGAAAAATGGCAAAAATAAATTATGTCACATCTGAAAGTGTTACCGAAGGGCATCCGGACAAGATTTGCGACCAAATCAGCGACGCCATACTTGACTGTTTACTGGCGCAAGATCCTTACTCAAGGGTAGCTGTCGAATGCATGACAACCACAGGCTCGATAATGGTTGCAGGTGAAGTAACAACTCACGGCTTTGCCGACGTGCAGGGAATAGCGCGAAGAAAACTTCGCGAAATAGGCTACACAGACCCAAGGTTCGGGATAGACTGCGAGGATGCTGGCGTATGGGTATCGATACACGGCCAAAGCCCAGACATAGCCCAGGGCGTCAACAAGGAAGGAGCCGGAGACCAGGGAATGATGTACGGCTTTGCCACAAATGAAACGCCTGAACTGATGCCATTGCCGATAATGCTCGCGCACAAGCTAACACGGAGGCTTGCCGAAGTCAGGAAAACAGGCCTGATAGACCACATAGGGCCTGACGGCAAAAGCCAGGTCAGCATAGAATACCACGATGGCGTGCCGAAAAGGGCAAGCGCAATCGTGATAGCCGCCCAGCACACAGATGACGCGCAGGAAGACTGGCTGAAGCAGGAAATACTCGAGAAGGTAATAAAGCCAGTATGCGGAAAATACTTTGATGTCAACACCAAGGTGCACATAAACGCCACAGGCAAGTTTGTCATTGGCGGCCCAGAAGGCGACACTGGAGTCACAGGAAGGAAGATAATCGTTGACACTTATGGAGGTGTTGGCAGGCACGGCGGAGGGGCATTCTCGGGAAAAGACCCCACAAAGGTTGATAGGTCAGGAGCCTACGCTGCCAGATGGGTTGCAAAAAACATCGTTGCAGCCGGCCTTGCCGATAAATGCGAGGTTCAGCTTTCCTACTGCATAGGAATTGCCGAGCCAACATCAATCAATGTGGACTGCCTTGGAACAGCCAAGGTTGACGAGGAAAAGATTGTTGCCGCGGTCAGGAAGCACTTCAAGCTAACGCCAAGATGGATTATTGACACTCTCCAACTGAGAAGGGCAATATACCAAAAGGCGGCGGCATACGGCCATTTTGGCAGGAACGACCAGGACTTCACCTGGGAAAGCACTGACAAGGCAGAGCTGCTGAGGAAGGAGTGCGGGCTTGCGTAACAGGCAAGCGCCAGCTTTCTTTTTCTTCCCTTGGGTCCAGTCTGGACAGGACCAATCCACAAAGCATTTAAATAAAAAGGTTCACTATGGTGAATTTATAGGCACGGACATTAATTTCCGTAGTAGTTAACCGTGCCCATATTCGGCGGACTTTACAAGTTTTATACGATTATTAAAGTCCGCCGCTATGCAGGATTGGACAACATTTAAAAACGCCCTGAAATTCCCCTGCCAGGGTGTATGTGGGGTAAACTGATGATGGTAGGTACACTGGCTGAAAGGGAACTTTTTGATGCAATTGCGCACCTCGCATCTGGCGTAGAAGCACGGCTTCAGCTTGTGGTAGGAAGCCTAAGGAACTGCTACGGAAGGGATGACAACGAATCAAGAAGCAATATAGAAGCAGCAATGGCTGTTCTGCAAAATGACATGGAGAAATTGCCTCCGGGAATAAATTTTGTCACTGAACAGGCAAGGGACGGTGTATACATCACATCAGGCAATCTTCTCGCAATTAAGACATTTCCAACATACCAACAGGCAAGACATGTGCACCTGCTTAGCGGATGGCTTAAAAACCGCAGCGCGCAAACAGAACCCACAAGCGGCCAGAAATACCTGCAGGTTCCTGAAACGAGATGGCATTTGCAGATAGGTGACCGGGGAATCTTGTTCATGGAAGGCATACCGGGAAAAGACATCATACACGTCCTGCCAGAACTGAGTGAAGCGGCTAAAAATGGTTCTGAAGCCGCCGTGCAGGCAAAACAGTCGCTCAGGTGGGCAGTCCTCAACAATCTGGCATGGTGGCAGGTGGTATCAGAAGAAGCAGCGAAAGAGTTTGGCAACTACCAGATGAAACCAGAGATGATAAGGCAGTTTGTCACCAGGGCGTTTGAAGGCAGCATTGATGCCCTGAAAAAATTCACGAATTACAAAGTGACTGCTAAACAAGAGAGCTCGGTAAGAGAAGCAGGCAGGACCCTTGCCGACCTGATAAGCGAAAAACCTGCGTGGGCCATTGACCTTGGGCTCAGAAACGTCAGGTTGAAAATGGAAAACCCAAACCAACCCGTGGAACAGTATATTCAAACGCTTAATACGCTCTACAAAGGCGACCCTGGAATTCCAGGCGGAGTGACACAAGCGCTTTACGAACTGGACATACCTTCTGGATGGAATA
Source organism: Candidatus Woesearchaeota archaeon (assembly GCA_013331515.1). Taxonomy (GTDB): domain Archaea; phylum Nanobdellota; class Nanobdellia; order Woesearchaeales; family UBA10216; genus UBA10216; species UBA10216 sp10216u. The sequence continues at coordinate 4,616 of DUGG01000056.1, forward strand.
CCGCCCACTGGACAAGGGACATTGCCAGATATGCATTTGCCCCTCAAAACCCCGAAGAGAGGGAAGAAGCAGTCAGGGACGCACTCTATGTTTTGCGAATGACAGAATACCTGAAAGAGTCTGACTTAGAAAGGAAGATGCTACTGGAAATAGCACTGAACTCTTTCAGACGGAAGGCAACAAAAGCAGGAATTGCACACAAACAGCTAGGAGAACTTGAACGGGATGTTTACATATCAGGCGCGGCTGAAGCGGCAAGGATGACCGGCTTCATACCCGCAGGCTTCCTGAGCAAGATTCAGGGAATGCTAAACGGAAGACTTCCAAGAAGCTCGACAGAAAGCGAGTTACATTCAAAATACGCTGAACTTATCGCAGAGACCAGAAAGTGGGCTGCATCCGGATTGGCGACTATAGACTATCTTGACATGGGAAAAGCCGCTTCCGGAGCAAGGTTCTTATTCAACGCGTGGATGGAAGCGTCCGTAGAATCGGATAAGCTCCCTCAGTACGAAAGGTTCATGAAGGTATAGGATTTTCATAAAAAGCTCAGAAGGTAAATCTTTCTTCATTGGTAGTTTGCAAGCCAGGGGTGACCTTTGTCATCCTGAATGCATCTCCCTCCTGTTCTGCCCTGTAGAAGCCCTCATGGCTAATGAGAATGTACGGGACCCTTTCGTTCGGGAACTGGTCTCCCAGCAGGCATTTCAATATTGCCCGGTTAACCCCCTGATGGCCAACTATGCACACAGAATCAAAAGCATGCCGCCTGATTATGTCATCAACCGGTCCCTTCACCCTCGCAACAAGATCACTATAGCTCTCACCGCGCCCATTATCCCGAGGGTCGCGTGGAATCCCGAATCCCCACTTGTCTTTAGTCCGCTGTTCCAGAACAACAGGAAAATTTGAGGCTATCTCAGAATCGGTGCTGCCTTCGAAAACGCCTATGTCAAGCTCTGTGAATCTATCTACCTGGAACACCTGTGGCAGACTGGGGTTATACCTCACCATTTCATCCCTGATAATCCTAGCTGTTGAAACAGCCCTTTTTAACGGTGATGAATAGATTGCCGCAATCCCCTGCAACCGGAGCATATCCGCCAGCGTCCTTGCCTGCCTCATTCCTTCGTCTGTAAGATCCTCATCAGCTTTTTGGCCAATGTGCCTGCCATCAATGCCTGATTGAGTGATGCCATGACGTACAAGGTAAATCACAGTCAAATTCCCGTCTCCGTCAGGACGTAAAATGGCTTCCTTTAAGAAGTTTGCCATTTAAAAGGGGTTATGATCAAGGACAGAAATGAAAATCCCAACCGCCGCAAGCGGCGGGGTATCGGTTAGTCAATCGAAAACCGACCACCGCTGGTTAGAGACCGGCGGCACAATCCCGCTTATGCGGGATGTGCAATCGGCTGCTGCCGATTTGGGTTCCGCAATGTATCCACCAATCATAGATTGGTGGAAAACTGATATTATGGGCAATAACATTAATAATCGTATACCTAGCTGTTATTGCCTAATAGCAAAGGGCATATTGCATGCTCAACTTTAACGAGATTTGCTATTACTATTGGCACGCGATTATTAATCTCCGTCGCTATAATGAAGCTGGTGTGCGAACCCGCTGGTGGGGACACCAGCGGAATGCACGCATTCAAAGCTTCAGAACCAGGAGTGCATCAACCATGCCAAAAACCTGCTGCGCGAGGACTATTGAATGATGGACGAGCCAGAACTCTGCATAATTCGGCTCCTTCTTAATCAGGGTGTGGGCATCTGCCACAACAGAATTCCTTGTTTCCCTGATAAGGACAACCCTGCCAGGATCGAACTTGTAAAAAATCTCCGCATAAAGAGGAACAAGCTGGTTGGCTCGCTTGAACAGTTCAAGAACGTCCTTCCTGAGCTTTGTCCGCTCCTTCTCAATCTTTGAGAAATGCTGGCAAATGTATTTGTATTGATCACCCAGCTGCTCCAGGCTTTCGATTATCAGGTATAATGGGCCTATCTTGCAGAATTCCTCCGGAGCGCCAAGCTTGTTCAGGTACCTCATGCAGGTTGTTGTAAACCGGTTGTTTGCCTCCTCAAGAAAAGCCAGGTTTTTTAACAGGCCATAATTCTCCTTCTCGAATGCCGAGATGCACTCGTCACTCATCGTGTTGAGAAGCAAAAAAATCCTCCTGAGAACAGCGCCGAATTCACTGGGAACCCCACCTACATGCTTTATCAGGCAGTAATTCTCGCCCTGTTCCAACATTTCAAATCCAACGGTATCCTTTGCAAGGGCGCTGTGCAAAGTGCCGACAACAGATGAATTATCGTGATTGACTTTCAGCGAATCAATGCCGCGCTTATAAAAAGCGGAAATGCATCTTGGGATCATGGCGCCCAGATTGCTGGCGTTTACCTCGGCTGCCTCAAATGGGGGCGAACTGTCAACGCTCACGACAATCCTTTCGCCGTCCTCCACGACATCAATCTCCTGGCCCCTCATAAGGTTGTGCTTCTTTGCCCACTTCCTTGGCAGGGAAACAAGCTGCGTTGAGCCGGCAATCTGGATTACCTTGCGTTTCATTTGAACCCATTCCCGAGTTAAAGTAAAGACAACTTTGACTATCCATGTTCCATGGCAAAGTTATCTAAGAGAACTTTGAACAAGAGTCACAAATTGGCAGTTATTCAAAATTCTCTAAAAAGCGGTTTATGAAAAATCGCTTCGGAAAAGCAAACCTGCGCTCTTATTTAAAGTTTTTCATTTTTTATGAAAGACTTATATTCTTTATAAATTATAACCACAAATTATATAAAAATGTTTTCATTACACCACATAACTGCCATATGGCTGAGAGAGGGGAGATTGGGGGTAAAATGCACTCTGGAGCATATTCAAGCAAACATGAATGCCTGCTGTGCGGGGACGTTATAACAAATCCGATCTGCTATACCTGCCTTGAATCAGAAGTCAAGGACTGGCTGGAAGACAGAATGCCCCAGCTGGTACCTACAGTGAAGAAAACAGGAAGGATGTTTGCATCATACGCGCATCAGGGGACGAGGTGCATACTGTGCGGGGACAACATGAACGTCTGCACGCACTGCTACTGCTATGAGGTAAACAAACTCTTCCAGAATTATCCGCGACTGGCCGAGGAGTTTGTTGAGTTTTTCAATTTTGAGCTTCGCGGAAGCAGCCGCGTTGCAGTAATCTAGAGAAATACAACCAATTGCAAAACATTACACAAATGAAAAATCCCAACCGCGGCAGAGCTGCGGGGTATGAACCCAATGAAGAAATCATCGCAATTGGTTATATGAACGCAATGCCAAGCCCATATGGAGGTGATTGAAATGAAAAGCCAGCCATGGCATGCCGACATTGGGAAGGACAGCCTTGAACTCCTGGTTGTCGAGGTTGAGGAACTTGAAAACGACGAGATTTCGACGAGGGAAGCCGGCTTCCTGAACGGATACGAGCTGGAGGAGCCTTTTTTTAAATAAAAGATGCTGAGAAGCTACCCATTAAGCGCGAGTGATGCAGCTCCCAGCACTCCGGCATCGTCTCCAAGCCGGTTTCTTATTATTTTAACCCCGCGAAAAAGGGCGGGATAAGCGTACTTTCCGGCAGCAGCCGCAATCCTTTTGTAAAACGCAGGCGGAAGGTTGCTCACCCCTCCCCCAAGGACGATTACCTCCGGGTTGAACGTGTTGATTAAGCCGGCAATGGCAATGCCAAACTTCTCATAAGTTTCTACCATCACCCTTCCGGCAACCGCGTCCCTGCCCGCTTCAGCCGCTGCAAAAATTGCGGCGGGGCCAGTGCCGCGCATCTTCCCGCCAGCAGCAATGTACCTCATCACAATGTGCTTCCCGGAACACCAGGACTCAAAATGGCCAAACTGCCCGCACCCGCACCTAGGCCCGGCAGGGTCTATGGTGACATGGCCTATGTGGCCAGCCCCGCCATTCCTGCCGCGATAGACCCTTCCATCAAGGACAAGGCCTCCGCCTATTCCCGTACCAACAATCACGCCAATGGCGCTTTTGAAGCCACGCGCCGCACCCCACATTGACTCTGCAAGGACAAAGCAGATACTGTCATTCTCAACGTGCAAACTGGAGTTTATGCCTTTTTCCCGCAGCTGCTCCTGCAAAACATTGCGAAGCTGGACGCCCTTCAACGCAGGAATATTGGGAACCATCTCCATCCGCCCGTTTCTCAGGAAACCGGAAGTGCCAATGCCAATGCCGCCAAGCCTGAAGCCATTAACGTTTTCTTTTCCGTAACTGTAAAGCCAGGCGACAGCATCAACAATATTGCCAATGGTTTTTTCCCTTGAAGAAGGATGAGTTTGCAGCCTGACTTTCCTCACAACTTTTGGAATTGAACCATGATAAGCCGCTCTTGCAAGAACCCCTTCAATCTTGGTGCCGCCGACATCAAGGCCGATAACGTAAGCCAACCCAATCACACCTTACCATCGCTTCCCAGGACTTCAATCCTGCGCATGACGACCGCCTTCATGGCCTCAACGGCAGGAGAGAGCACTTCACGGGGGTCATACGCTGATGGGTTGCCGTGCAGGAATTTCCTTACTGCCGCAATGAAAGCAAGGCGCAAGTCCGTGTCCTCGTTAACCTTGCATATGCCAAGCTTAACTGCTTTTCTTATCTGGGATTCAGGAACGCCCCTTGCGCCTGAGATTTCAGCACCGTAGCGGTTGGCGGCCGCAACAAGGGAAGGCGGAACAGAAGACGCCCCGTGAAGAACAAGCGGAACTTCCAAAACAGAGGCGATTTCCTTCAGCCTTTGCAAATCAAGCATTGGGATGCCCCTGAACTTGTAAGCGCCATGAGAAGACCCGATGGCAACGGCAAGGGAATCCACTTTTGTCAATTTAACGAATTTGGCAGCCGCTGCCGGGTCAGTATAACTGTGCCTCGCTGAAAAGACATCATCCTCCCCGCCTTTCAGCCGGCCCAATTCAGCCTCAACAGAAACCCTCCTGGCCTTTGCCGCCGCAACGACTTTCCTCGTGAGAGCGGCATTCTGCCGAAAGGGGAGCGCGGAGCCGTCAATCATCACTGACGAAAATCCAAAGCCGATGCATTCCCTGGCGAGTTCCACGCTGGGACCATGGTCAAGGTGGACGGCAACAGGCACAGGAACCTTCTTTGCAAAAGCCAGGGCGAGCCCGGCAAGCTCAAACCCGCCGTATTTCAATGCGCCGCCTGACATCTGTAGGAATATTGGGGCAGACAACTCAATGGCGGCAGAAACAATTGCCTTGGTGGCCTCAAGGTTGTTAGTGTTAAAGGCGCCAACAGCATAGCATTCCCGCCTTGCCTTTGACAACAACAGCTTTCCTGAAGCAAGCACCACGCTAAACCCTCCTCACAGCAAGCAAATGCCGATGCTTCCTGAAAAAAGCATCAAATTTTTCAGAGCCCATTGGAAAATGCGCCCCTTCATGGCTAAGCTTTACCGCAGCTGCGGCAGCAGCAACCTTAAGAGCCTCCTGGACTGTCCTGCCAGAGTAATAAGAGTAAGCAAAGGCGCCGCTAAAAGCATCACCGGCGCCAGTTGCATCCCTGACCTTCACAGGCAACGCATTGACATGGTACGCCTCTTTCCCCTTCACTGCCGCATATGCCCCATCCACATCTTTCATCACAACATTAACCATTCCTGGGAGGGCGCGCAAAATTTCCATGATGCTAGTCTTGCCGGTATAATAGCAGCCCTCTTCATAGTTGACAATCACCATGCCAAAGGACGGCCTTAATTTCCGAATCCTTGGCATCCAGCCATGGAGCATTGTGATGCTAGGGGCGAAAATGACCGGCTTGTGGTGCTTCCTTGAAATTAAAAGAATCCGCTCAAATAGCCTGTAGTTAGAATCTGAAACAAGCGACGCCATAAAGACGCACCCTGAATCCCGGATATCCGCTTCTGAAATGTCTGACGGGCCAAGGGCG
>DUGG01000078.1 GCA_013331515.1 Candidatus Woesearchaeota archaeon
TAGCCGCCCTTGTAGACCTCGCAGTCGCAGTGGGCGCATGTCCTGATTTTTGACTGCATGGCAAGGTCTATAACGGCCCCGAACCTTGCGCCTATCTGCCGCAGAAGCTCCCTGCCTGCAGGCGTTGGAAAATATACTTTCTTGTCCCGCTTGTCGGTTTTTGTGTGGTCAATGTAGCCTTGCTTCTTCAGGAATGCGAGGAACGGGTACACCTGGCTTGCGCTGATGGGGGCCTTTAGGCTTTCCTTCAGCGCCCTCATTATTTCGTAGCCGTGTATCTTCCTCTGATTCAGGAGCAGCAGCGTATGCAGCTTGACAAGGCTGTTAATTTTCAGTTCTTTCACTCCAAGCAGGAATAAAGCGCAACATTTAAATACTTTGCCATTCTTGATATATCTAAATTTGATATATGCGAGGTAGTTGGCATGAAAGTCTTTGCGGTTGCAACTGCAGGCGGTGTAACCGGGATTGCAATCTCGGCGGTTTGCGCAGCGTTAGTGGCTGTTTTCCCGGTTGGTTTTGCGATGAGCTATGCTGGCTCTTTGTTCCACGGGATGAACGTGTCCGCCTTCATAACCAGGCCGCAGTTCACGTTTACAGGCATCATGCTTGGGCTGTTCTACGCGTTCCTTACCGGCTTTGCAATCGGCGCGGTATTCTCAGCAGCTTACAATTGGATTGGGAAAAGGATTAAATGAGCAAGGGGTGACTGGGTATGTGCGGGAGTTGTTGCGGCGATGAGAAGCCGAAGAAAGGCAAGAAGAAAGAGTGACTGGTGGGGCGGCAAAATGGTCGTGATACGGATAAGATACACCAACAGGATGCTATACGCTGCAATTGCCATCGTGGTTGTATTGGTTGTCGCGCTTAACGCGTACGCCTTTTTGGGAAAGGGCAGTGATAAATCAGACGTGGGCAACACGCCTGAGAATTTCAACGAGCTGAAAGGCGCTGAGAATCCTGAGGACAAGTGCACGGCCCCTGAGGGCTACACAGAGGAGCAGTGGAGGCAGCATATGGGCCACCATCCTGAGCAGTATGAGGAATGCCTCGGGTGAGTTTGCTTGGCAGAGGCTATCCAAGAAGCGTGAGAAGCGCCCTGCCTAAAAGCGAGAAAATAATCCAATTCAGTCCCATGTTCAATGTCACATAAACAGCGGTCTTTACCTTCGCTTCCGGATCACCCTGCAGCAGGTAAAGCGACTGCGCAATGAGGTTGAACAGCAGGGTGAGAGCCATCCCAAATAGGACGATGTTTGATGCCAGGAAAGTTGCGGCCAGCATTCCCGCCAGCGCCCCCATCACAGCCCTGCCGACGACGTAGCCGACAATGAACGCATCTACGCCGCTGTTTATCACCTCGGCCGCCAATGCCGATGTTGCGCCGAAAATAGCGCCTGCCCACGGCCCGTGCGTCATCCCTACCGCAATGGTTGTGAGCGATATCAGCTCAAATGCCGGCGGCACCCTTATGAGCCGCTTGTAGAATGTTGAGAAAGCTGCTATAAGGAAAAGCGGAGGGAAAAATAGTATGGCCTTCCAGGGTATCCCAATTACAAGAAGAATAACGGTTGCGAGCGCAATTGAAGCAGCCAGAAATTTGTACCTCACGATTCCAGCATAGATGGTTGACAGGGGCTCGCGAACAACCTTTGCCATGAAAGGGAGATGGCAAAGGGTGTATAAAAAGTTATATAATAGCGAATCTCGTTAATTATNNTGAAACCCATTTGAGCAATCAGCGGCATGTTTGCAATGGCAAAGGACGTTATCTGCGGAATGTACGTTGATGAAAGCAAGACAGGGTTCTCTGCCGAGCAGGACGGCTCAAAATACTTCTTTTGCAGCAGCAAGTGCCTTGAAACATTCCTTGCCCCGCAGAGGGAGCTGAGGAAACTCATGATGCTTACAGTATTCGCGTTTGCCCTCGGCATCCCAACAGCTGTTTTTGAGTATTTTTATAAAATACCCTGGTTGCTGCCGAACAACGTCTGGCTTTTCATTCTTGCAACGCCGGTGCAGTTCATTGCCGGCTGGAGGTTTTACCGTGGCACCCTTGATGCCATAAAGTCAAGGCAGGCCAACATGGACAGTTTAATCGCGCTAGGCACCTCAGCAGCGTGGCTTTACAGCACCATCGTGGCTTTCCAGGGAATGTTATGGCAGCCATTGTTCCCTTCTGAGCACGTCTACTTCACCGAGTCAGGCCTGATTATCGGCTTCATACTTCTTGGCAAGTGGATGGAGCACCTGATGAAAGGAAAGGCGTCAACAGCCATAAGGAAGCTCCTTGACCTCCAGCCAAAGATGGCCACGGTAATGCGCCGGGGTGTGGAAGAGAAAATTCCGGTCGAAAAGGTGTCAGTCGGCGACATTGTCATCGTGAGGCCGGGAGAAAGCGTGCCTGTTGACGGAGTTGTCATGAGCGGTGAATCAGCAGTTGACGAGTCAATGGTGACGGGAGAGTCGATGCCAGCTTCCAAAAAGCCAGGCAGCAGCTTAACCGGGGGCACAATCAACAGGAGCGGTCTGCTTTCTTTCAAGGCATCCAGGGTAGGCAGCGACACGGCCCTTTCGCAAATCGTGAAGATGGTTAAGGAGGCAATCGCAGCGAGGGCTCCAATGCAGCGCCTTGCCGACATGGTCTCAGCGTACTTCGTGCCGGCCGTAATCCTCATTTCAGCAGCAGCGTTCACATTCTGGTATTTCATCTACGGCCTTCCTTTCCCACAGGCGCTGTCAATCCTCATCGCAGTGCTGATTATTGCATGCCCCTGCGCATTGGGCATAGCAACCCCTGCCGCTATCATGATAGGAGCGAGCAAGGGTGCGCAAAGGGGCATCCTGATTAAGAGCGGTGAATTCCTGGAAAAGGCAAGGAAGGTTCAGGTCGTTGTTTTTGACAAGACCGGCACCCTGACAAAGGGCAAGCCGGCTGTGACTGACATTGTCCAATTAAGCAGCAGCTACGATAAAATGAAAATCCTGCAATTGGCTGCTGTTGCAGAGAAAGGCTCTGAGCATCCGATTGGAGCAGCCATAGCGGAAAAGGCAGTCTTCGCTGGAGTGAGGCTGCCACAGGGAAAGCTCCATCAAACAACGGCAGGAAAGGGCATATCTGCAAGTTACAATGGCAAAAAAATCCTTGTTGGCAACAGGGCTTACATGAAAGACAACAACCTCCAAATAACAGCAGTTGCCGAGAAAAAAATAGCCAAACTGGAAAAAGACGGCAAAACAGCTGTAATGGCAGCTTTCAACAAACAGCTCATCGGGGTGATAGCTGTTGCCGATACGCTGAAGGAAAATTCAAAGCCGGCCGTCGAGCAATTGCAACGAATGGGAAAGGAAGTGATGATGATGACAGGCGACAACGAAAGGACTGCAGCGGCAATAGCCCGGCAGTTGGGAATAACACGTGTTCTTGCCAACGTCCTGCCTGGGGACAAAGCGGCAAAGCTCAAGGAAATCCAAAACGAAGGAAAGGTCGTCGCCATGGTCGGAGACGGGATTAACGATGCCCCTGCCCTTGCCCAGGCCGATGTCGGGATTGCCATAGGGGCTGGAACAGACGTCGCGAAGGAAACCGGAGGCATCGTTCTCATGCGCGACAACCTGATGGACGTGGCGGCAGCGATTGAGCTGAGCAAAAAAACCGTTTCAAAAATGAAGCAGAACCTGTTCTGGGCGTTCTTCTACAACATAGCTCTCATACCCGTTGCAGCCGGGGTGCTATACCCCTTCACCGGCGTCCTTCTTAACCCAATATTCGCAGCAATTGCCATGGCATCAAGTTCAATAACCGTAGTTGGCAACTCGCTGCTGTTGAACCGGCACAGGCCCGGAAAGTGAGCAACCATCAGTATAGCCTTGCCAGCGTGAGGATGCCAATGCCTATAAACAGCGTTCCGGACAGCAGCCTGAGCGCTTTCTCATCAATCATTTTGCCGATGTACCTTCCTGCCGTCAGCATTATCATGAGCAAAAACCCAATGGCGGAAAGCGTCCCGAGCAGTGTCAGGAGGATGTTGTACTGAGTCCCAAAAAGCAGCGCAGCGAACTGTGACTTGTCCCCAAATTCGCTCACAAAAAATAGCATGAATGCTGCGGCAATGACTGCACTCCTGGAAAGTTCAGGGGCCTTCCCCCTGCCTTCTTTTTTCATGAGCGTGAAGATGCCAAAGCCAATGAACAAGGCTGCCGCTGCAATTGAAACCGGAGCCCTTGGAACATACCTGGAGATGTAACTGCCAATCACGACTGCCGAGCCGTCAACTATTGCGGAAGCAGCCATTGCGCCGATGAATATCTGGAAGGTGTGCCGGTACTTTGCGGCCATCGCCATCATGGCAATCTGGGTCTTGTCCCCCATTTCAGCAAGCGCAATTGCCACAAACGGCACGAGGAAGTCCTGAAACACCCATTCACCTTTCTTTTGTCAAGCCAATGGAGCGCCATATCCTGCCTTCAGGCGCTTTGGAACACAAGCCGTTTGATATCTGGTAATTGCCAAGGCCGACAAGCTCATTGGCTTTCCTTGCAAGTACGTTTGCCCCTTGCTGGAGCCGCCTGTCAACCGAAGCTAAAATATCAAGCAAGGACATGCACTGAAGGGGTCGGCTTTGCTTTTTTAAGCTTTTTCCTCAATCTGCCGGGTAGTAAACCTGTAAATCTTCACGTTTCTGTCATTCCACATTTCAGGAGCCAGCCCTGCCTTGCGCAAAGTATTCTGGACAAGCTCCTTTGGCGTCCACTTGTATTTCCTTGCGTCTTCCGGCAGCTGCAGCCCTCTGAACACGCCGAACTCTACATAACAGCCATGCCTTCCCGGCTTCAACTGGCTTATCCTTGCCTGAACGAACCTTGACAGCAGGTCTATCCTTATCCGCAGCTGCCGCATCTCGCCCTTCCTGACGGGCTTGAACCTTGGGTCGATGAATGCGGCATCCCTCGCAGCCCTGACAATGCCATCTATCAAAGGGTAAGTGCCTTCAGGATAGCCCATGCTGCCGCGAAGCTCGCCGTCCTTCAGCAGCGTGACGAAAACGCCCTGCCGCCCTGAAAACTGCTCCCGCAGAACCTGGGCGACAGATACGGTCCTGTGGCTTAACGCCCTGATTATGGCCCGGCGGGCAAAATCAAGAAGCACCTGTCCCTGGGCGGCCGTAAGCATCGTACCCTCAGCAGAATTTATTGTTTATATAGCTTGCTGCTCACTCAACCACTACGGTCCCGTACCTGCCTTCAACCATGTGGTCATGATATTTCCAGCTTCCTTTCTCACCGAAGGCAAAGGAAAAATCCTCGCCCTGTTGCAGCCCATGGCAGGCGTCAAAAATCCCCGCCTGTTCAGCCGTGCCGCACTTGACTATGTCAGAACCGGGATATACCTTGTGGGTCGGATGAATTGCCGAGGCAGGCCAATGCATGGCAGCATCCTTGTTGGCGAATATAACCTTCTCATCCTGCTTTATCGTTACAGTCTGAGGCACAAATCCATCAGCCGTTATCTCAACGACATGGACATTGGTATCCGAAGCCGGCACAGGAGAACCCACAGGCTGCTGGACCTGAGGTTGAGGCGGCACAGCCACGCCATGGTCCTGGCTACACCCTGCAACCAGAAGAATAGCAGCCAAAGCAAAAAATGCCAGTATCATTTCCCTTTTTTTCATCAAAAACACCCCGTATTGGTATTTTTACCAGCGGAACTTCTTCAGCTCCTGCCTGAACTCGCCAACGCTCTTCCTGAGCGACTCTGCAGCGTCAGAAACAGCCTTTCGCGGCTTGACCTCGCCATCCGTTTCCACAACCATTCTGGGAATGCCAACAAGCGGGTGGGGGATTGTGTAAGTGGCCATCCTGACATGCTTGCTCTCCCAAAGCCGGGATTTCAGCCCGTTGCACAGTGTGTGGCCCTGCCCCTTAAGCTCAAAAACAAGCCGTTTCGGTGTTTCCTCAACCACAGAAATTTCCATAGGCACAGGCAACTTCAGGGATATTTAAATAGGTTTCGGTGGGAAGCTGGTCTGTGCTATTGTCGTTGCTGACTTGGCCTTCCGGTATTCAATAACAACTTTCGTGAGAGCGCCTATAATCTGCCTGTATGACTCCAAAACCCCTGTTTCCTCATAAGGAATCCCATTCTCCTTACAGAACTTCTCAACTATGGGTTTGCACTTGTTAAAGTTAATTCTCGGCATTGCAGGGAACAAGTGGTGCTCAATCTGATAATTCAGGCCCCCATAGGCAAAATCAACAACTGCACCATTTCTTACGTTCCTTGTCGTCAACACCTGCTTTTCAACAAAGCCAAGCACTTCCCCCTTCCGTAGAACCCGCATTCCCTTGTGGTTTGTAGCCGAAACAGCCCCAAAATAAACGCCCATCATCAGTCTCAGGAGAAATATCATGATGAGAGCCTTCCACCAAGCAAAAAGCAAGAATGGCACAGCCCAGAAAACAGTGAAATGCAGTCCCATCATAATGGAATCAGTNNGGCCATAAACCTGGTAAGCTGTTACTGATGCGGCAGTTATTATAATGAAAAGCCTGTGCTGCCTTTCGTAGACGAATTTCATGGTGCCTTTCTTGCCAGCAAGTTCTTCAGTTGTCTGGGCATAGGAAGCCACATCAGGGTCCTCACCTTCCCGGTTCGGGTTGGCATGATGGGCGTTGTGCCGCCAGACCCAGTGGTTATAGCCTATGCCTGTAATGAAACCGAAAAAAAGCAGCCCCGCAAGTTCATTCCATTTTGCGCTCTTGAATATTGCAAGATGTGCAGAATCATGGCCCAGAAGGCCTACCTGCACTGAGACGAATGATAATGCAACAACGACAAGCATCTGCTGCCAGAAATTCGAGATTGACAGCATCAGGGCAATCAAGCCGGCAAAAGTGGCCAAGGTATAGTAAATCTTAAAAGCGTAATAGCCATACTGCCTTTCAAGAAGGCCTGCATCCNNACAGAAGGGAGACGTTTCTTTATAAGCTTAATCACAAAGCCGCGCTATCCTGAACCATCCGACTTCCACGCGCTTCATCCCTGACCTGTGGAACCCGTATGTCTTCTTGAGTTGCAGCCGCAATGGAAGCACGTGGGTGACTGCAAACCCGTTGTCGGCAGCTAGTTTTTTGACAAATCCTGCAGTCTCTATCTTGTGGAAGGAGTAAATAACACCAGCCAATTTAAACGCCTGCATCAGGAATTTCCGGTCAGCATGCCTTGCCTTGGTTCCAAAGGGCGGGTTCTGGATGACCGTGTCAATTTTTTTGCAAAAACCAGCAACGTCGCAGCCCAACAGATGCGCTTTTGCCATTGTCGCAGACGCAATGTTTTCCCTGCAAATTTCCAGGGCTTCACTATCGCTGTCAATGAAATAAGCATCTTCAGCTCCCAGAAAAAGCGCCGCTATCCCAAGCAGCCCGGTACCGCATCCCAAGTCAGCAACAACCTTTGATTGAATATCGCCCTGCATATTAGCAAACCAGACGGCTTCTGCTACTGCTTCTGAATCTGTTGCGTACTGCTCCTTCAGCAGCTTCGGGCTTTCAAACCCTTTCAGCCTTGAAAGTGCAATTGCCAACCCTGATTTTGACAGCATCATAACCACGCATGGGAACCAGCGACTATTTAATTTAAGCGAATCATCCAGCGAAAGTATCTTTTCAGCAACACAAAACTATTTAAAGATGCCTTTGGCAGTCAGACGGTTCCTCTTGAATATTGTTGGTTGGTGGATTCAAGGGTTGCTATTGCCCAAAAATACGCGGCGATGGTGAACGCAAATCTTTAATCGGGGGTGGAAAAAGGTGGAAAGCAGTACATTAAGCAGCTATGCCAGTCTGTACTCTGGCAGCTTAGAGGCTGAAGAGACAAGGCAGCGCTTTGAGGCAGCGCTGAAAGGGATTAGGGAAGAGTTTGACGATCATCTTCAAAGCATCAACGACAACACCAGCGAGATAGAAGCCAACTATGAGCTCCTGTCGCGGCTTGAGGCCAAGGTTGACCGGGTGGAGGAGCAGATAGAAAAGCTCCAGTTTACAATGGCACGGATGTTTGGAGGCGCTTTGCTGGAGAATGCTCAGGAGTCAATAGAACTTGATGAGCGCGAGAAGGAAGTCTTCCTAATCCTTTACACCTCCTGCGGTGACAAGTCCCTGACTTACAAGGAAATAGCCGTTGCAGTGAAGGAAAGCGATTTCCTAGTGAGGGGCTACATAACAAACATGATTGAAAAGGGCGTGAAAATCGAAAAGAGATACGTCAACGATATCGCCTACATATCCCTTGATGCTGCATTCAGGGAGAGGCAGGCCAAGGAAAACATAGTACGGCTGAGCCAAAGGACGGTTTCGGAGTTCACCGCGGCAGCCATCCCGGCAGCGTACTAGTGCTCTCAAATCTTGCCGCATCAGGGGAAGCTGATGCGGTGTTCCTTAAGCGACATCACTCCCCTCCCTGCTCTCGGAAGGCGGCCGGGCCGCCGGCAACCCTGCCGGACTGCCTTTGCTGCTTGCACCAATCCATTTTGCAGCCTGGTCATAATAGTCTGTTTTCTTCTCAAATTTCCCAATCAGTTCCATTTGTTTCCTTACCTCACGCTGAAGGTTTGGCATTATCTTGTAGTTGACACCGCCAAGTGTTTCAACAAGCGTTTCAACAGAACCCGTTGCCTTGCTTTCCTCCCTCATCACAAGGTTTGTAAGAACAGCATAGGACTTTGCCACGGCCTCGGATGCCTCCACCATCATTGGCACAAGCTCGTCTGCGTCGTTTGTCCTGCTGGCATAGGTGATAAAACCGCCAGTGTATTCACGCATGAGAGTCATCTCATGAAGCACTGCCGCCACGGTCGCTTCCTTTGCCATCACCGGCCCGCTCAACTGGAGCGCAAGAACAAGCTTCAGGGAATTCAACTCCCTCTCATAGTAGAAATCCCTGCCCTTCCGCTCAAGGTCCTGAATCTCCATCATTAAGGGGATGTAATCATTGCTGTCCCTTTGCGCATCTTCAAGCGCTTCCATTTTCTGGCTCAGCAGCTCTTCCAGTTTCTCAAGCCCTCCAGAATTTAATGAGATGCTGGCCTTTGCGCTGTCTGCCTCGTGCATGAGCTCCCTGTGGTATTCCCTGAGTTCTCCAACAATGCCCTGCGCATACTTGATGGCAAACCCGGTTTCTTTGTGCATAAGGGCAATGTTTTTCTTTTCATCAGCCACGAGTTCATCAAGCGGCCGCACAGGTGGCTGTATTTCGCAATTAAGCAGCTTTGGCGTTTTGCCTGAAGTTGCATAATAAACAACGCGCCTTAAGCTTTCAGACAACCTTAAGCCGCGGCTTTCAGCCAAGCTGGCATGGTAGCCAATCCGTTCCTCAAGGTGCGCGACCTCATTCATGTGTTCTATCGCGGCCCTGAAGTGCACCTTGGCAGGACTGATGCTCCCGCCTGAGCGATGGAGAAATATGTCTGTGCTGCCAGGCTGTTCTGGAGGTTGTGTCCTGTTCCCGGCACTTTTCCCGCCATTGTCAATGAGTTTGCCCACAGTATTGACTGCGTTTGCAACCTCAACTACGCCATTCAAGCCGTCCATCATTTTCACTCACCTCTTTTTTGTTTCTGCCGCCGGTGGGATTGCAGGCTGCTGCGGCTGGCTGCCCTGAACGCCGTAAGCGGATTCAAGCATCCTGTCAAGCTCGCCTTTCACGAGGCCGCGTTTTGATTCATTGCTTATGTCCGGGAACTGGCCAACAACAACATCTTCCTTCTGCCGCGGTGTAAGGTTTTCTACAATGTAATCTATTCCCCCGCACACTGCACCGCCGGAATATCCCTCCATGCAAGGCAAATAATCTATCTCGTCATCATGCTTGAATTCCAGGTAAGTCTCCATGTTCCCTGACGAGTTTTTCTTTTCCACACGCTCAAGCGACTTGTAATCTACAAATCCCTTCTCTGTCGGTGCATTGCCGTTTCTCATCTTATCCCATGCCAACTGGCCGGCAGTTAATGCCGCCCAGACAACAGCACTTCCGATTGCAAACCTCCCAATAACGCCTCCAATACTCATCCTTTTTATTCCAGTTTCCCTTCCCGCATATGTTGCCATTTTTGTCCACCTCCTGCGCCAAGATTTGGCGTTTTGCAATCTCCACCAGTCAGCAGTTTTAACATGCCTTCCGGTGAAAAAGCCGCAGAAATCACGACGACAGCGCAAAGTTTGCGGGAGCTGCCAAAAATATTCCTGGGAAAAATGAAAAACCCGCAAAAATTACGGGGATTTCGAAAGAAAAAGCAGCTCTAAACCGGTTTCAAAGCCAACAAAAACATTAATAAGCGAGCATTTTCCCGCAACTGTCATGGCTGACAGTTTTAGAGATGCTGTTGTTGGGCTGCTTGCGGAGCACACTAATGTCAGCAGAAGCGAAATAAGCGCCAAGATAGAGGTTCCGTCTGACGACTTGCTTGGCGATTACGCCTTCCCCTGCTTTTTTCTGGCAAAGGAGCTTAAAAAAAGCCCGGTAGCGATTGCCACAGAGACAGCATCAAGAGTCAATGATGCCCTTGCATCTGCAAAAGAGGGTATCATTGAGCGTGCCCACGCGGCAGGCCCCTACATTAATTTCTTCGTAAACAAGGCCGGGCTTGCGGCAACTGTTCTGGCAGCGGTGGAAAAGGAAAAAGGCGGTTACGGCGGCAGCAAAAACGGCAAAATCATCATGGTTGAATATTTCCACGCAAACACCCATAAGGCAGTCCACATAGGCCATGTAAGGAACATATGCCTCGGCGAGTCGCTTTGCAGGATTCTTGAGTTTTCCGGCAACAAGATTGTCAGGGTTAACTACCAGGGCGACATCGGGCCTCATGTGGCAAAGTGCATCTGGGGCATCCAAAACCTTAACCTTGGCGCTCCTCCGGCAATTAACCGGCTGCGGTGGCTTGGGAATGTTTACGTCCAGGCGAATACCGCGGTTGAAGGCAACGAAAAGCTGGAAGCTGATGTCAAGCAGCTGCTCCTGAGGATTTACGCCGGTGACAAGGAACTGAACCAGCTGTGGAAGGAGACACGGCAGTGGTGCCTTGAGGAGTTTGATGAGATGTATAAGGATTTTGGCGTGAAGCATGACGAGTTTTACTTTGAGAGCGAGGTTGAATTTGAAGCCCGGAAAATCTCACAGCAGCTCCTGAAGGAAGGCATTGCGCAGGAAAGCGATGGCGCGATAATAATGGACCTGAAGCCTTACAAGCTTGGCGTCTTCATACTCCTTACCAGGGATGGCACGGCGCTTTACTCATCCAAGGACATTGCACTTGCCAGGAAAAAAATGTCAAAATATTCCCTTGACCGCTCCATTCACGTTGTGGGAAGGGAACAGGAGCTTCATTTCAAGCAGCTTTTCAAGACACTGTCCCTCATGGGCGAGAAGGAAAGGCAGTTTGCAGAAAAAAGTCACCACCTCATCTATGGCCTTGTCATGCTCCCGACAGGAAAGATGTCATCCAGGGCGGGAAGCGTCGTCTTTTACGACGACCTAAGGAGCGGGCTAATCGAGTTGGCAACCGAGGAAGTGAAGAAGCGCCATGCGGATTGGGAAGAAAAAAAGGTTGCGGATGCCGCCAAGAAAATTGCCTTTGCCGCATTGAAGTTCGGCATGATAAACCGCGACAACGACCGCGAGCTTGTTTTTGACTGGGAGCAGGCTGTCAAGCTTGAAGGGGAGACCGGGCCTTACCTCCAGTATGCTTACGCCAGGATTTGTTCTGTGTTCCGTAAATACGGGAAAGTATTGCCTGGCAAGATTAAATATTCCGGCATGACAACCAGCGCTGCAGAAGTCAATGTCATCAAGTTCGTAAAGATTTTTCCAGACATAGTTGCGGTTGCAGCAGAACAGTTGAAGCCAGCATTGTTGTCAAGGTACCTTCTTGACCTTGCGCAGTCATTCAACAATTTCTATAACGACTGCCAGATTCTGGGTGCAGAGCCGGATGTCAGGGATGCACGGCTGCTGTTGTGTGCGGCAGTCAAGCAGGTGCTGGAAAACGGGCTGCGGCTCCTGGCAATTGATGTTTTGGATGAGATGTGATGCTTATGGCCGGTGCGTAGCATCATATTCGGCTTAGTAGAAAACTTCAACCTTTCTCAGGTCAGACGCAAGTCGGGATATGCCCGATTGAGCAATTGCGCTTCCATTTGGGAAGCTCTCCGTCGCACCAAAACGCAGACTTTCTACCAAGCANNAGCTTTTATACAACCAAGGCGTTTTCTGAAGCCATGGCATCAGCGAAAAAAAGCGAAGCCCGGCAACTGCAAAACACGGCAGCCATCTCAGGGAATTCTGCTTTCAGGTTCAAGGCAACCTCAGATCTCAAGGTTTCGCAAAACCTCATAGACCAGATTATCGGACAGGATGATGCGGTGCAGGTCATCAGGAAGGCAGCGAAGCAGCGAAGGCATGTTCTCCTTATTGGAGATCCGGGAACAGGAAAATCGATGATGGGAATGGCCATGGCCGAGCTGCTGCCAAGGGAAAAGCTTGTTGATGTTGTCTCTNNGACGAAAACCAGCCACTGGTGAGGATTGTTCCTGCTGGCAAGGGGAGGGACATTGCGAACAGCGTCAGGTTGGAAGCTGGAAAGATGTTCAAGCAGCAGAACATGGTGTTGGTAATACTCCTCATTGCTTCCCTCATAATGCCGTGGTGGGCATTCAACCACTACTCAAAGGAAAACCCCCTCCTTGGCGGGCTGATGTTCTTCTCCTTTTCCATACTGGGGCTTGGCTCGCTTGTTGCATACGTGCTCTTCCTCAACGTGGGGAAGCGCATGGGAGCCAAGCTCACATCCCCAAAAGTCATAATCGACAACTTCGGAAGGAAAACAGCGCCGTTCTTTGACGCGACCGGAGCGCACGCAGGCGCGTTTCTCGGTGACGTGCTTCATGATCCGTTCCAAACCGGCGGCCTCGGCACCCCAGCCCACGAAAGGGTCGTTGCCGGTATGATACACAAGGCACACATGGGCGTCCTGTTCG
>DUGG01000079.1 GCA_013331515.1 Candidatus Woesearchaeota archaeon
TTCCGCCGCATGCTTCAACATCAAACCCATCAATTTCCACAATCCTCAGCGTTTTTCCAGGCACAATGCCGCCCTGGTATATCGAGAAGCCGTATTTTTGCTCTGCATCAGTCCGGGGCACGAATGACTTGTGCACTGGCAGGTCAGCCTGGATTACCTTGTTTGCCTCATCTTCAATCTGTTTAAGCTGCTGCTCGCTGAGATGCTCGTAATGCGTCATGTCCAGCCGCGCTTTGTCCACGAATTTTGCCGTGCCAGCCTGCCATGCATGGCTTCCAAAGATTTTCCTGCACACGCCGTTTAGTATGTGGGTTACAGTATGGTGCTGCGTGAGCTGCTTCCTTCTTTCCCAATTCACAACGCAGTCAACTTTCTGCCCAGGTTTCAGGCCGCGATTGTTGTCTGCCAGGACATGGACTATTACTCCGCCCTGTCTGAAGACATCCACCACCTCCGAGCCTCCCATTTTTCCTGTGTCGTGCTCCTGTCCCCCTGATGTTGGGAAGAAGCAGGTTTCATCCAGCATGACATATTTGTCATCTATTGCCTTGAGTATTGTGGCCGTGCAGCCAATTGCCTTGTAGTCCTGGTAGTAAAGCGCCTTTGTCTGCGGCAGCCCTGAAAGGTCAAGCTTTGATTCCCTCTCTGTGGCTGTTGTCTGGGGCCTGTTCACCTGCTCGTGCTTTTCTGCTACGAGCGCATAGAAGNNACTCCCAGGTTTTCACCCAACTCCGGAAACAGCGGCTTAAGATATTCTGCATGAAGCTCGCATAGCTGGGGCAAGTCAACCTGCCATCCGTAGCTGTCAATGAATGCAAGCGCCCTTCTCAGTATCACGCGCAGGTTGTATCCGCCAGCGACATTGCTCGGCAGAACGCCATCACCCAAGGCAACAAGAAGGCTCCTTGAGTGTTCAGCAACAGAGTAAAGCGCGGACAACGGCAGGATTTTATTTTTCAATTCCACGGCGGAAATCCCCCCCACCTTTTCCGCAACAGATTCCCATGCCCTATCAACGCTTTCTACCTCATCAATGTTGAGGTAAGAGCTGTATGGCAGGAACCTCTGGAGAAGCTGTGGCTCCACCTTAATGCCTGTCACATCCTGCAGCTTCTTCACAACAGTCGGGAAGGTTGTTTCATAGCTTGTTGGCGCTGCACCAGTGAACCATGCATTCCTTTCCTGGCCCATTCCCATGTCAAGAACCTTGAGTTTCAACTCCCTTGGCGTGCCGCTGCTGGTGTCGTAAATCATGTAAACCTGGTTTCCCAACTCCAGGCCGCGGCTGAAGTACTCCATGCACGGGCCCATGTTGCCGCCACCGGCCCAAGCGTCCTCATGGAAAGAAATCTCCTCATTCGGCAGCCCAAGCCCATCCTTTAGCCAGGAGTGAATATCCCTGAAGTAATCCGCTTGCTTCCATTTTTCAGGAGGCATGAAGGCGTGCTGGCCTATCATCACAAAGCCAGTGTAGTGGGCACCTGTTATGCCGACATTGTCAATGTCATTAAACCGCAAACAAAACTGCGGAACCACAAGAGGGTTGGCCGGCGGTTCCACCTCTCCCGAAACGACATATGGCTGGAAGTCGTAGATTGACGCCTGGACAAAGTCTGTATCGTCACGCCACCTGGCAGCAACAGGGTATCTCCGGATTGGGGTGTAGCCCCTTTTCCTGAAATGCTCCGAGAATTCCTTCCATACCTCTATGTAGCCAAGCTTTTTCCTGGCCGGAGTTCCATTGATAAACCTGAAGCCCCCGCTGCAGGCAGGGTCGCCGCACACTTTTGAGTCTGGATGGACTGTCCAGTAAAATCGGCTGCAGATGCCGCACTGCCGCCTTGAGAATCCTTCTTCCTTAAGGACGGATGTTGCGTAATACTTGTCAGGCTCTTCCGAAGCCTTCTTCCTGAATTCCTGCTTTATCTCCTTGTCGCTCATTTTGGTTGTGACTTTTGGTTTGTCGCGCTGTTGCCAAGATTAAAATTGTTTCGGCTCCTAGTTGTTAATCCGCTCACGGCATCTGCGTTGCTGCTTGAGACCCGTTGGTGGCTATGCGTCCCTGTTCTGGTTACTGTTGGTGAAGTGCCCCCGACCGGGTGTCAAATATCCTAAAGTTCGCCGTTTCCCCGCTTGAGATGAAGTTGGCCTCAAGGATTTCAAGCTCGCCTGTTTCCTGAAATGTTTTCGTTGTTATCCTGCACTCCTTGCAGAACACCACAAAACTCGTGTTTGTTTCCAGAATGTAGGCAAGGTAGTCATCTTTTGTCCACGCCCTTTGGTAATGCTGGCCTTCAAAGTAAGGCGACAGGGAGGAGACCATCCCCATGACTGGCAGAGAGTATATCCAGCTGCGGCAATCGTCAACCATGCGCACGTTCCCGTCAATCTGCGGAAGCTCGGCATAACTTTTCTGGTAATAACAGCTTATGCCTTCCTTCCAGCCCATCTCAAAGGGAACGTAAAGCAGAGGGTAAGCCAGAAGTATGCCTGCAATCACCAACACAAATGCACTTTTTAAATTCGCCAGCCTGGCAATCCCCCTGGGCAGCCAGTCTGCAATGAACGGAAAAAGCAGGACGGCAGACCTTATCGTCATGTCCAGCAGGTTGTCAAGCTCAAAATTGACAGTTCCAGAAAAGAACAGGTACTTCATGACCAGCGCCTGAATTCCAACTATTGCAACGCTGAACAAAAACAAAAGCCACCTGCCGCTGAAGATTGTCACAAGGTTGCTGACAGCAACATACGGGTGGTTCAGGCCAGCCAGCAGGATTGCGCCATCACCAAGCGGGCTTTTCCTGAAGCGCCTTATGAGGTAAACGCCAAGGTAGAAGAGAAAAGCAGAAAACAGGTATGGGTAGGAATCCGGCAGCAGGACCTTGACAAAAACAAGGCCATACCAGAAAAACAGCATGTTCCTGTTCCTGAAGACTGCCAGCGTGACAAGCACAAGCCCGGCGAAAAGTGCGGTTTCAAGCACCTTCACGGACGATTTCTGGAATGCAAACCATGCAGCCCCGGAGAGAAGGTGCGAGAATGAACCCACACTGTAAAGCGGCTGGTGACCGCTCAGCATGGTGAAGTCCTCGCTAAGGATGACCTCTTCCAGCATCATGTGGTTATACAACCACGCCTGATGAATCTGAGTGTAGATGTCCGAGCCAGGCAGGATGAGAACCGCAGCAACAACAACAGACAGTAGAAGGAGCTGCGGCAAGGTAAGTGCAACCGGCTGCTTTTCTCCCTTCGGCATACTGCCGTAAATACCCGCTGCATATTTAAGCGTTTGCACGGGTGAACTGGAAAGATTCAGAGCGCATGCTTCCCCTTGTTGCCAAGCTGCCGGGAGCAGCCACCCAGCACGTTCCCTTGCCCCACCCGCCACTTAAGGGAAATCTGACCTTTTCAAGGTTCTCCCTTCTGTAGCCACGCTCGCCAGCCACAACATCGTAAGCCCCCCTGGCGTACCCGCCTTTCATGGGAAGCTGGTGCCCAATGGAAAATTCAAATGAAGTGGTAGGCACTATTATCCCTTCTATGCTGGAAACCTTTGATAAATTGGCCGTTGCGGCTTCAACAGCATCAAATATCCTGTGAACCCAGGCGTAGTCGTCAAGATATGGCTTCCTGAGACGACTCGGGACAGTATACCCGCCACTTTCATTCCGTTTAACATCCGGAAAAAACGTTGTGGGAAGCTCAAGGTCCTGCCTCATGCCCCTCACGCTGTCCTTCCTTAGCAGGTCGGTCTGGAGCGATGTAAGTGCAACAAAAGTTTTCCCTTCTGTGCTAGCCCGGGCGATTCTTCCAAATCCAATAAGGTCGCCGTGCTTGAGCAAACGAAGGTAGGGAGCAATTTCACCGCCCTGTGGGCCGTATGGCCGAAGGTTGATACGAACCTCTCCTGGAACTTCACCACCCGCTCTTTCAAAGAGCGTTCCTATGGCTGGCTGTTTCAACAGCTCTTCATCCAGCAGCGCATATGCGTTAAGATTATCCCTGCTGCGGCAATATTCGCTTAGAGACCAAAATAGTGGAGCAGCCAATGAGCGTAATGATGGGAGCTTATCCGCAAATTCTTTGAGTGCATGTCCAAAGGCGCTGTGCCTGTTAAGGTAGCGTAGTTCCGGATGGCGGTCGAAGAAAGGCCCCAGGATACTCCAGTTGCGGTGCATTGCAGAAAAAGTTTCCTCGAGTTCTGCTTCAAGTTGACTTCCGGAACCTGATGGCTGATTCCTTAGTAAAGAATTGACAGCCCTGAAAAAATCCGGGAACAACAAGCCGTCCCTGGCTGTGATAGTGTCAAACACCACAAGATTGAACAGCAATTCCTTATCACAAGCAGCCGCCTTATAGAGCTGCCACATATCACGGACGCCCCCTGTTATGAGCGCTGGTGCTTCAGGCACAACGCATTCAAGGTCACTAAGGAGCCAGTCTGCAGCAGCGGTTACCATCTCACTAACGGCAATTTTTTGTCATATTTAAGCCTTCCCATTATTTAGTTATTTATTAATAGTAAAAAAATGAGAACCGTTTCAGCAAAAAGTCCACTTCCGGCTAATGCCAGCCAAGCCGCAACCTTTAAAACATCTTCATCCATTCTTCAACCCATAGCCCCGTAGTGTAGCGGCCAAACACACCAGCCTTTGGGCAATTGGGAAGAAAGCTGGGGACCCCGGTTCGAATCCGGGCGGGGCTACTAACTCATAACTGATGGCGGAGTGTGATCCGCATCATATCCTTGCTATTCCGTAGCAGGACTATTGCCTTCTTTTTGTTTGAAATTTTTGAACGCCTGTCGAAAGGTTTATATAGTTCCATATTATAACGTATGTAATATGAAGAAATCGCAAAGTAACAAAATAGAACAAACGTTATATATCGAAACCGCTAGGCAACGGATAGCTGAAGTTTTGTTTCGGTACCCTAACAAGGAGTTTAGCCTAAGTGATTTGGCGATAGAAGCGCAGGTAAACAAATCTAACATAGGTGCCATTCTGGATGACTACCACACAAGTGGCTTTATTGAAATCACAAAATTAAGTAAGATCTGGCGGATAAAGGCCAATCAAGCGAGTTGGTATTTCCAGAGAAGCAAGATAGTTTACAATCTTGATTTTGTTTATCGGAGCGGCCTGGTGGAATTTCTGGTTGACCATTTTAAGAATCCTAAGGCTGTTGTGTTATTCGGGACTTTCCGATATGGCACTGATATTACTACGTCTGATATCGACATTGCGATCGAATCTGCCGAAGTCGAAAATTATGAAATACTCTCTTTGAAGGAATTGGGAGAATTTGAGAAAGGCATCGGCAAGAAGATTCAGATTCACCTTTTCAATAGGCATGCAGTTGACATTAGTCTATTCAACAACATCGCAAATGGATTTGTATTGAGTGGGTTTTTGGAGGTTCAAAAATGAAAGGAGAAGCGATTGCATCCTTGGTGAAAACGGGAGAGCTTAGGCTAAAGCAGTTGGACAAGGAAAGGGTAAAATCGGCAATTGCATTTGCAGAGACAAATGCGCGGGTTGCTAAAACCTTTCCATTAAATGAAGAAAGCGCTACAATCATTTTTTCTGCCGTGTATGAATCTGTGCGCCAGCTGGGAATGGCGAAATGGTGGCTTCTTGGTTATGATCCGTCCAATCATGGAATAACTCTAGACCTTCTGAAAGAGATGGACATCAAGGATAAGGTTAAGCTGAATTATTTGGATCGATTCAAAAGCATCAGACATGATGCTCATTACAGGGTGGTAATGGCGTCTCTATCCCAGGCAAAGGAAATAATTGATTTCTGGGAAACAAGCGGAAAGCAAATACTTGAGATACTAAAGTTGGCTGTTAAGTGACTCCAAAAAGATAGCAATTTATTCTCCTTTTATGTATTTTGAAGCATTAAACCTGCTACCAATATAAAAAATCGAACCGGTTTAGTGCGCTGGTGGGGCAAGAACCCTTGCGGGTTGAGCGAAACCCGCAGTGAATTGCCTATCTCACACCAGCGCCTGCTAGAATTCTTAAACTCGTTTTGCCATAAAAGAAAACTGGGCGCGTGATGGTCGCGCCCTTTCATTTCTGTCCTTGACTATAGACGACTTTGATTATTCTTGTTCTATAGCAAAGTTGTCTAAGAGAACTTTGAACAAAAGTCATAAATGATGGGGTTATTCAAAGTTCTCTATAGGAGAGGAAGATATCATTTTTCCTCTCCTATATGCATCGGAGCGACTATGACTTGCCATCATTAAGCTCCGATGCTATAATCAGCCAGAAGCGGTTGCTGTTCATGCCACAAATCCTACAGGGCAGGACTGTACATTCCGCCATGGGTGGAATTGCACTGGTCTCTGACCGAATGCTCCGTGATGAGGGATGTCAACACTTCCAAATAACCCTGCCGATTACAGCACCCCTCTTGACAGCAGGCAACTTTTTGCTATCACTCTTGTTGTCCCCTTCAACAATCCAGCTGTTATTTGCTGCCTTTATTATTCTTTTCACGTATTCCTTGCCGTCGTTGCCATGAAAAACGACAACATCGCCGGCCTTCGGCTGCGATAAGATATAAGCCCACCTGAGGACGACAACCCTGCTGCCGTCGTTGATGGCTGGTTGCATGCTGTGGCCTTTAACAACGTGCATTGAGAAAGGAAAAAAAGAAAACATCGTGAATTACTTCTTTGTCTCGGCAAAAATCCTTGCGACTTCAGCCACAGCTTCCTTCAGTTGCTGGGCGGCCTTAAGGTCAACAGTGCGCTTGGCTTGGGAGCAGAGCTTGGTTATCTTCCAAACCTTTTCATGGAGGCCTGGGAACCTGGCAAGGTGCTCTTCCTTGAAGTAATCGGTCCAAAGAATAAGAATCTGCTCCTTGCAGAGTTGTGCCTGCTTCTCCTTCTCAGCTATCATCCTCACAACGGCATTTGTGTAGTCCCTGTGAGCCTGCGGGTCTTCGCCTGGTGCCTTGAGCTCTGCAATCTTCTCAGTCATCTGGTAAACCGTATCAGCGGCTGTCTTGGCGCTGTCAGTCTCGTAAATGCCGCAAGGAATGTCGCAGTGGGCGTGGACAACTCCCGGCTTCACAATAGTTCCAGCCGCTTTCAAAACCTTTGCAATAAAATCAGCCATGGTCATCACCAGGCTCATGCAAGGTTTGTAAATATAAAAAACTTGTGCAGGTTCACTCCAGGCCGGCGTTGCGTGGTTATTAGTTGGCGGAAGCCAACTTACTGAAGTAATAGGCACGGACATTAATTTCCGTAGTAGTTAACCATGCCCATATTCGGCGGACTTTACAAGTTT
>DUGG01000052.1 GCA_013331515.1 Candidatus Woesearchaeota archaeon
TCCGTTGCATATAGGAGAGGAAGATATCATTTTGCGAAAATCAAGTTCCTCTCCTGTAGGCAGTCAAGAACCACCTGAGCAGCAGAAGTGGTTGCTGTTCATGCCACAAATCCTACAGGGTAGGATTGTGCATTCCGCCATGGGCGGAATTGCACCAGTCTCTGACCGGTGGTTCTTGACGCTGCTCAGCTACTTCAAGTCCTCTCACGATGTCGCAGTTGCTCAGTATTGATACGCTTTTGCAACTGGCAACAGCCTCTTCCAGTTTTCCAAGCGTTGCTTTGTCAGGCGACCAGCCATGGGGAACCCAGACGCCATCCCAGTCTGAAATGACATTCCACCCGTTAAAGTACATCGCAAAACTGATTTCGTACACGCTTCGGTAAGTCGCAGTTGGGGTTGCAAGCTTTCGTGTTGTGCCTGATGACGCAAGGAAAAACCTGACTACGTCAAGACTTGCCATTTTTGCTCATCCCCCTGAACAGGTCAGCTGCCCGGTAGAAGGAAAATGCTGTGCTTATCCCAGCAAGTATTCCGCCTGCAACATAGGAAACAGGTGCTGTCACGAACGTTGCGGTTTTCACAAGGCCATACCCTGCTCTTGACAACACGGTTCTCCTGTTTGTTGCTTTCTCATCTGCATGGAATGATACAACATCAACCACAGCATCTCTGGCGGCGTTAACAATTCCCAGCAAAGGATAACCAAGCGAAAAGTACGCTATGGCTGCAACAATGTGATCTGCTATCCTATCAACATGCTTTCCTAAGGGTGACGGCCCAAAGCGCCGGGCAACCCATCCATCAACGGCGTCAAGGGCCATGACACCTCCGATAGCTGCGCTCTTTGCAACGCCTTCAAGCTCGTGAAGCACATAGGCAGCGAGCAATGGGCGAGTGAGAGAAATGGCGTTTGCAAATGTCGTTTCTCTTTCAACACACAATGCGATTTTGGTGCTGCGCCGCAGCCCGGTATAATCCGCCCTATTTTCTGGATGGTTTCTTCTTTCCAGAACAAAAACAGGCGGCCTTCCTACCGGTATTGCATCAGCAACTCTGACTCTGTGCACTTCGCTTAGGCGCCATTCACTCCCTTGGACAGTTTCAGAGACCAATTGGTGCCACTCGCCTGCTGATAAAACCAGATTATGGGTTGCATCAACCCCGAACCATAAGTTTTCACTGGGCATTACCTGAACTACAACAGAATCTGTCGCAATGCGCATCATTTCCTCAAGGGTTGTCCGGGCAATTTCAGGAGTGCCTGATTTCTGGAGGTAGTTATGGCTTACAGCCATTGTAACAGACTTATCCTTTAGCGGAATGTCTGTTGTATTTGAAGTGATAAACGAATTTTTTCGTGAAGAATCCCTTGCCACCATTTCAGAAAGGCTGGTGTTTGGGTCAACAGAAACAGCTTTGATTCCCTCTTTTGCAAGCTCTTCCCCAAGTATTGGCAGTCCGGAACCAACATCTGCAACGTCAAATTCTACGGCGCTGCCTTTGAGAAGTCCTGCTCCTGCAAGCTTGTCAATGACGTAAAGGGCCTGAACCCATGAAAAGTAGCGGTTCTTTGCACTAACGACGAATTTTGGCAAAATTAGCTGCAGTATCTTGTGGACGCCTCGCCCGCCCCTATCAAAATCAGTAAAATATTCTGGAGGCGCATTCGCATAACTTGCCATTCCACTAAGGAAATGCTGGAAGGATTAAAAAGTTTTTGATGGTTGACGAAATGAAAAATCCAACCGCAGCAGAGCTGCAGGATATGAAAACCAGTTGAACAATCAGGAGGATTGAGCGGCTAGTGCAGCCCGGCCTCAAGTATGCCGCATTCAAGATTTTGATTTTGGCCTTTTGTTACATCATAATGTTTAGGGTTTGCGTGCAGGCTATGTTGCCCGATGTAAGTGGCTGCCTGTTCCCGCGTCCAGTCAACTATGGGATTTATCCTGTAAAGGCCCCCGCTGAATTCTACGAACGGCGCATTCTGCCTTTCAGGCGTTTCCCAACGCATAATCCCCCTAAGCCAGGCGTTTGGATGGAATTCTGTGAATGCACGCTCAAGCGGCTCGTTCTTTATTGTGTTGATAATAGCCTTGGATTCCTCGGTGGTTGGGTCAAGCCACCAGAGGGGATTCGCTTTATCAATGTCAGTTGCTTTCTTGGCAGGATGGTATGTACGGATATCATAGCCCTTCGCTGCCAACCACTCAATCATGCTATGCGTATCTTTGTTGAAGTATCCTATGTCTACGAAGATTATAGCGGGGCTGTAATGCACGGAAGCTCCTATCAGGTGTGGCAGGATTGCCGAGGTTTCGCCGCCGCTCGTGGTTGACACCATCCTTGTCCGGAAAGTGCTGTATGCCCACCTCACCCTTTCAACTGCTGGGAGATTCTCAAGCATCGCGTTTGCCTGCCCTACGTCAATTACGTCTTCAAGTGGCATGCGCCTTTCCCGCCCGGATAGAGTTTATATTTCTTTTTATCCGGCTTTTTGATTTGGGAAGCATTTAAATAATCCAAACACCTGAAATTCAGGAATGTGTGGGAAGAATGCTTTGTTTGCTTTTGCAATCCTGATTGCTGCCGTGCTGCTGCCATTTTCTGCAGGTGCGGCTGGCGGCGGGGGAGGGGGCTCAGGNNCCTCAGCGGCATTAAGTGCAGTGACGCTGGCCAGCTTGTGTTTGACCAGAGCCCTGTCACTGATGATGTTGTACTGATAAGGGGCGATGGCTCTGCCGTTGAGGTGGAAGGCGAATGGAAAGGGACTTTCTTCTCATCAGATGATGCGGAGATAGTTGAAGCGGGCAACTACACCCTGGTTGACATGGTTAACGGGAACAAGACTGTGAACTGCCCGGGCCTGAGATTCAGCTGCAAGCTTGTAAACATCACGCTGAAGGGCTGCACCTCATCCCAGGAAGGCGTGGCCGCTGTCTTTGCCCTTGCAGGGCCGGGGACTGTTCCTGACAACGTCACGGTTGAGTTTGACCTGAATGGCTCGCGGAACAAGCTCATGCACTCTAAGGATGCATACTCATCCCAGCTCAGGGAGCTTATGATAAGCAGTATTGGGGGAAGTGAATACCGCATCAGCGTTCCTTTGCCTCTTCAGGCAGTAAAGGTGCAGGTTTCCTACAGCGGCTGCGTTGGACGGTATTATGCCTACTCGCAGGTTCCCTGCACCCCTGCTGGAAGCGCTCAGGCAGTCATGGAGATGCCCGGCAGGCAACTTAAGTGCGGCGGCTACATCATCCTTGAAGACAGGGTGAATTGCCGGCTCCAACTCCGCGAGGATGAAAAAGAGGAGTATGAGAACTTCTTCCCGGAAGAGTGCAAGGCGCGCAACGACAGTGAAACATGCCTGGCTGTTTACCTGACCGTGCAGGAGTGCTGGGCATTCCCGAACGGGCCTTCAAGGATTGGCTGTGTCAGGAAAGCGCTAAATATCAGCGACATTGCTTCCGATGCTGCCATGTGCCGGGCTTCAGGGAAGCAGGCGTGCAGCGAAGAACTCCGGGGCAGGGTTTACCCGCTCATTAAGTTCAGGCTTTACAATCTGGAAGAAGAGGCAGAGAAAATGATGAAGGATGGCCTGCTGGAGCGGGAAGGCGTGGCAGGTTTCATCGTCAGGATGGAACAGGCCAAGCTGGCGTTCAACAGCGCCTCCTCAACGAAGGAACGCAGGGATGTAATACTCGGCGCAAGGGAGGATTGGAAAGATTTATTGGCGGGGAGGAAGGCGGGATGAGGTCTCAGCTTCCGGTCATTGCGGCAATCATTGTAATTCTCCTGCTGGCCTACGGTTGTGAAAAGGCCGGGACGCCCCAGCAGCAGCCGCAGGAACCGCTTGACACCATCCCTGAAGCCGGAACCCAGGCGGTTCCAGAATCCATTGACGACGGCCTTGGCGAGGCGTTGGCAGAGCTTGACCTGGTCGGGTAAAGAAGGAAAATGGGCCCACTCGGACTTGAACCGAGGACCTCCGCCTGACTGATTCGCTAACCGAATATCAGACTCGCCTGGCCTATTGCATTTTGGGATTGAACCTTTTCGCAAAAGTGCCATGCGGCGTTCTAGCCAAGCTGAACTATGGGCCCGTTGGTTTCCAGAACAAGGTGGAGTTTTATAAAGATTACGCTGTTGCCTTGGGAAAACATGCGCTAAACTTGCGGCTTATTCCTGCCAACAAGCTTTTCCAAGCTGCTATATGACCGGCAGACTATCTCCGGAACAGCATAAAAAACGCCTTTCGAAGCAGCTCTCACGACCTCTCCTCCAAATATTATACCTGCCCAGTCGCTCTGATGCATTGAAATGAGAAAGGCTTCTCCAACGGTAATTGCTGTCCCGACTGAAGAACCAAGTTTTTTGCCCGTTATCCTAAGGTCTTCCTGAAAAGACGCGTACTTATATCCTGAAAGGAAGTTCTTGAAATACCAGTAGCCAGTGAAGTATTCAGCAACATCCAGTGCAACCTTACGCGCGTTCATCACTAGTTAATGAAGCAAGACCAGTATAAAAAAGTTTTGCACAGGAACTTTCGTGCTACCTTGAATGAAGAACCCCACCGCAAGCAGCGGGGTATCAACCCAAACTGNNAAAAGCGCGAGTTGTTGGCTTATTGAAACACGCCTGAAGGGAGGTTCACGAAGGGGGCCATCCGTTACTATAAAGCCGGTACTTTTAAGCAACTGGCTGTGATTTCTCAGGAATTCCATACCAACAACCATAGCCGCCTTGTCAAACCAGAAATCAAAACCTTCTGCGGGTGCAAACTTCAGGCTTGAATCGGCAGATAGTTTCATTTGGATGTAATCAACAGTTCGCTGCCTTTCAAGGTTATCAAAAGGGTGTCTCCATTCAAAGGACAGTCTGGCCAGTCCGGATTTGCTGCAATCAAAGCTTACTTCGTTTGGGGGCACGCCAAGAAGGCGCAGGTTAAGCATTACAAACGGGTACAAATTACCGATAATATCGGTTGACCACTGGTACCCTTTGGAGAAAATTTGGCTTAGATATAGCAAAGGGCACAAAAAGTTNNGGGGCAGACTCGAACTGCCGACCTGATGGTATCTTCCTTCGCTTCGTGAAGCGCAAGATAACAGCCATCCGCTCCACCTGTTGCTCCGCTGTTGGCAGCGTCTAAGCTACCGAGGCAATAGTCAAGGTGAGCAAACGGTGCGTTTATATACTTTTTGGCCGCAGTTAAATATAAAAAGAGCCGCGGTAGCCGCAAATTTGAGGATACGTTTAGCGAGGTGCCTTTATGGAATCTGAGGATTTTAAGATGCAGCTTGGCTCGATGGCCATTGATTTTGACCTGCGCGGGGTAGACGGCAGGAATTACATGATGCGGTATTATCTTAACAAGGAAATCCTTGTTGTTGTTTTTACCTGCAACCACTGCCCTTATGCGCAGGCGTATGAGCAGCGGCTTATTGACATGGCAAGGGAATTTTCTGCAAAGGCGGCTTTTTTCGCCATCAACTCCAACGACTCGTCAAAATACCCTCAGGATAGCCTTGAGAACATGAAAACCAGGGCAATGGAGAAGGGCTACCCTTACCCGTATTTGTGTGATGAGAGCCAGAACATAGCAAGGGCCTATGGCGCTTTGGTCACCCCACACGTTTTCGTTTTCGACAAGTCAGGCAAGCTTGCATACCAGGGCGGCATTGACAACAACTGGGAGAACAAGGCAGCGGCAACCGAGCACTATTTGAGGAGCGCCCTCTCAGAACTGGCGGCAGGAAGGGAAGTGACAAGGAAGACTGCTCCCGTGATTGGCTGCTCTATCAAGTGGAAGTAGGATTCCATATGTTGCATATAGGCAGCTTATTTAAGTTGCTTTAGCAACCTTGCCGGATATGGTGGAATTGCTGGAGCGGGTAGAGACGAGATATCCTGATTTGGACACTTTTGATGTTGATGCTTTCCTTAAAAAAAATGGGATTTCTCTTGAATCTCCCCCGCGCTCTTACCTTCTTGAGCCGCAGATGCTCCTGGCTTTTCCGACGCTTAACCGCGTTACAGGGTTGTCAGTAAAATCAGATTCCAAAAAGGACTTTGTAGCTGCGATTAAAGGCAGGTATGGGACCGAGATTATGGAAGCCAGTTACACCCTTGCCCAGGCAGATGAAGGATTCACCCTTGAAGGCACTGTCACCAACATTGCAGTGGCTTGGCTGTCCCCATGGCCTGAAGGGATGGGCATGAATTCACGGTATTTTCATTCATTATATGACGCTCTTAAGCGTTTAAGTTTCAATTCAGGCTCGTGTCATCTGCTGAAAATGGGTCATTTCCTTCCGGTGGGTGACGGCGAGCAGCCGTTCCAATCCGTCATACCATTAAATTTATAAGCGACTGCCTTTTGCGTTTCTGGCATGAACGTCGCAGTTATGTACTCTGGCGGGAAAGACAGCAACTATGCTGTGCAGCACGCTATCGAGAAAGGGTGGAGTATCAAATACCTTCTTTCTGTGAAGCCGACGAGGACTGACTGCTACTTGTTTCATTTCGCCACTGTTGAACATACGCCAGTCCAGGCAGAGGCACTGGGCCTGAAGCATTACCTGCTGGGCTGCAGCGTGGCAGACCCAAAAGCAGAGGCTGCAATTGTTGAAAAGTTTGTTGCCGGGAAGCAGAAGTCGAAATCTGAAAAAGTTGACGCGGTCATCCTGGGGGGCACTGGCTTGCAGGCAACCCAGATAAGGAGCTTGCAGGATGCTCTCAGGCCTTACGGGATTGAGGTTTTTGCTGCTCACTCTGGCTTGGATCACTTTGATGTCTTGAAGCAGATGATTGAGAAGGGCTATGAGATAATCATAACGCAGGTCGCTTCAGAAGGCCTCCCTGATTGGCTTGGCAAGAGGATTACAAAGGAAAACATTGCCCGGCTCGATGCTGATTCAATTAAGTTCGGGTTCCACGTTGGCGGGGAAGGCGGCTATTATGACTCTTTCGTTGCGGATGCACCAATGTTTGGCAAGTCAATTGTCATCAAGGAAACCGAGAAGGTAATGGAAGACGCTTATTCAGGCCATGTAATCATAAAGCAGCTGAAGCTTGCTGACAAGCGGATTCTTGAGGCATGTCATTAAAAAAATCCCAACCACAGCAGAGCTGTGGGGGTATGAAACCCATTTGAGCAATCAGGCAACAGTAAATGCCCGCAGTGTTGGCCGTATGCTGTTTGCATAGTATCTTACCATTGGCGCATCTTTAACTTTGTATCCAATCCCGGTATATTCCAAAGCCCCTCTCCAAGCAAGCCTTTTGGCGCCTTTCTCCAGAGCATTTGCAAAGTCAAACCCTGTTTTGTGGTTCGCGAGCTGCGGTGCAACGTTAATACCTGCTTTTATGGCGGCATCGCAAATTTGCATGGCCGTATCGCTTACTTCTGCAATTATGAATTCCCTGGACGCTTGTGGGATTACTACTGACAGCAGGTTTGCTGGCGTTAGCGTCATCAACTTATACAGCGCCTCGGTTACCGCCCTTTCAAGTCTGGCAATGTTTGTCGTTGGCACCCTACCATTGACAGTTGGTGCTGGGTAGTTCGATACTATGATTGGGTCCCCAAATACAGCGTGAATCCTGCCATACCGCATGTCCCATCTTTGGAGAGGCGAGACCGTATGAATGGATGCCTGTTTCTGTTCTACTTTGTGCACAAACAGCCAGTCTTCAGGGATGGTATCATGGGTTATTCCCAAAGGCACTATGGCACTTGCTTCACCGATTAGCATCCTGTTCAGTATTGACTTGTAAGGATGGACCTGGCCGTCCCTTGACCTTCCAACGCCAGACAGGATTACCTGGTTGATACCTTGCCTGGTAAACGCTTTATCGTATGCAATGAGAAGCTGCGCCTTCAACACATCATTATCTTCGCTGATTTCCCTCTTTATCCTGACAAGGCCCATGTTTATCAAAAGCCATTTTGCAAATTCTGCTTTTGACTTTGACATAAATGAAAGCTGGGATTCCTCTCCGGAGACTTTAACCACGTTATCGCCTCCTATGTAATAATTCCTGCCGTTGCCGGTCAGGATTCCTATGACCGGAGGTAAATCAAAATATGACAGATGTGTTGGGACGATTACTGCCTTGCCCTGCCTGAGGAATGGCTCAACCTTGTCAAAGCCCCTGACATCCATTCCCGCGAAAGAAAAATGGATTGTCCTCCAAGCCCACAATCTACCGCAAAGGAGTGCAAGAGGGTTCAGGTTGGCCTGCATGCCTTCGTAGTACTTCGCGGCTTCCTCCAGGACGCCATCATTGGTTCCACGTCTTCGCACTAAAAGCTTTATTGTGTCTTCAAGTGTTTCGTTGCAGCTCCTCAGCTCATCCAGGCTCGGTGCCTTTACCATTTTACCAGCAGGAATCAACCGCTATTTTTAACATTTTGCAATAGAAACATATTTAAATAGCCGAACCTGCCTTTTTAGCACAGTTTTCCGACGACAAAAAGCTTCGGGAAGCGCCGAAAAAAGGTGCATTGAAAAGGAAGCAGCTTCTGGGGTTAAAAATGGCTGATTCGAAAAACGAAAAGGAGACGACTGACCATTACGACGCTTCAAGTATCCAGGTACTTGAGGGGCTTGAATCTGTCAGGAAACGGCCAGGCATGTACATCGGCAGCACAAGCGCTTCCGGACTCCACCATCTGGTTTACGAGGTTGTTGACAACTCCGTTGACGAGGCCCTTGCAGGCTTCTGCACGAGGATTTCAGTCATCATCCACCAGGATGGCTCAGTCACGGTATCTGACAACGGCAGGGGAATTCCGCTTGATGTCATGCCGCAGTACAACAAGACAGCGCTTGAGATTGTAATGACGAAGCTTCACGCTGGCGGCAAGTTTGACAGGAAGAGCTACAAGGTTTCAGGGGGGCTGCATGGAGTCGGCGTTTCCGTGGTCAACGGCCTTTCAAGCCGGCTTTCAATCGAGACAAGGCGCGATGGAAAGCTTGGCAGGCAGGAGTATGGATTTGGCAAGCCGCTTGGTGAGGTTGTCATCAATGAAGACCCAGGGCAGGCCTCAACCGGCACTACAGTCACCTTTTTCCCTGACAGCGCCATCTTTGAAACCGTAGACTTCAACTTTGACGTCCTGTCAAGCCGGCTGAGGGAGATTGCATTCCTCAACCCGAGCCTGGAAATTTCCATAATGGATGAGCGCTCTGGCAAGGAGCATGCGTTCAGGTACGAAGGGGGCATAAAGTCGTTTGTGGAATTCATTAACCAGAACAAGAAGGCACTGCATGATGTCATCTGCATTTCAGGGGAGAAGAATGGCAACATGGTGGAGGCCGCGCTTCAGTACAATGATGGCTACCTGCCTAACATATTCAGCTTTGTCAACACCATAAATACTACTGAGGGCGGCACGCACCTGTCAGGCTTCAGGACAGCGCTTACAAGGACTGTTAACAGCTACGCCGAGAGGAACGGCCTGCTGGACAAGGACGTGAGGATTTCAAGCGAGGACTCCATTGAGGGAATCTCGACCGTGATTGCAGTCAATGTGCCAGAACCCCAGTTCGAGGGGCAAACGAAGAGAAAACTGGGCAATTCCGAGGTAAAGGGCATTGTTGAGACCCTTGTTGGAGGGGCGCTAGGGTCTTTTTTTGAGGAGAATCCCAAGATTGCAAGGCTGATTGTTGAAAAATGCGTCAACTCCGCCATGGCAAGGGAAGCGGCAAGGAAGGCGAGGGAGCTTGTCAGGAGGAAGACGCTGTTTGAAGGAAGCTCCCTCCCGGGCAAGCTTGCCGACTGCTCAAACACAAACCCTGATGAGTGCGAGCTCTACATAGTTGAAGGTGACAGCGCAGGAGGAAGCTGCAAGCAGGCTCGCAACAGGGAGTACCAGGCCGTGCTTCCCCTAAAAGGGAAGATTCTCAATGTTGAGAAGGCGAGGATGCACAAGATTTTTGCAAACAAGGAGATTGTTGCCCTGGCATCAGCGATAGGGACCGGAGTCGGGGAGGATTTTGACCTGAAAAAGCTGAGGTACGACAGGATAATCCTGATGTGCGATGCCGATGTTGACGGC
>DUGG01000062.1 GCA_013331515.1 Candidatus Woesearchaeota archaeon
GCCGAGGTTGTTGCGTACAGCTGGCTTTCAACATTGCCCTCCGGAACAAAAGTGTTTACATTTTCAAACCCCGACCAGGTGCTTGCCTATGGGGCATTCTCCTGCGGCTGGTGCGAGCCCGAGTACGGCATGAAGAAGCGTTTTTCAAACGTGACGGCTGAAGAGCTTCATGGTTTCATGGGGCAGAATGGATACGATTACGCTGTTGTCGGCGGGATTGAGGCGAGGGGGTTTGGCGTTAACGCCACCATGCGTCTGGTTCAGGAACTTGCTTCTTCAGGCATGTTCTCCATCGCATACGAGAATGAGGCGGCAATTTTCTTCAGGGCCGGTTGAGCACAACATTCATTAAAAGCTTGGCATCTTCCTTTCCGATACCCTTTAGTAGCACCAGCGCTGCAACATATGTCGCTGCTGCTGCCGGCACCGTTGCCATGAGGTGCAGGTTGCTCATCAGAATCATTGTTGCCGCCATTGCCGCCGTTGCTGCTGCCGGCTTCCAGATGATTCTGGGCAGGTTGATTGCGTAGCCGTTCTTTGAGCAGAATGTGTACAGGATGGCAACGGCAATTGCCTGGGTTGCCAGGGCTGCTGCTGCCGCTCCTGCGGCGCCGTATCTTGGTATGAGTACAAGGTTGATTGCCACGTTTGCTGCTGCGTAGGCAGCTGTTGCTGCGGTGAAAAGCCCCTGCCGGTCAATTGCCGTGAGGAGGAATCCCATTATCAGGTGCAGGAACAGGAGGGCCTCAGCCCACGCGAGCATTATCAGGGCTGCTGCCGCTGCCGAGAATTGTGGGCCATAAAGGAAAAGGATTATGCGGTCTGCGGTGAGCGTCAGCCCTGCTGCCATCGGCAGGGCCAGGAGAAGCAGGTAGTAGAATGATTTTTCGTAAAGCACCTTCAGTGACTGGCTTGATGTTGAGAAAAACTTGCTCATGGCAGGCAGCGTTGCCCCGATAAGCGCCAGCGGCACCACTGTGAGCGCCTCGGTTATCTTGTATGCCGAGCTGTAAAGCCCCGTTGCCTCAAAGCCCTTCATTGCCGAGAGCATCAGCGCGTCTGCCCTCTGGTAGACCATCCTTAGGAAGTTTGCGGCCCATATCGGGGCAGCTCCTTTAAGTATTGCAGACGCCTGTTGCCTGTCAAGCTTTATCGTGAACGCGGAGAATCCTCGCCTGACGAAGTAGGCGTTTGCCGCAACTGCCACGAGCTGCGAGGCTATGTATGCCAGCATCACCGGCACCAGCCCCTTGCCTGCTGCCAGCAGTGCGATTCCTGTGATGGTGAATATGAGCCGTTCTGCTATCAGGATTGCCGAGTAGTAGGCGTTCCTTTCGTGTGCCATGAACACCGCCCTGAAGGGGTCTGCCAGGAAGTTCAGGGCCATCCCTGCTGTTGCAAGCAGGATTATCGTTCTTGTTTCAGTGGTTGCCCCTGTGGCGTATGCGAACGCAACTCCTGCTATGAGGATGAGCGGCAGCAGCGCAGTCCTTATTCCAAGGACATGGCTCAGGCATGCCTGCGTTTCAGACCTGTTCCTGCCTATCCGCCTTGCCATATATATGGGTATTCCCATGTCAGCTACGTTCAGCAGAAGGTCTGTGAATGCAAACGCAAAGGAGTATGCTCCAAGGCCGATGCCCCCAAGGTGCCTCGCTATCACTACCACCAGGGCGAAGGCCAGCGCCCTTGTGGTGAGCTCTCCGATGAAGATGAGGCCTGTGTTCCTTGCTATTGTCTGCGCATTTGACATACGGCTGTCCTGTTTTTTAACTGAAGTTTTGCGTTTTTCTTTTTAAATAGGAAAGCATAATAGGGAACCTGTTCCATGGATGATTTGGTGACCATCTATGAAACAAGTGCTCCCTGAATCGGTTGATATGTTGAATTCAGTTATAAGTTTTGCGAAAAAATGCTTTAGCAAACCGCAGTTTAAGCAGGCTGCCAAATACGTTACAGGTTTAATCACTCTGTCAAAGAAGAGTATTAGCAGCATAAGTGCTGCTTCTGTTGTGAAGCAGGACCAAAGTAGCCTGAACAGGTTTCTGACAGAAGCTGAGTGGGATGAGCAAAAGCTTGAAGACCGTTACATACAAAAAGTGCTGCATGTTTTTGGGCGAGAGAAGGCTTCTCTCGTCATTGATGATTCCCTGTCAAAGAAGACTGGCAAACATATTGAAGAAGCGCAGTATCACAAGGACCATTCCGGAAATGGTTACATTTTCGGCCATCAAATCGTTACCGCTCTCGTGAAAGTGAGGGAAAAAGTGTTCCCGATTTTCCCAAAATTGTACAGCAAGAANNACATGTCTGTTGAGCTTATCAAAGCATGTCAGAAGAGAAAACTGGACGTTATAGGCTGTGTTAAATCAAACCGCGCAGCCTACTTCAAACCCAATGAAAAGGAAAAGCTCAACAAGTATTACAAGAGCTTGAAAAAGAAGGACTTCACAACTTTTATCGTCGACGAATCGACTTACCAAGTTCATGAAAGAATTGTGCGAATGAAGCACATAGGTTTTGTCAAACTACTCATGAGCAGGGAATGGGACGCGGGTAAAAAGAAGTGGTCAAGGCCGTTTTACCTTATCAGCACAAACACAGCAAAGTCAGCTGTTCAAATCATCAGAACATACGCCGAACGATGGAGTATTGAAACTTTCCACAGAGACATCAAACAGAACCTGGGACTGGAAGCGTGCCAAGTCCGAGGACGAACGGGAATCACTCGCCACATGATTCTCGTAGTCCTCGCATACGCAGTCCTCAAATTCTGGACGTGTCTCCGGAACGTAGCGTGGAGCATTGGAGAAACAATACGGTACATACAAGGCAAAACATTCGACGATTTAGTGATAACTATCGTCGAAGAACCAGACTTACAAAAGCGGAGAATGCTGGCACAACCCTTTATAAGCAAAAACGCAA
>DUGG01000019.1 GCA_013331515.1 Candidatus Woesearchaeota archaeon
GTCCCAAACCAGAAAGGATAGCCAGACTACCCTACAGCCCCTTGGATAATGCGTTTCGGAGCGGTATATCCTTTTTAAATCTATCGGTGAAGGTTTGGGTCTTACGAATTTAATTTTTGTCCGGACGGGTGGTTTTCTCAACCATCGGAAGCGCCCGTAATCTGCCAGCCAAACGTTTATAAATATTCGGCAGTAACCATAGCGTATGTCCCTAACGACCAAACAGAAGCACGACCTGAAGAAGTTCATCAAGGAGCTTGAGTCATATAGGGGCAGGCATACAGAAATGGTTTCTGTTTTCATCCCACAGGGCTATGATATTGTCAAGATTATCCAGCACATCCAACAAGAGCAGGGCACTGCCATGAACATAAAGTCTGCTTCAACAAGGAAGAATGTTACCGGCGCCCTTGAACGGATGGTCCAGCACCTGCGTCTCTACAGCAGAACCCCTGAGCATGGCCTTGCTGTCTTCTCAGGCAATATCGCTCCGGAAGGCCAGCAGGATTTCAAGGTGTGGTCTGTTGAGCCGCCTCTCCCTGTCCAGACGAGGATTTACAGGTGTGACAAGGACTTTGAGCTTGGCATTCTTCGCGACATGCTTGAGGCTAAGGAAACTTACGGCCTTGTTGTGATGGACAGGAGGGAGTGCACCATTGCGGAACTGCGTGGCAAGTCAATAAACATACTGTCAAAGCATACGTCTAATGTTCCCGGGAAATTCCGTGCCGGAGGGCAATCGGCTGCCCGTTTTGGTCGCATTCGCGAAAATGAGGCCAAGGCTTTCTATGTCAGGGTTGGTGAGTATATTAAGGAAACTTTTTTTGACAATCTTAATCTTAAGGGGCTGATTATTGGCGGTCCAGGTCCGACAAAGCATGAATTGATAGAAGGCGATTTCATTACAAATGAATTGAAA
Source organism: Candidatus Woesearchaeota archaeon (assembly GCA_013331515.1). Taxonomy (GTDB): domain Archaea; phylum Nanobdellota; class Nanobdellia; order Woesearchaeales; family UBA10216; genus UBA10216; species UBA10216 sp10216u. The sequence goes on from DUGG01000019.1 coordinate 920, forward strand.
AAGAAGATCATTGCCGTTAAGGACATAACGTACACTGACGAGTTCGGCATCCATGACCTCGTCGACAAGAGCCAGGATGTCCTGGCATCTGAGGAGCTTGCCGAGGAAAAGAAGCTTGTCAACCAGTTTTTCGGCTACCTTGTTAAGAAGCCGGGCATGGTCACTTATGGCGAGCAGCAGGTCCTTGATGTTATGAGGAAGGGTGCTGTTGACAAGCTTCTCGTTTCAGAGAGCCTTCCTGACGATAAGATTGAGATGTTTGAGGCAGAAGCCAAGAAGATGGGCACCAATGTCACCATAATCTCGACCGAGTCAAGGGAAGGTGCGCAATTGAAGGACTTTGGCGGGATTGCAGCGATCCTAAGATACGAGATGCATACGTAGATTTTGACACCACTTCAGGACAAAAGTCCTTATTACGCTTTGAAAATGTTTAATTAGAAGATGGCATCCCACATTTTGCTTGTATGTCTAAGGTCAGTGTCATAATTCCAACATATAACATGGCGCCATGGCTCGGGGGAGCCGTCAGGAGTATCCTTGCCCAGTCTTATCCTGGCCTTGAAGTGATTGTGGTTGATGATGGTTCTAATGACTTTACGCCTTCCGTTATCAGGTCCCTTCAGTCTAAGGTTGCGCCCGGCCGAGCCCTTATAAGCCTGCGGCAGGAAAATGGCGGAAGGGCAGTCGCTGTTAATTTGGGGATTAGGGCTTCAACAGGCAGTTATGTGACGATTCTTGATGCCGATGATACCCTTCCTAAACATAGCCTTGAACAGAGGGTGTTATATTTGGAGAACCACCCTGAAAAAGATGCGGTATTTAGCCAGACGCGGTATGTTGACCGTAATGGCAAGCCATATTTTATCAAGAAGACTCCTCCGTTTACTTCAGGGGAGAGCTTTGCTTGGTCGCTCTTGACAGCGTTCAGGATGCCGTTTGACCCGCCTTCCCTTCTTTATAGGCGATCTGTTTTTGATAAGGTTGGTGCTTTTGATGAGACTGTGCACCGCGCTGAGGATTTGGACTTTGTTGTTAGGATTCTCCTGTCTTCAAATGTTGGCTACGTTCCTTTTCCTTCCTACAACTACACGAACATGACCCATGGAATTGGCACCAGGTTAAGGAACAGATTTTTGATGATGGTTGGAAAATTGCAGGTGATTGATAAGCATGTCCCTGGAAGTAAGCATGCTTCGCTTTATGCCCGGATGATTGCTCAAATGGGTTTCATACCCCACAGCTCTGCTGTGGCATAATTATCCCATTTGAGGCTTAAAAAATCCCGACACTCATAAACAAATACCCCGCAGCTCTGCTGCGGTTGGGATTTTTTATTATCAAGGAAAGTTTGAAGCTTGCCTATGAGCTGGTTACTTCAAAGAAAAGCGGGCCGCAGATTTTTTACGTTAAGGAAGCCCTTGGAAAGGATGGCAGGCCAATCAATGTCTACAAGGTCCGCACAATGTACGTAGGTGCAGAATATGATTTTTCAACTGTTGTGGGAAACGGCTTTGACGGATTAGGAAAGCCTAAGGAAGACCCACGAACAAGCTCGACAGGCAAATGGCTCAGGAGGCATTTCTTTGATGAGATCCCGCAGATTTTTAACATGGTTAGGGGTGACATGTCCATTGTTGGCATCCGCCCCCATTCGTTTCAGGATTGGCTTATTTACCCTGAAGACGTTCGCGAGCAGGTTAAAAATGCGGCGCTTAGGCATAAGCCTGGTTTTTTTGGTGTCAACTACTCGAGGGCTGGCATAACTGATGCAAGGGAGCTTAGCAGTGTTATACTCTGCTACTTGAATGAGAAAGAGGCTTCGCCATTTTGGACTGATGTTAAATACCTTGGCAGAATAATCTTCAATATAGCCACTCAAAAGGTTCATTCTCATTAATAGGCAGCATAAGAAATATTAACAGGCCGGCATTTTGGCATTGCATGGACATTGTTGAAGAGTCTTTCACTCGCCTTTTTCCGGACGCGGAATTTGGTTACGAAGCGGCCGTCTCATACTCCGGGAAATTCAAGCCTTACAACGCAACAGTGCGCAGGATTGGCATCCGCCTTTTTTTCAGCTTCAGCCATAGCTGGATGGGTGTTAGTGATGAGATTGTGATTGGCCTTGTCCAGCATCTTCTTGTTAAAATCCTGAAGAAAAAGGGCGCTTCAACATTGAACATGCAGCTTTACGATGACTTCATCAGGGGAATCTCTGATGTCGCGGCAGTCAGCAATGATAATGACGAAGCCCTTGAGTCATCCTTTGCAAGGGTTAATGAAAGATACTTCCTTGGCCTTTCTGAAAAGCCCAACCTTCGGTGGGGTTCTGGCTCGTTCAGGAAGCTTGCAAGCTACGATTACCACGTCAATGCCATCACGATAAGCAGCCTTTTTCGCGATGCGCCTCAACACATCCTTGATTATCTCACGTACCATGAGTTGCTTCACAAGAAGCTTAAGTTCAGAAGCAGCAGCGGCATGACAAGGCATCACGGCGCTGAATTCCGCAGTCTTGAGCGCGCTTTTGAAGGCAGCGTGACGATTGACAAGTAGATTAACGCCTTTATCCGTGGCAGGAACATAAAAAACAACGGTGGGAGACGCTTTAATTGGAAAAGGATTCTTGCCCTAAGATGACGCTTTGGCATAGTCCTTGTTTCTGTAATAAAGCGTGGCTAAGGTCGTTCCCGGTGTGTGAATCATGGTCCTTCCTCCTTGCATTCAGGGGCCTCTTCCTGTTATTGCGGAAACAACAAAATCCACTCCGTTCTGGTAAGGATTTTTTGCTTTCTCTAAACCAATGACCCGGCTTGTGCCTGGAATTTCAAAAGATAAAAATGGTACGCGTGGATACGGTGGCAAAATAGTTTCAATGGATGCGGTTCGCCCTATTTTTGCTTCCAGCGTATCTATAGCAAAGGGCACAAAAAGTTGAGCGTGCAATATGCCCTTTGCTATTAGTCAAGGACAGCTTTTTGCTCATTCATTCCTGTCCTTGACTATAAATACGGGTCAATCGCCCTGACAACAGCTTCAGTAGGAACGTATTTCGCCCTTTGGTATGAATCAAGCGGAAGTGGCATTTTTCTCCACATCCAGCCGTCCAGTTTGTAAAGCTCATGCCGCCTTGCCTGGCGGAACTGTTCCAGCACGGAATCCGGTACATTTTCGGGGCCCGTTAAGACTTCACAAAGACTTTCGCTTACCAGTGCCTGGGGCAGTTCTAACAGTGGTATCCTTATAACCTGGCTTATTTGAATCTGATTGGCCCCGTCAAAGGCCGGAATTGCGAACATTTATTCACCGAAAGCAATATAAACTTTACGGCTTTTTTTCCTTCCATGATTAAGGGAAAACATGACTTTCCTGTGCGGATGTATACCAGCCCGTTCTTCTGGCTTGGCCTGCTGGCTGGCTTTTTTGCGGTTTTCGTGTTGCTTGGCTTCGCTTTGGGTAGGGGCGATTTCCTGTTCGCTTTTCAGTTTGCCTGGCTGTCGTTCGCTTGGATGCCTATGTTCCTTGGGATGTTATTCGGCATGCTTGCCATTGATTCACTTCAGACGCCTTTCGTAATTGCCGCCTGGCTTTTTGAGCTTGGCACTATGCTCTGGCTTTGGCTCAGGAAGGACGCCATCAGCAAGAGGTCTATCCTGATAGTTGGCACTGCCTTGCTGTTGCTGCTTCTCACGCAATTCATCGGTTGCACTATTATCGGCGTGTCTTTCATGCTGAATCCGCCGAGTTTCTCTTAGTCCCGGAAATCAGCTTCCATGCTTTGGCAGACAGTGGCGTGTTGCTTGGCTGGAAGAATAAAATTTATATATTAAAGTGCCAGTTTTTGGTTAACCTTTTTTCTAAAAAGGTCATGAGGTGTGCAGTATGGTTACCAAGACAGTCGGTGGCAACGAGCTTAAGGTTGGCAGCTACATAATGATTGAGGGCGCTGCCTGCAAGATTGGGAACATAGACATTTCCCGGCCGGGCAAGCACGGCCATGCGAAGATGCGCATTGAGGGCATGGGCATCATGGATGGCAAGCGCCGTATCATCGTCATGCCTGCCCATGATAACATTGAGGTTCCAATCATAGAGAAGAAGACTGCGCAAGTTCTTTCTGTTCATGGCAATACGGCGAATGTCATGGACGCCGAGACATACGAGACCTTTGACCTGGTAGTGCCTGACGAGCTTAAGGAGGCCTGCGTTGCCAGCATTTCTGTGCTTTACTGGAAAGTCATGGAAGACCGGATAATGAGGCAGATAAAGAGCGAGGGCGGGAAGGAGGAAGATTAGCCGCCATATATAGCGAAGGGCACAAAAAGTTGAGCATGCGATATGCCCTTTGCTATTAGTCAAGGACAGCTTTTTGCTCATTCATTCCCGTTTTTGACTATACTTGCTTGTTATTGTCAAGATGTCTTTTTTCTTATTGCAGTTGCGCGGCAACCGGGGAAAAAAAACGTGTCAGGGCCATTACTCATAAAGTATTTAAACACCCGCTTTTGCCTTTCATGTCATGGTCAAGATTCCCGAGGCGGAAGCCAGGACTTTCAGGAACATCTTTGTGTGCAGGAAGTGCAAGCACAAGATTCGCTCTCCATCACTCAAGGTTGCGCAGGGCAAGGTCAAGTGCAGGAACTGCAATGCGTCTGTCTTGAGGCCGCTTAGGAAAAAAGGATAAGCAAGCTTTTTATATGACAGGGCGGATTTGCTTTCCTATGGCGGTGGATTTTTCATCAGGCATTCTGGGCTTTGTGCTGAAGCACTGGCTTATCCTGGGCTTTTACTTTCTTGTAATCCTGCTTGTTTTCATCTACCGGAAGAAGTTCCAGTTCCAGCTTAAGTTTATTGCACTATGCAGGACTAAGCTTGGCCTCGGCCTTATGGACCGGATAGCATCAAGGCATGCCGAGCTTGTGAAGCTGTTTGGCTATGTCGGTATTGGGGCCGGCTTCATGGGCATGGCGTTCATTGTCATGGTTCTTGCGCAGAGCGTTTTTACGCTGCTTACGGTGCCTGGCTCGCCTTCGCCAATAACACCCGTCCTTCCGGGCGTGAGGATTCCAGGCACTCCCGATGCGTTTTTCGTGCCTTTTGTGCAGGGGATTATAGCAATCTTCATAGTGGCTGTTGTTCACGAGTTCGCTCATGGGGTCGTTGCAAGGGCGCACGGCGTGAGTATCAAGAGTTCTGGGCCTGCGATTATAGGCCCGATATTCGCGGCTTTTGTTGAGCCGGATGAGCGGCAGCTAAGGAAGAAGGATGATGTTGTGAACTACTCTGTTTTTGCGGCTGGCACATTCTCAAACATCCTGCTTGCATTTGTGGCGTTGTTCATGCTCTCTGCCGTGTTCGTGCCCGTTGGCTCTGCTTTTTTCAGCCCGGATGGCGTTGTTTTGCGGGGCGTTGAGCCTGGCTCGCCTGCTGCGGCAGCCGGTCTCAGGCAAGGGATGCCTGTGATGGCTGTTGATGGCCAGCCGGTTGACTCTTTGAAGGATAACGCGCTGCTTGGGCTGCAGTTCCTTGCTCCCAATAAGACTGTTGTTTTCAGCGATGGCGCTTCAGAATTCATTGTTGTTGCAGCCCAAGGCGGTGATGGCCGGGGCCGTCTGGGCATCGTGATGGAGCAGGCGTGGAAGAACCAGGGCACTGCGGGCTTTGCCGTTTTCTCATGGGTTCAGCAGCTTCTTGCCCTTGTCGCAACGCTGAGCTTTGGCATTGGCCTTGCCAACATGATTCCTGTCGGTCCGCTTGATGGCGGGAAGATGCTCCACCTTGCCATGACCAAGCTCAGGGGCGAGAAGAAGGCGAACCGGGCTTTTGTGAAATTCAGCATACTCCTGCTTATTGTAATCCTCTTCCTTCTCAGCCCCATATTCAAGGCGATTATCAAGTCCGTTGCCGGGATTTTCTGACATTTCGTCCCTGTTTCCTTACGACTTTTTTGCGTGGTTAATGAATAAAAATAAATACTGACTGCTTTCAGAAGAAAGCAATGGTATCTTCTTCGGGTTTAGTCACTGGATTTGATGATGCTGATGTTAGGATAATAACGGCTTACTGCGCAGCTGAGAACGGGCGAATGCTGGCCGATAAGGATGTGCAGGCAGCTATCACTCAGTTGAATGGCGCTTCCTCGCCTTCTCTTGAGCAGATAGCGGGTTCTCTTGCTTCTACAGACCCGTTTAAGCCGCTCTTGCAGTGGTCTGGCGTAATTCATGAGATTACGATGATGCGCGCTGAGATGAGCAGCCATGCAGGATACGCATATCGTGACGGTAATCCTTTGCTTTGCAACCTTCTTTACGAAATTGTAGGGGTTTTTGATGGTGTCAGGCATGATTACCATGCTTATGCCGATAGTGTCACACTTTTTTATTCTGGTTTGGCTGATGCTGCAGAGTCTTTGGCCGGGGAGAGGCAGGTTGGTGTGGATGATGTGGTTGGCAAACTTGAGCTGAGGGATGAGATTTTCAGGAGGGTTTTTCCGAGCAAGGCAGAGGCCGAAAGGTATTATCAGATTCAATTCTCTTTCGTTGAGGGCTATTTTTCCATGCCGTCAAGGCTTGCCGCTATTTCAATGAAATCAGACGAGCTTCCGGATTTTGGGTTGGAGGAGAAAGTGATGACTGCCAAGGTTTCGGGGGTCCAAAAGTTCTTCCCCGTTATGAAATGCTATATTGGACTGGAGCTTGAACGCATTTATCAGGGGAGAGCAGTCGAGCCTGGTGCCGCGTGACTTCTTCGGGAGGCAGTTTTACGCATAAGGANNTTTTGTCATAACCATTTGGCAGATGTCACTCATTGCTGGGGCAAGGCAGATTAAACTAGGTCAGTTGTCGTATTATGACAGGATTGCCTGGTCTGGCTTCTCGCAGAAGCTTGGCGAGATTGGCTACCATGAAATAAACCAGCTTCCAATCCCTGATTTTGGTTCGATTCATGTTTTGTCAAGGCCTAAAAGTTATTCCCCTCCTTCGTTCCTGCCAAGGGTTGAGCCGGTGGAAACGTCTTCAGCTGCGATAGTGCACGTCACTGACGGGTATAATGTAAACTATGTAATGCTGGCGAAGCCGGATGTTCGGTCAGCTGACGGGGAACTCGCATACGATGCCGATGTCATGAGAAGGTATTTTACTGACATTGCCCACCCATTAGACATGATGCTATTGCCGGATGGTTGGCCTATGCCTGCGAAAGGTTTGTCTATTTTGGGAATGTATGCTGCCATTGGACTCGCGGCTGGCGTTGGATTGGGAGAAACGATTTATTCACCGTTTTCAGGCGTTTCCACATCTCCGGCCAGATTTTTCACGGATGTACTTTTTGGGGTATCATTCTCATTTTTGGGAATATTGGGAAGAACCGTATATGAGTCCGGGATTCGCTATCCTGCTTTGCGTATGGGGGCAGCATCCAGAATTGACGTGGGTTCTTACCTGTTTGGTCATGCGGCAGTTAATTCTGTTGACCAGGAGAGCAGTGCGCAGCAGTTTGAAGAAGCAGCGTTTCTTGTCCACAATGAGTTAACAAGCTCAGGTGAGGTCATGGATGCTGAAACAGTTTATAAGGCATTAACTGTAATCCAAAAACTTGGCGTTGAAAAAACTGATGAAATTTTACAACTGTCAAATCTTCCCCTTGAAAGAATCGTTGAAGTTGCAAAAGCACATCCAGGAAGTCTCCCTTTGCCTGCTTCGGCCAGGTAGGGCAACGCATCACTGAAGCTTTAAATACAGCTTGTTTTTCTGTCATCTTATGCTTGCTGTCGTCCTTGTCGAGCCTGAAACCCCGGGAAATATCGGCTCTGTTGCCAGGGTGATGAAGAATTTTGGCGTTAAGCGGTTGCTTCTTGTCAATCCAAAATGCAATCATCTTGACGGCGAGGCGTATGGCCGGGCCATGCATGCCCGCGACATTCTGAAAGCAGCGGTTGTGGTAAAAAATTTTGGTTGCCTTGAAAAATTTGATTACATTATAGGCACGACCGCTTCCCTTGGCAGCGACTATAACGTGTTGCGCTCTCCGATAACCCCTGGCCAGCTTGCCCAGCAGTTGTCACAGCGTTTCGGCGGTGACAAAAGCAGGACAGGCATTGCCTTGGTGTTTGGGAGAGAGGGCAATGGACTCACTAATGGCGAGGTAAGTGGCTGTGACATGGTTGTTACCATCCCTTCGGCAATGGAGTATCCTGCCCTCAACCTGTCGCATGCTGTGGCGATTCTTCTTTATGAGCTGTTTAAGGGCTCGGCAAGCATAAGGAGCCACATCGGGCTCGCGTCGAGAACAGATAAGGAGGTCGCCCTTTCAATGGCAGGCGAAATCCTGTCAAAATTGGAATTTCCTGTAAAAGGCAAGAGGAAAACGCATAGCGTGGTCCTGTCCAGAATGGTTAACAAGTCTTTCCTGACGAAGAGGGAAATCTTTGCGCTCATTGGCTTCCTGAGGAAGGTCTTGAGGATGATTGGAAAATGATAAAGAACGTAATCTTTGACTGGTCGGGCACATTGAGCAATGACCTGCAGCAGGTTTACGAGACTGTGATGAAAGTGTTTGGGCATTATGGCGTTGCCCGCATCAGCCTTGATGAGTTCCGTGATTCATACACCCTGCCGTACATGGTCCATGCCCGGATGTTTGGCATAACCGTGAAAAAGGATGAGATTGATGCCGTTTTTGCCAGCCATTTCAGGAATGCCGGCTTTCCCAGGCCGATTCCAGGCGTGGAAAATGTTTTGGAGCATCTGAAAAATTCAGGGAAATCAATGGTAGTGTTCAGCAGTCACAGGCAGAACTTTCTTGAGGAGGAAGAGCTGAGGTTCTTCGGCGGCAGCCGCTTCTTTGAGCGCCTGTTCTGCGACGTTGACGACAAGGTAGACAAGATTGGAGAAGTGGTAGATGCAATGCGTTTTGAGCCCAAGGCTACAATCTTGGTTGGGGATACAGAGCATGACATTGCAGCAGGTCATAAGGCGGGGCTTGTTACAGCTGCTGTCCTTTCAGGATACCGCTCCAAAAAGCACCTTGAGGATGCAAAGCCGGATTTCATAGTATAGTAAGTCCATTTAATTTAGG
>DUGG01000033.1 GCA_013331515.1 Candidatus Woesearchaeota archaeon
TGTTTTACTCTAACTTTCCTGTACCGTTTACCATTTTCGACAACATTTTCCGACTTACAAAATATGCAATTCATAGGTCACACCTCTCAATAACACAGAAGAAGACACACTCATATATTAATCATTCGTTTAGTAGACAGTATCTAAAAACAGGTAGGTTTAAATATTAGCGCGCAATGCCCTTTCCAGAGAATGGGGCAGCAGGAAGTTAGCGACTTTTTGAAGAAGCATAGGGTAAAGTGGTTTACCTCAAAGGAGATAGCAAAGTCACTAAATGTTTCCACCGGCTCTGTCATTAACAACCTGTCAAAGCTGAGGAAGAGCAAGCAGGTGCTTTTCAAGAAGGCAGGCAGGGCCAACCAATTCATCTACAAGTACAAGGCATAGCTGGCTCATGATGATAGTGCGCCTCTCTGCATCGGGATTTGTTGCCATGGTTCTTTTCATCCCTCTGCTTCTCGTGCTTGGAGTGGTTCTGGCATTTGCGGTGCCGATTCTCGCGCTTGCCGCAGCTGTTGGAGGGCTTGTCTTCACCGGCTTTTTTGTTGCGGCAAGGGTAAGGCTTGGCAAAAGGAAGCGGATTGGCGTAAGTAAGGCTGACGTTGAAATCACGGACTACCGTGTCAGGTAATCCTGCATCACTGATGCGAAAGTATTTTAACACGCTGGCACTCTCCACGGTTATGGGTTTTGGCAGTTACAGGCAACGAATTTGGATTGAGAAAGCGCTGCATGATGTTCTTCCCGGCAGGGTAACCTCCGGCTGGGTTGGGCGCGTTGCCGGCCCTGCGCGATGGAAGCATGATCTTGACGCCCTGACAAATGGCCTGAGCAGGCCGGTCTGGAACTTCCTGCAAAGGGGCGGAAAGCGGTGGAGGCCCGTGCTTATGCTGCTTTGCTGCGAAGCAGTTGGTGGAAACCCGAAGGCCATACTGCCTTTTACGGCCATCCCCGAGGTACTGCACAACGCCACCCTGATTATTGACGACATAGAGGACAGTTCTGAGCTCCGAAGGGGCAAGCCCGCTCTGCACAGGATTTTCGGCGTTGACGTTGCAATTAATGCTGGCAATGCGCTTTTCTTCCTTCCATTCTCAATCATATGCAACTCAGGCCTCCCTGTTGAAATGAAGGCAGAGGCTTACGGGATAATAAGCCGGCAGGCAATCAAATGCCATCTTGGGCAGACAACCGATATCTGGTGGCACAGGGGGAAGGCAGGCCGGGTTCCCACATGGCAGGAATACTTCCAGATGTGCGCCAACAAGACAGGCTCTGTTGCTGCAATGGCAGCCATGCTGGGCGCGCTTATCGGCGGGGGAACTGAGCGGCAGATCCGCGCGCTTGGGAGGTTTGCTGAAACTGCTGGCGTTGCATTCCAGGTTCAGGACGACATTCTTAACATTGAAGGAGGCATAGGAAAAGGGTTTGGCGATGACATAAAGGAAGGCAAAAGGTCCCTGCCAGCCATACACGCGCTCAACACAGCGCATGCCGAAGAAAAAAAGCGGCTGCTTGAAATATTGGACATGCACACGAATGACGAAATGCTTATCAGGGAGGCAATTGCAATAATAAGGAAGAACGGGGGAGTAGAGTATGCAGGAAAGGCCGCCGCCGGGCTGATGGAAAAAGCATGGGAAAATGTTGAGCCTGTGCTGCCTGAGTCAAAGACGAAGCAGAAGCTGAAGGAGTTTGCACAACTGCTGGTAGGCAGGTCTGCCTAGTTACCTCCCGAATCTTCTCTGGCGCTGCCTGAAATCTTCAATCACACGAACAAGGTCTTTCTTCTCAAACTCAGGCCACATCTTGCCAAGGAAGAAAAGCTCTGAGTATGATGGNNGCTTGATTGTTTCCTCGTTGACGTCGCTTGTTGACAGCCTGCCTTTTTCAACGTCCAGTGCAATTCGCCTTGCGGCATCAGCTATCTCGTGCCTCCCGCCGTAAGCCATGCAGAGGTTGACAACAAGGCCCGAATTGCTTGCCGTCTTTTTTATTATTTCCCGCATCATTGCCTGGATGTCATCCGGAAACATTGCAAGCCGGCCGAGGAACCTCACTTTCACCCCCAGCTTGCTGTTTTTCTCCTGAAGCTTCTTGTTGCCTTCCAGCTCCTTGAATGACTCCCTGAAAAGTTTCATTATGTAGTCAAATTCCTCCTTCGGCCTGTTGAAGTTTTCCACGGAGAAAGCGTACAGGGTAAGCTCCTTGATGCCGAGCTCAACACACCAGTCAAGCAGCTTGGCAACCTTCTTCTTCCCCCACTCATGCCCCATCCACGGCTTTATCATCAGCCGCTTGGCAAACCTCCTGTTCCCGTCAAGGATTATGGCAACGTGCCTGGGATTCTGTGCATCGGGCTTCTGCATTTTGCACATGCTCTTTCCGAAGCATTTATAAATATTTTTGTGCTGTCGATGGCTGGTTCAGCAAGATTTAAATACGCAACCGTGATGGGCGGATTNNGGACGGCCATTTTGTTCCTAATATAACCTTCGGCCCGCCAGTAGTGAGGAGCATACGAGTTGTGACAAAGCTTCCTTTTGACGTCCATTTGATGGTAACCAACCCAGACAACTACGTTGACCAATTCATAGACGCCGGGGCCAACATCCTCACTGTGCACGTTGAAACAGCGGTGCACCTCAACAGGACGATAAGCAACATAAAGAAGAAAGGGGCAAAGGCAGGCGTTGTGCTGAACCCTTCCACACCTTTGTCAGCGCTTGACCATGTGCTTGGCGACATTGACTTTGTCCNNCCGCCTAATTTTCTGATAGAAGGTCCCTTATGAAGGGAACGCTCAGGTAGTCAATGCCATGCTGCTGGCCAGCCTCAACTGCTTGGGTTATGTCGCTCATTGTGCTTTCATACCTGCGCTGGAGCCGCTGGTCTGCTTTGAACTCGGCGTTGAGACATCCCGAATAGTTCTGCGGGGAGCTTGCGAGGCACGCCTCCAGGATTTCAGTGCTGCCCTCGACTTTCAGCACGTCGCGGTAGAGCTTCCCGAGGTTTAGTCGTAAGGAAGGCACGGGCGTGCCATTGCCAGGCGCGTAGAGCTGCAGTCCCTTCCCGTCATCCAGGTAACTGGCCAGGACGCTCATCCCGGTTGCCGGACTTGATGCGTGCTGCAAGCCGGGAATTTGCGCGAGCACCCTTGTGGCTGTTACCATTGTTGCAGCAATTGAGAATACCATGATTATCCGCAGCAAAGCACTTCCTGCTCCCATAAGGGGGGATTAATGCGGGTTTATTATTAAAGGTTCACAATGAAAAGAAAAAAAAAGAAGGTAAAGAATTATCTTCCCGGAGAGGGAAGGTTGCAAGCAGCAGCGAGCTTACCTTCCTCTTGCCATCTTGGCNNATGTCGCCTTTCTTGTCGATGAAGTACAGGTATCCTTTCTCCTTCTTGACGCCTACCTTGGCAACGACTTCCTGCTTCTGCTTTCCTTTCTTCTTGCCGCCCCTGACCATCTTGGCCCTGGCTATGTTGCCCTTCTTATCCACGAAGTAAAGGTAGCCGTTCTGCTTCTTTACACCTGCTTTTGCAACTTTCTGTGCCATCCCGTGCACCCCCGTTTTGTTTTTTCTCTTTCGCGTTTAGCGCGGTTTCTCCTTCTTTTCCGAGGAGAAAAATTCTCACTGCGCACGCTTCTATTTAAATCTTGCTATTTTGGCGACGGAGAATGAAAAATCCAGCCACGGCAGCGTTGCGGGCGTGGAACTTGATGCAGACTGTCATTTCCTTGTAAAAATCTCATCTGCGGCGACAAGGTATTCCTTCACCCGCTGGAGCACCCCCTGCAGGAGGAACTTCTCTATTTTCTCGGCAAATATCTCTGACATGCTCAGGAATTCGGATACCCGGTATCTGCTCTTGACTTTCTCAACAAGCATGAGGTTCCTGAGCCGCTTGAGCTGCCGCCTTATGTTTGATGGCGCGATTCCCTGCATAGCGAGCTTGTGCAGCTTCCTGTTGCTGACAATCCTTGCCTCTATGTCTTCCACGTTCAGGAGCTGCTTTCTTTTCCTGCCCTTCAAAAGCACATGCAGCACGTCAACGACAACGTCCCTTGAGTCGCCAGGCTGGAGCACTCCAAGGCTGAGGCAGAGCTTCTTGACAAGCTCCCTTTCCTTTTTCGTCTGCGGCTTCTCGTATTTCCTCAGGGTCAACTCAAGCAGGGGTGTCTCGCTGGAAACCTTCCTCCCGGTTGGACCCTCTTTTTCCCCTTTCATTCAACATCCAGCCCCAAACGCCAAAAAACAGCTAATTAAAACTTTTAATAATTGAGTTTAAATAGTTTTCTGAAGCCAGGCCAGCTCCGGTAAATTTTATATATGGCCGCAAACACCGCACCGCTATGGGTCATGATTGGAACGCAGGTGATTTCCCGGCAATAAAGGACATACGGCTTTCAATGGACATCAGCGTCAGGGAGCTTGTCAGCCAGTTTTGCAACACCGGCTTCCAGACGCACAACATCTGGGTTGCCTCTACCATACTCTCCGACATGGCAAGGGAGAACGCAACCATCTTCCTGAGCTTCACCTCAAACATCTCGGCATCTGGCGTGAGGGGAGTGATAATAGACCTTGCCAGGAGAAAGAAGGTGCACGCCATTGTCGTAAGCAGCGGTGCGCTTGATGAGGACATAGCAAGGGCGAAGATGCCTTACCTCCAGGGCTCGTTCGATGCCGACGACGCCAGTCTGGGCAGGAGTGGCATCAACAGGATGGGAAGCATTTTCGTGCCGAACGAGTGCTATGGCTATCTTGAGGAGAAAATCACCGAAGTCCTGGGCAAAATCTGCAGTGACAATGGGGAAAGGGAATTTTCAGCGACAGAGATAATAAGGCAGATAGGGCTGAATCTTGACACGGAGGACTCCTTTGTTTACCAGGCCGCCCGGAATGGCATACCAATCTTTTGCCCGGGCATAAGCGATGGCGCTGTCGGACTCCAGCTTGCATTCTTCCAGCAAACGCATCCGGGTTTCAAGGTCAACGAGCTCAAAAGCGCAATAGAGGCTATTGATTTTGCAATGACATCAAAGAAAAAAGGCAAGGTCGGCGCGATAATCCTCGGCGGAGGGATAGCAAAGCACCATGCGATAATCTCCAACCTGCTTGGAGGCGGCCTTGACTACGCAATTTACGTCAACAGCAGCTCGCCGTACCACGGTTCTCTCTCTGGTGCAACAACAAGCGAGGCAAAATCATGGGGAAAGGTAGGTGAGAAAGCGAGGGACGTCACGATATTTGGCGATGCCGCGGTGGTTTTCCCGCTGCTTGTGGCTTCAAGCGATTGTTTTCTTGAATGATGATGGAATGCGGCCGCGAAAAATTATTTTTGCATGATTTTTATCAAAACTTTTTAAAAAAAATTCAGTGATGGTTCAGAAAATAGTTAAGTTTAAATATAAGCGTCAACAATATTGAAACATCAAAAAGGTGCGTAGAAAGATTGGTGTGCATGTTACAGCAAAAAATAATCAGGAATACTGATTTGTACGGAAAATTCTGGACGGCGGATAGCATGGGTAGCTTGCGCTTTATTCTCAATAAAAACGAGGTGACAGGGCAGTAAAATGTTCGGACCACACTTGACATTGGATCTTTACGGATGCGACAAGGGTAAGCTTGATGACTATGAATTTGTGCACAGCATCCTGGACGAGATGCCGGAAATGCTTGGGATGCACAAATTCTCGGCACCTCAGCTCACGAAGATTCCTGCCCAGCAGGAATCATTTGACAAGGGGGGCCTTACTGGTTTTGTCATACTGGTTGAGAGCCACCTTTCCATTCACACCTTCCCGGCTGACGGCTTCACGTCATTTGACATATTCTCGTGCAAGTACTTCAGCGAGGACAGCGCGGTAAAGTATCTCATGGACAAGCTCGGGGCCCAAAAGGTTGAGGTCAACCGGCTTGAGCGTGGAAGGGAGTTCGTGAAGCACTACCCGCGCAATGTGCGGAAGGCATCCGTCATTGCCAAGAAAGAACGCGCGATGTACGCCTGATTCAGGCAAAAATTTTTAATGATGCATCCATCGCTTGCCTGCCATGGCAGTGAAAAATCCCCATTTTTACTTTCCATTTAATTTTGGTGCCATGCCGCATGAGCTGGCGGGTTATGGCGCCTCAATGGTGGCAATCCTCCCTGTTCCGTACGATGCGACGACCACTTACCGGCCTGGCGCCAGGAATGGCCCCGCAGCGATAATAGACGCGTCCAGACACCTTGAGTTCTACGACGAGGAAACCGGCAGGAACTTTTCCGGCATTGGCATTTGCACCCTTGATGAGCTGGAAGTGGTGGATGACTCTGAGAAAATGGCTGGGAGGGTTTACGATGCGGTCAAAACCCTGCTCGACGATGGCAAGAAGGTTGTCATGCTCGGCGGGGAGCATTCCATAAGCAGCGGCTCGGTCAGGGCTCATGCTGAGTTGCATCCCGGCCTGACCGTGCTTCACTTGGATGCGCATGCTGACATGAGGGATGAATTTGGGGGCAACAGATTCAACCATGGCTGCGTGGCAAGGCGTATCTCTGAACTGTGCCCGGTCGTCTCTGTTGGCGTTAGGAGCATTGCAGAGGAGGAAGCCGGACACATCAAAAGCAGCAACGGCAGGATAAAATTGTTCTCCGCAAGGGAAATCCATGATAACCCGGGATGGGTTGATGAAGTGGTGAAATCGCTCGGCAGGAATGTTTACGTGACGATTGACCTTGACGCCTTTGACATATCGGTAATGCCTTCTGTGGGAACGCCGCAGCCGGGAGGGCTGCACTGGTACCAGGTGCTCTCCCTGATGGAGCGGCTGGCGGCAGAGAAGTGCGTTGTCGGGTTTGACGTCACGGAGCTTATGCCAATACCTGGCCTGCACGCCCCGGACTTTCTCGCTGCAAAGCTGGTCTACAAGCTCATTGGCTACTTCTTCTCCAGGCAATAGCTCACAACCAGCCGCGCAGGGTGGTACGAAAGCTTGACCCGCTTTAGGTATTCAACTCCAAAATCGTCCTGCGCGTTCAGGAACTCGCAGCCAAGGCCTGCCCAGAATCTTGCAAATTCCCTGAAAATGAACTGTGCTGCGCCCTTGATTGCAGGGTGTGTTTTCTCAACTATGTTGCTTACCACTCCATCTCTGAGGAGCTCCCCAATGCTATAGCCGACAACCCTTCCGTCGACCTTAAGCACTATCCCCCTTACGTCAAGCGCTTCTGAGAGCTTCAGCAGCGTTCTGGCAGTCTCTGTCTCAGATTCCAGCTCATGGCCGTATGAGCCGTCGTTAACCTCTGTTTTCCCTGAGTTCCACAGCTCGGTGAGCTGAAGGCAGTCGCTCAGGTGGCTTGAGGAATCAAATTCCTCAATGCGGAGGTTGTAGTTTTTCATGAAGAAACTGGCCTTATTGCGCTTGGAATCAAACTCCTTCCCCTTCAGCACAATCAGGCTGCGGGTTTCGTAGACATAGTCCTGTGTCCAGTAGCCAAGCGACGCCCCGGTTTTACCGGCAACCTCGTCATATTCAGCTTTCAGGCATTGGGGCAGGTAAATTACGGCAGGCTTTGCCGTTGCTCCGGCAGATTTGTTCAGCTCATCCACTATCTTGAAGCATTCAACAATGGTTTCAGCAAGCTTCTCCCCGCCGACAGGAGGCCCCCAGACCACGTAGCGCCCCTTGTCGTAGCCAAACACGCACAGGTTGCCGTTGATAACGGTCCACGTGTGCCTCAAAGGCCCTGCCCATATGCGGCGCATCGTGAATGTCGTGTCGGCAAGGGGCTCTTTTACCTGCGCAAAGGTCTTGTTGAACAGCTCCTTGTCAGCAAGTGCGATTTCCCTAAGTTCATTCTGCATTGCCGTTAACAACCATTACCGCTGTTTATAATTTTTTTCAGCAAAAAAAATTGGTAAAAATTAAATACCGGCCTTGCAAAAGAAACCAATCACGCATATGGAATTAGTGATGGAACCGGAAAAATCCGGCGGAGAAATAAGAAGGTGCATTAGTGAATTCGGGCATGCTCCGGAGCACAATTACTCCTATTTCCTGACCACCGCTGAATTTGGCGCAAAGGGCATTTTTCTCAAGTCAAGTGAGGGCTACGGTGTATTTGCGACTTACAGTGAGAAGGCATCTGAGGTCACGATGATATCCGAGGCGCTCGCCCCCAGGGAAAAGCAGGTGGAAGTGCTGCAGGAGGCGCTGGATACCTGCTTTGGGAAGCTGGACGTGAGGAAATTTGTTGTTGAACAGGATGAAGCGCTGAGACTGCAAACACGGAAGGAGTTTGCTGCCAACGGCTACAGGGCGCTGACGCCCAGGTATTCTCTCTACTGGCCGGTGTTTGACATGGGAAAATGGGACGGCAGCGAAATGGGCGGTGAGCAGTGGAAGAAATTGAGGAACATAAGGAACAGGTTCTACGCAGGCCACAGCGTTGAGGTTGTTGACAGCAGCGGGCTTGACAAGGAAAGACTGAAAGGCATTGTGAACGATTGGGTCGTGCGCAGAAAGCTGCTTGGGCTCGGCTCTGACAGGAAGGACTCCAACCTTGCCTACTACGAAAGATACCTTAAGATGATTGACCTGGGCTTTGAGGATTCCAGGTTTGCAAAAACCCTGGTCGTGGATGGCGAACCCTGCACCATAACTGCCGGCTGGGAAATACCCAACTCAGAGGGCGCGTACTATTCTGCAATCGGCATAAGCAACTACGGCTTTGAAGGCCTTGGCGAGATTGCAAACCTTGACGACCTTAACCGGCTGAAGGAAAACGGCTACGGCCTTGTTGACTTCGGGGGGAGCCCGATGCCGCTCCTGAAATTCAAACTCAAGTTCAAGCCGCAGTTTGTATATGTTACGCACACTTACGCAATTGAAAAACGGTAAAAAAAAGGAGGTTCCATGATGTCAGAGCTTGTTGTTGTGCGAGATTCCGGCATTCATGGGAAAGGGGGTTATGCCGCATCAGACATCCCCTCAGGCACCCGCGTCATAGAATACGTTGGCGAGATTATTTCACGTGAGGAGGGAGACCGCAGGTTCAATGCGCAGCTTGAACAGGGCAGGATTACCGGCTCAGGCATGGTGTATGTTTTTGAGATGGACGAAACTCATGACCTTGATGGCAACGTTGACAACAACCCCGCCCGTTTCATCAACCACTCCTGCTCGCCCAACTGCAAGGTTGAGATTACTGAAAGGCACATATGGATTATTGCAGCCAGGGACATAAAGAAAGGCGAAGAGCTGTCATTTAACTACGGCTACGATGACCTTCTTAATTACAGGGACCACCCCTGCCGGTGCGGGAGCCCAAGATGCGTCGGGTACATCCTTGATGAGAGCATCTGGCCAAGGATACAGCAGCTTCCTACCCCTTCACCAGAAATATCTCCACATTCTGCCCCTTAATCCTCGCGACCGTTTCACTGTCAAACTTGCCATGCTCTGGCCTTGTTTCGGCAATTTCCAACTTGAAAGCCCCAACCTTCAGCTTGACATCGGCAGCGCTTTCGCTCACCGCATTTTTCAGCAGTTGCATCTGTTGGGGAATCACGAGTGTGACAGCAATGGGTTGCTCCTTTGTCAATCCCATCTCCTTCCTTGCCTGCTGGACATGCCTCACGAGCTCCCTCGCGTATCCCTCAGCCTCCAGCTCTGCCGTCATGTCCGTGTCAACATAAACCTCCCCGCAGGTGGACTGCACAACGGCAAAGTTTGGCGGAATCTCAATCTCGGTTATGAGGTGTTCCCTGGTGATTGAAACCATCTGCCCGTCAATCTCAAGCCGGAAGCTTCCCTCTGCCTCGATGTGGTTCATTATCGCTGAAGTGCCGTGAATGGAAAGGTTGGCTATGATTTTGGGCGTGATGCTGCCAAAGACCGGGCCAAGCTTGCTGTAGTCAGCCTTGACTTTTTTTTTGGATTCCTTGAACTCGTCTGAAAGTGTCAGCTCCTTAACGTTGGCCTGGGACTTTATTATTGCCGCAAGCTTTCTGACTGCATTCTTGACCTTCTCGTCCTTTGTTACAATTGAAGCCCGTTTCAGCGGCCACCTGAGCCCTCGTTGAATCTTGTCCCTTGCCGAGAGGATTGCCTCCACTACGGCCCTGGCATGGGCCATTTCCCCTTCAAGCACTGCGTCAATCGCCTCTGGCTTTGGCCACTCGGAAAGGTGCACGCTTTCCGCCTTCTCCCTGGCAAGCAGCTGATAAATTTCCTCGCTTATGTAAGGCGCGAACGGCGCAAGCGCCTTTACTATCCTCAGGATGACATACCTCATGGTGTAATGAAGGGCATCGTCAGGGGACGATGCCCTTTCCCTGATAATCCTGATGTACCACCTTGAGAAGTCGTCAATGACGAAAGACTTCAGCGCCTGGACGCAGAAATGGTACTCATGCCTGCCAAGGGCTTCTTCAACTTCCACCAGGGCAGAATTCACCCGCGATATGACCCACTTGTCCTCTGTTGCGTTCGGGAAGTCCCTGGCTGAAGGCGCCTTTGCCAGGACTTCCGATGCAAAGTAGCAGCTGTTCCACAGCACTATCAGGAACTGGCTAACGCCCTCGCTTACAAGGGCTGCGCTGAACCTTTTCGGCATCTCCGGGGACGTGGTGCAGAACTGTAGCCGGACAGCGTCAACCCCAACCTGCCCGAACATTTCCCACGGGTTGAGCACGTTGCCCTTGCTCTTGCTCATCTTCTCGCCACTCTCATCCACGACATGGCCAGCGCAGACAACACTCTTGTAAGCCAGGTTGTCGAAAAGCAAAGTGCCAAGCACGTGCAGGGTGTAGAACCACCCCCTTGTCTGGTCAATGGCCTCTGCTATGAAACCGTACGGGAAGTGTTTCTCAAGGAGTTCCCTGCTGCCCTTGGCAAAGGGGTAATGGAACTGCGCAAACGCGGCAGCTCCGGAGTCATACCAGCAGTCAATAACATAAGGCACCCTTGTCATTTCCCCCTTGCACTTCCCGCACTTGAGCTTCACGTCATCAATGAATGGCCTGTGGAGGTCAAGCTCGCCGTTTGGAATGCTGTCCGCTTTTTCCTTCAGCTCCTTGACGCTCCCTATTGCAGCTTCGCCCTTGCAGCTGCCGCACCTCCAAATCGGAAGCGGCGTGCCCCAGAACTTGTTCCTGCTTAAGGCCCAGTCCTTGACATTGGCAAGCCAGTCGCCAAAGCGGCCATGCTTTATGGTATCCGGGTGCCAGTCAATCTTCTCATTAAGCTCAAGAAGCCTGTCCTTGAACTTCCTCACGGCAATGAACCATGACTTCAGCGCATAATACAGCAACGGCGTGCTGCACCTCCAGCAGAAAGGATATGAGTGGGTGTAATTTGCCTTGCTGAAAAGCAGGCCGTCCTTCTCAAGCCGCTCGATTATCAGCTGGTCTGCATCCTTGACGGAAAGGCCGGCAAAATCCTCGGCGTCATTTGTGAACGTTCCATTCTCAGCGACAGGCTGGACGAAAGCCAGGCCGTGCTGCTTGCAGTTCCCGTAATCCTCCTCGCCGAAAGCCGGGGCCTGGTGCACAATGCCAGTGCCTTCATCTGTGGTGACGAATGGCGCCGCCGTTACAACCCACGCCGGCTTGTCAAGCTTGCCGACAAAATAGTCAAACAATGGGACATACTCCTTTCCCTCAAGCCCTTCGCCAGCCATCTCCTCAATAATCACCGGGTTCTTGAAGTGCTTTGCAACCAGGTCCTTTGCCAGGATGAACTGCTTGCCTGGCCATTCAGAATCTTCCACAACAGCATAGGCAACGTCCGGATGTACAGCGAGCGCAACGTTCCCCGGCGTTGTCCAAGGGGTTGTTGTCCATGCAAGGAAATACCTGCCTGGAGCATCCTTGAGTTCGAACATCGTCGTTATAGCCGGCTCAGTGACATCATTGTACCCAAGGGCTACCTCATGGCTGCTCAGCGGGGTCTCGCACCTTGGGCAATAGGGAACAACTTTGAAGTCCTCATACAGCAGCCCTTTCATGTAAAGCTCCTTCAGGCTCCACCAAACGCTCTCAATGTAGCTGTTGTCAAGCGTGACGTACGGCTCCTTCAGGTCAATCCAGTAAGCCATCTTGTCAGTTAGCTTATCCCACTCGCCGATGAAATTGAAAACGTCAGCCCTGCACAATGAGTTGAACCTGCCAATGCCGAAATTCAAGACGTCCTTCTTCGACTTCAAGCCAAGCTTCTTCTCAACCTGGACCTCAACCGGCAGCCCGTGGCAGTCCCAGCCCGCCTTCCTCGGGACGGTAAAGCCCTTCATAAGCTTGTACCTGCACACAAGGTCCTTGATGGTCCTCATCTCAACATGATGCAATGCCGGAGGCGCGTTTGCGGTCGGAGGCCCTTCAAGGAAGCTGAAAAGCGGCTTTTTCTTGTCAAAAGAAATCGCCTTCTCAACTACGCCCTTATCCTTCCAAAGCTTTGCGGCATTCTCCTCAATGCGCTTGAAGTCATAAGTGCGGGGAAACTGGCTTGCCATGAAGTTGGCAACCGGAAAATGGTATATATAGTTTTTGGAACAGGTTCGCCCCAAGGCGCTTACCGCTGTGCAAATTCCGCCCTGGCCTCCCCGGCAAGCCGCCTTACATCGGCTTCAAACCCTGCCCAGTCGTAAGCCGCAATCCTGTCAACCGGCTCAGCCATTGCACCCGCTCTTGGCGACAGCACTCCATCAAGCCACCTTACCTTGGCCCGCATCTGCCGCATGACGGGGGCAATTCCTTTGTTGCTTTTGCGATTGGCACGGCTATCCATGCTTCCTTCATGCATAAAACCAGGGGAGTATGTATTCCGTAAAATCCCAAGGTTCACGAACCTGGAAGGTTTGCCCGGGTTATGCTCTTCAAAATGGACAGTTTCAATAGTCCCGCAGTTGACAAAGTCGCACGGTGAGGGAATCAACCATCCCTCAACCCTGCCAAAGTTGGCCACAAAGCACTTGCTTTTATCATCAGTTTCCTCAGAAAAGCTGCCGGTCATCCTGCCTGTGTTTATGTCAACCCCATCGCAGTAACCCCCCTGGCGCGACGGACCCGATAAGCGCTCTAAGTCGTCCGTATGATTCAGGAACTTCTTCACTTCGTTCCCGCTGTATGTTCCTGGCTTGTTGCCAAGGTTTATCCTTACGCTGTTTGATGACCAGTCCCCGAAATTGGATGCAAAACCAAGGTTCGCCTGCACGCCGCCTTTGGCATAACTGGCAAAAGAATCAACCATGCCATAGCTTATCAGCACTCCTCCTTCAGCAAGCACGCCAAGCTCGTGCACTGATGAACCTTTTCTTGCCACCAGCACCTTTCCGGGCGCCAGCTTGTAGCCAAGAAAGGAATACTCCCTGAAAACACCAGCCAGCGCCCGCAGTTCGGTGGTATTAAGCGCCGCAGAGAGGAAAATTCCCAAAACCGGATTATGCTCAGTTTCCAAAGCCGCGATTGCCTGCTCAAGACCATCGGGGGCAAGATTGGCAAACGTGCCGGCATGAGGCCTGAGCAGCTTCACCGCCGCATCATAAGACGCATCAATTCCTGTACCCCTGTCGGCAATCGCCTCCCCGTCAACAACCTGCGACCATAAAGCATAAGCAGACAAAAAAATGTCAACAGACGAAGCATCAACCTTCGGAACACTTCTCACATCCCCAGGGTCCATCGGCCCGTAGCGGCTCAAGGCCGTCTTCCCAGGCATCATTCACTCACCACCGCTTCAATCTGCTTTCCAACAGCAAGTACCTGCTTCTCCATCCCCTTCCAGTCGCGCCCGTTAACAGCATCCAACAAGCCGGCAGGGCTGGCCCTGAACCGCTCAAATACCGGGTAGTTGTCAACAAGCCCTTCAAGCTTTTCGACAAGGGCAAGAACGCGCTCGCTTGCATGGCCTGTGACTGGAACAGACTCCAGACCTGGAGTCCCTTTGAAAACCGCATCTCCTGAAATCATCACACCCCCGGTTGCCGGGGACACATACTGAACTCCGTTGATTGCGTTCGGGTAAAAGCAGACACCTCCAGTCATTCCAATGCCAATATTTGAAGGTTTTCCTCCTATTTTAACCGCAACACCTCCTCGCATAACTGTCCCCACTGAATTGCCAGTTCCAACGGTAACAAAAACCATGCCATCCGGTTGCATAACCGGCATGGTGATGCTCCCGCCAAAGTCAAGGAAGGTTCCTGAACCTGCTGCCAATATAAATACCGCAACCATTTTGTAATTTACGCAAAGCCCGCCTCGTGAATTTCCAAGTTCAATAGCATCGCCATAGTTGAATATGTTTCCTTCGCTTTCGCTCCTGAAGCCAAGCGCTCCAACTATAGAGCCCGGAAGCATCACCAGATTCTTGCCTTTTGCAAGCCGATAGCCAATGCCTCCCAAGCCTTTATTGTCTGCCAGAACCTTCAACGGGCTGAGGTTGAAAGCAGCCGTGGCAAAAACCCCGGCCATGCCATGCTCCGCATTTGCGCCTCCAAACAGCTCGTCAAACATCTCCTGGGTGACGCCCTCCAGCGCTTTCCGGTAAGGCGCCAGCAGTTTAACAGCTGCCCGATAAGCCGAATCGGCATTTGAAGTGCCAACCTGCTTCCACACCGAATAAACGGCAGAAAGGACGTCAAAAACATTCTCACTCATAATGGGGCGCCTTTCTTCGCCAACTGGCTCCATGCCGCCATAGCGGTGCAGTGCCGCTTCAACCACGCCCATCACCGTTCATTGTAGCGCGCAGCCGTACCTCCAGCCCCTTCCAATCGTAAGCATTAACCATCGCAAGTGCTTTCGCTGGCCTGTCACGCATGCCAGCAACAGCTTTAAGGGTTCTCACGCCCTCAAGAAGCTTCCGAATTTCTCTATCCTTCTGAAGCTTCCAGAAGTAGTTTGCAATCAGTGAACTATCTGGATGAAAGGAAACGTGACCTTCGTCGAACTTAAACACCTGTTTCGTATCGTATCCGAAGAATCTTGCTGCGTCATAATTAAGCAATACCACCTCCTCAGTCAAACTGCCAAACGAACCAACAGGAGAGTAGCTTACCAGAAAGCAACCTTTTGCCCTGATACCAAAGGCGGTTGAATTATTGCAGTTTATTTTTATTCCACCAGTGGACAAATTCGCAAACCCGCTGGTATCTCCCCAACTTACCTGAAAACCACTTCGTGAACCATCGGCAAACATCACGGCGTCACCCAGAAGGGCTATGTCACCAGCAGCTTCTTCACCAACGAATACCAGGCGATTTTTATTGTTCACTATAAGCTGCTTTCCCTCCGCAAGCCGATAGCCAATCCCTTCATGGCCAGTGTCAACAAGCTTGGCAAGCCCGCTCAGGTTAAAAGCAGCAGATATGAAGACGCCCATTTCCCGCAGATATTCACTCTCCTGCGCAGAAGCCAGTTTGCTGGAAAAAATGTCAAACGTTCCCTGAGTAACAGACTCCAAAGAGATTCTATGCGGAGCAAGAAGCCTCACAGCTTCCAAGTAATTCAATCCTGGCGCCGTGTAGGGTGGTATAACCTGTTTCAAAAGAGTGTACGCGCTCAATAAAATGTCAACAGGGGAAGAGCCAACCCTTGGAACATGCATCTCCCCTAACTTGTCCATTTGGCCGTATCGGCTTAAAGTGAGCGTCATTTTCCCTTATACCCCGCAACCGCGTCATCCATCTCCTTCAGGATGCCCCGCAACTGCACATCAATGCCTCGCCAGTAAGCGGGAGGATGCACCGACAAGTCAACACCATCTGAAGCAGGAAGCCATGAAAGCTGACGGGCAATCTCTAAAGCCTGCCTGGACAGGCTGCTGAACGGCTCGATTTCATTAAAGGATGCCCTGCCAAACAGTTCACTGTAATGGAAAGCAATATCAGGCGCTTCATCAAGGTTCATAATCAACTCAAGGCCGCTCATTCGGAGTCTTCTGATACCAGCATTCAGAGAATGACCCGTCCTAAAAGTTATAGACGTGGTGTTTTCCGAACCCAGGCAAAAAAGAGTCACCCGCCCGCAGTTTATCTGAGTGCCTCCCAGTGCGTTCTCTGCCATCATATATGTGTCTGAATAGTTTAAGATGATTCCATGTGAATACAGCCCCGAACAGACGACGTCTGAGCCAGACTGGACTTCGAGAAGCTTTCCTTCCTCCAGTCGATACCCAAGATATTCTATCTTATCAAAAATCCCTGCCATGGCTTCCAAACCAGTGTGGTTAAGGACTGCTGAAAGAAAAAGTCCAGATAAAGAATACGGCTTCCATTGCAACTGGGATGACGTCCGGATAAGCGGAAGAATTGCACGCCTGCTTATCCCATCAAATTCCTCTGCGCTCATCCCTGAAAATAAACAGGCATAAGGGGAAACCAGTTTCACAGCTTCCTGGTAAGCAGTCTCAATGCTATCGTAGCTGATACCATTGGGAAAAAAACCACGCCACACTGCAAATGCGCTGGCAAGCACGTCAGCAAGATTCTCCTTCACTACAGGAACCCTCTTCTCCTCGCCCGGCCCCAGGCTGCCATACCTTTGCAGTGCCGCTTCAACCACGCCCATCACCGTTCATTGTAGCGCGCAGCCGTACCTCCAGCCTCTTCCAATCGTAAGCATTAACCATCGCAAGCGCTTCCTCCGGCCTGTCACGCATGCCAGCAACAGCTTCAAAGCCCTGGACGTCGGAAAGAAGACTACTGACAGCCCGGTACTTTGGCAGCAATTTTGACACAAAATCGCGGAATGCCTCCACAGCTGGCATACCATTCCCAAAAGTCGTAATATTATCCCAAAATGTTGTAAAAGGACGCCAATGTCTTTTAACTTTGCCAAGGTTGACAAAATTTTCATAACCGTTCATTCCTTTCGGTGAAGGAGATTCCACTGTTCCTATGATTCCATTGCTTATGAGAACAGAACTGTATGGAAGAGTTAACCGCCAAACAGTATCGATACGGCCAAGGTTTATAGTTGTTACTCTATTGAAATTCAAATCGATTGATTCAGCTTCTCCGACATTCATGAATATGCAATTAGCTGCCCTTATTCTCATTGTCCAGCCGAAGTTTGCTTTGATCCCTCCCTGGGATCCTTCACCAAAGAATAATGTTTTGCCCCAACTGATTTGCACGCCCCCAAAAGAGTATTCAGCAAACCTTTCAGCATCTCCCAGAAGGGCCATGTCGCCAGCAGCATAATCTCCAACACGTTTCAACCTCACCTTGTTGTCCACTACCAGGGTCTTCCCTTGCGAAAGCCCGTAGCCAATCCCTTCATGGCCTGTATCAGTCAACACAGCCAGCCCGCTCAAGTTGAAAGCAGCGGTAACGAAAACGCCATCCGGCTGCTCGCTACCCGGCGTGGCCATCACGCTATACAACGCATCAAAATCTCTCTTAGTCGCTCCAGCCAGTTCCCAGGCATAAGGCCCCAGCAGCCGCAACGCTTCCCGATAGCCCAATTCCAGCTCATCGGCTTGAGCCACCTGCTTCCAAGCCTCATACGCGCTCACAACAGTCTCGGCAAGGTCAACGCGCACTTCAGGAGCGCGCCTTTCACCAGCGGGAGGCATTTCGCCATACCTGCCTGTTAGCGCTTGCATCATTCCTTCACCGCCTCTTCAATCATGGCGCGAAGATGCAGCACGCTGGATTTGAAGCCGGTCCAGTTGTAACTGGTCATGCGCTTTACCATTTCCTCGGTGTTAGCGTCGTCCCTGCAGGCGTTTGTTGCTTTACCGACTTTTGCTTTAAGGCTGGACAGCAGCCTCGGCACTTCAGCTCCGTCAAGAACTTCGCAGGCATAACTTGGGTAGTCCAGTCTCACTGCAACGCGACCTTCGAGAGTCAGATAAGAAAGATGGACATTCAATAACTTATATCGCCTCTCAGATGAATATTGCCTGCCGAAATCAACGGCAAAGCTTTCCTGGCCGTTTCGCGAACCAAATCCTTCAGGCGTTCTCCCCGAATTAATGCCCGTGCATCCTTCTGGAAGATAGAACATGGGGTGCAAGAATGCGCCAGTTTGTCCCTTGATATTTCCGGAATTTGAATTGATAAGCACATTTCCAGTGAGACATCCAATTCCAAGTTCTACAGTCGTCCCGTCATTGAACAACAAGCAGTCTCTTGAGCCAGGTCCCGCAATATGTGTCGCGTCTCCCTTGTTTATCATGAATCCGCCTTTAGCCCCCTCACCCAAACTGGCCACCCTTCCCAAGTTATACACCTCTCCTTCAGCTTCTTCTCCAAACGCGAGAATATTAGAGCCTGGCAGGGCGACAAGCTTCTTGCCCCTTGGAAGGCGGTAGCCAACCGACCACCAGCCGGAAAACACGCCAGCAAACAGCTCAATGCCACTCAGGTTAAGCGCGGCAGCTAAAAAACCGGCCGCTGCTGAATCAGTGAGATACAATGAGTCAACTTCAGGATTATCAGAAATTCGGTTCGTAACCTGCTTCAGCATATTAGGATTCTCCATGCTTTCCAGCAGCCCCTTGTGCGGCCGCAAAACCTCCACAGCCAAGTCATAAGACCTTCCGACTCCTGACATTGAATCCCCAACGACCTGCCTCCAGACCTGATAAGCTGAAAGAAGGGTCGTCACAACATCCTCAGCCACATCAGGGCGCTTTACCGTACCAGCCAGCTTCATCTCGCCATACCTGCTGTTAAGCCTAGCCAAGACCATGGCGCACCTCCTTCGCATCAGGACATTTCACTTTATCAGTCAGTCCAATTTCTCCGTAAAAATTCAGCGCATGCACCATTGTCCTCGCTCATTTCAGCAGATATCCTTTTAGTTGCGCTGCCAATCCTTCAATGTCCTTCTGGTAGGAACTCCAGTCGTAGGCAAACACTCTCTCAAGCCCTCCCGGCAGGGTAAGGTTTTCCATAAAGCTAATCCCGTGGGCGCGCGCCTCCATCTCCTTGGCAGTTTCAGTGGCTTCCCGGGAGAGTGGCCTCATTCTCTCTTCTTTAATTTGTCTGCTATGGCCCCTTGATGTTCTTACTATGATGTGCGCTTTTGAATAATCCGCCCCTTCGCCAATCAGCCGCCGGTCAATACGATTTTTTGCTAAGTCAGCAAAACAAAACCCGCTGGTAAATGGAAAAAGGTCTTTGTTCTTTCCTGAAAGGTCAATCTCCACCCCTCCCTCTGCTGACGCGCCAAATATCTGGCAATTGCCTTGCGCGACCTGAACGCCGCCTTTTGCACGCATGGCAAAATCGCCGTACCTGCCTGCAAAGCATACCTGGACTCCTCCCAAAGCATCCCGGGCAAAATCGCCGACATCAGAATAGCTTACAATCACGCCATTGCACCTTTCACCAAGTGAATCAAACCTGGAACCCGCATACGCCACGATAATCTTTCCATTTGCCAGGTTGGTCCCAAACTCAGGCATCCTGAACACCCCGGCCAGGAATGGCAGCCAGGTCCCATTCAGCAAGGCAGTCAGGAACATCCCATCTCGCGGGTCGTTGCCGAATGCATTTGCAATTTCTTCAACAACCCTCGCATCAGCATCTGCAAAGTCATCGGCAAACGGCCTCACAATCTTGGCAGCCGCCGTTCTGTAAAGCAAATCAGCATCGTAATTAGTCCTAATCGGCATCCCAATAGCATTCATCAACCTTTGAGTTGCATCATTGGCATTTAACTCCTCAGCCAGTAAGCTCCATTCATGATGCATCGCTTTTACAGTCTGCACAAGGTCTGGTTTCACCCTAGGAACTTGCCTTACATCCGGAGGCTCCATGTCGCCGTAGCGGCCAAGTGGAATGTTCATCTCACTGCCTCGTGTATCTGCCTTCCTGTTTCAAATATCTGCTTCTCAAGCCCCTTCCAGTCGCGCCCGTTAACATAATCCGTCAAGCCGACAGGGCTGGCCCTGAACCGCTCAANNGGGAAAAGAGAATTTTCATTCGGTAACCAGGGTTTTTCCATCCTGTTGGGCATGAAAAAAACGCATCCCTGCAGCGTGGGGCAATCGTACGCTTTTTTTCGGTAATCTACGACAACCCCATCAGGAAAATAGCAAAAGGATGACATTTCTTTTGATAAATTGACAAAAACACCGTTAATTCCAAATATGATACGTCCAGTATACTTCCCAAAATTCAGGAAGGTTCCACCTTGAAACAACTCGGCTTCGCTGATTGAATTATAACTCACGGCCAATCCACCCTGTGAGCTGCCAATCATACGAACGTCTCCGTAGCTGAATATGTTACCAACGCTCTCAAGGCCGAATGTAGATATCGCCGATTCTGGTAACGCAATGATTGTTTTGCCTTGCGCAAGCCGGTAACCGAAAATGTGAAAGACAAGCTTCGCTTCAAGAACCGAAATTGGCAGCACGTTTACCAGCGCGGAAGCAAACAAGCCAGCCAAGTCAAAGCTGCGGTCTTTTTCCTGAAGCAGGGAGATGATTTCTACAGCACTCTCCTGGCTCACATGGGCATCAGGAACGCCGGAAGCATTCAGGATGCTGACAGCTTCATCGTACACGAACTTTGTTAACTGGCCCTGTTCAGCCACCTGCTTCCACAGGTCATACGCGCTCATGACAGTCCTGGCAAGATCAACGCGCACTTCATGAGCCTGCCTTTCACCAGTAGGAAGCATTTCGCCATACCTGCCTGTTAGCGCTTGCATCATATACTCGTCACCTCCTCAATCCTGCTACGAAGCTGCTGCACCTCAGCCTTGAAGCCAGCCCAGTCGTATCTGGCCATGCTGCGAACAGTTTTAATTGAATTGCCTGCCCTGCAGGCAGAAACAGCTTCTGCAACTTTTGATTCTAATGATAACAATAGCCTGGTAGCTTCCGTACTTTCAAATTTCCTGACGGCCATTGCGCCTGAAGCGTATGAACACTCGGCAGCAGCGCCTTCAACCAGTGAGAGGTATGAGCCAACTTTGTCGACTCTTGGGCTTCCATGGAACTCACCGAAGTTTGCAGCAAAACTGCCATCCATCCTGCTGCCGCTTCCCAGATGTGGGTACGTGCTTCCTGAATTTATGAATAAACTTCCCTGTTCGCCGCCAAATTGCTCCATAACATTCTGTCTGTCCGCAAGCTTTTGCATGGTTCCTGAGTTAATGTTAACACCTCCTGTGCAGTGCAGGCCAACGCTGGCTGCCATACCGTCGTTAATTACAAGGGAATCCCTTGCATTGTTTCCTAGGGCTGACCGTATAACACCCTTGTTAAACAGCGTGGCATTAATAGCATATGAGCCAAGTGTTAGTGCGACTCCCAGGTTGTATATGTCACCTTCAGCCCGTTCCCCAAGGTTGGTTGTTACGGAACCTGGCATGGCCACGAGCGTTTTGCCTTTTGGGAGCATGTAACCAGCATCCCAGTTAAGCAAGTCTGAAAAGACTGCAACTCCGCTCAGGTTAAGCACTGCAGTAAAAAAGATGTAGTTTAATGAACCAGAGTCGGGCACATATGTTTCCTGAATGCTGGCGGGCAGCCGCCTTACAAGTGCTCTCATCACAGCAGCGTCCTCAATGCTTTCAACCAGTTCCATGTGCGGCTGTAATGCGCCCACAGCAGACTTATAGGCATCAGGTGTTACCAGCCTTCCAGGGTTGACCTGCATCCACAACTGGTAAACAGAAGCCAAAGTGGCGACAGCATCCTCCTTCACATCAGGGCGCTTGACTTCGTCAGCGGGCGTCATGCCGCCGTACCTTTGCAGTGCCGCTTCAACCACGTCCATCACCGCCCACAACAGCGCGCAGCCGTATCTCAAGCCCCTTCCAGTCATACGCCTTAATCATCGCAAGTGCCTCCTCCGGCCTGTCACGCATGCCAGCAACAACTTTAAGGGTTCTCACGCCCTCAAGAAGCTTATAGAACCCTGCACGCTTCCGATGGTTCTGAACGCTGTCTGTAACCGTCGAGATATTGGAATCTGGAAAAGAAAGCCCCTCTTCATTAATCCTAAACCCTCCTTTCGCATCGTATCCGAAGCTTTTTGCTTCGCCATAGTTCAAGGATACGGTATCCTCAGCCAACGTGCCAAAATAACCAACCTGAGCGTAACTTACAAGAAAACAACCTTTTGCAATTTCACCGAATCGATGTGACTGGCCGCAATTTATCTTTATCCCTCCAATGGACGAAATTGCAAACCCGCTGCTAATGTCCCCCCAACTTATCTGAACGCCACCTTGCGAGTACTTAGCAAACTCTACACCGTCACCCAGAAGGGCTATGTCACCTTTTGCATAATCTCCAGCAAAGAACAGGCGATTTTTATTGTTCACTATAAGCTGCTTTCCCTCCGCAAGCCGATAGCCAATCCCTTCATGGCCAGTGTCAACAAGCTTGGCAAGCCCGCTCAGGTTAAAAGCGGCAGTAATAAACGCGCCCTGTCCCCACCAGATGTAGTTTGGCATTGCAGGTATTCTGCTGAAAAAACCGTCGAATGTCTCCTGGGTGGAATCCTCCAACGCTTTCTTGTGGGGAGCAAGAATCCTGACAGCGTCATAATAATTTTGTTCTGCTGGTGCCATTGGTAACATGGCAACCTGCGTCCAAACAGCATACGCACCCAATAAAATATCAACAGGCGAAGAGCCAACTTTTGGAACATGCATCTCCCCAGGCTTGTCCATTGGACCGTATCGGCTTAAAGTGAACGTCATTTTCCCCTATACCCCGCAACCGCGTCATTCATCTCCTTCAGGATGCCCCGCAACCGCACATCAATACTTCGCCAGTAAGCAGGAGGATGCACCGACAAGTCAACACCATCTGAAGCAGGAAGCCATGAAAGCTGGCGGGCAATCCCTAAAGCCTGCCTAGACAGGCTGCTGAACGGCTCGGTTTCCTTGAAGGATGCTTTGCCAAACAGTTCACTGTAATGAAAGGCAATGTCAGACTTTCCATCAGGATTCATAATTAGCTCAAGGCCGCTTCTGCTAATATGTTCAATCGAATAATTTGTTCTAGAATTAATAGACATTGTATTTTCTAGAACCATGCAAAAAAAATTCAACCGCCCGTAGTTTATCTGCGTACCACCCAGTGTTTTATCTGCCAGTTTATATAAGTCTGAGCCGTTTACGATGATTCCACGTGAATACAACCCTGTAAAGCGTGTATATGAGCCGGGCAGTATTACAAGAAGCTTTCCTTCACCCAACCGATACCCAAGATGGGAAACCATGTTAAAAACCCTTGCCATGGCCTCCAGGCCTGTGCAATTAAGGACTGCTGAAAGGAAAAGACCGGATATCCGGGAAGGCGAAAGGGTTGCCTGCCTCCTTACCTCTTCAAATTCTTTTGCGCCCATCCCCGAAAATTCTCTGGCATAAGGGGAAACCAGCTTCACAGCTTCCTGATAAAGCGGCTCAACATCAGCAGCGGAAATCCGTTCTGGCAAAACACCACGCCACACGGCAAATGTGCTGGCAAGCACGTCAGCAGGATTCTCCTTCACTACAGGAACCATCCTCTCCTCGCCCGACCCAAGTAGTCCATACCTTTGCAAGGTAGGAATCATGCCAAATCATCTCCAAGGTGCTTCCCCATCTCTCCAGCCCTTGCCCTTATTCCTGCCTCAAACCCTGCCCAGTCATAAGCCGCAATGGTTTCAGCACTGCGTTCCTGTTTGGCTGATTTAGTTACCAAATCCCTAGCTTCAAAACACATCCGCCTTATCTCCCTGGCGAGTGTTACCGCCCTGCCATCTCCTTTCCTGTTCACGATGTCGAAGAATTCATTTTTGCCCACTATCCCTTTCCACCTGAAAACATCAGCATCAGCAGTAACGCTTAAATGATAAGGCGTAGTTGCAGGAACCATGCGCCCGGCATTTACCGCTCTGCTTTCACTGGCCGCACCTATTCCCAACAGGTTGAGAACGCCGTAGTTTAATCTTGTCCCTGAACTGGCTTCAGTTCCCATTGCATATTCCCAGCAAAGGTTCACGTCAAGACCGCCTGTGGCCCTATAAGCCATGTCAAACGATTCAGTTGGTAGAACGATTGAATTCACAGACCGGACCACCGCCCTCTGCTTCCTGTGATTGGCAAAGTTTATCCTCACTGAGTCGCCACCGCGTGAGCCAATTCTCACTGCCCCTCCGAGATTTACGTAAAGGCCGCCCTTTGAAAACGCCCCCAAAGACCAGCAGGAGCCAAGGGAAACCACACCCCCGCCTGTTCCTTCATAACCCACTTGGTCAACCAGCGAGCCCTTTTCAAGTATGAGCATCTTTCCCGGCTTGATTCTGTAGCCGATTTGGGAATATCCCCTGAACCGCCCTGACATGACTGGCAGCCCGGTCTCATTAAGCAGCGCGCTCACAAAAGAACCCGCAAGGGGCTCGTTGTCGTTTTCAATTTGCCTCAGCAGCGCCTCAAGCCCGTCGGCTCCAACGCTGGCAAACACGCAGGCATGAGGCGACAGTATATCGGCGGCCGCTGCATATGCCGATTCCCGCTTTGCAACAAAATATTCTCTTTCATTGGCAATCACAGAAGAAACTTGTCGCCACAGGGCATAGCAAGCCAGTGCGACGCCAAGGTAATCCTCTCTCACGGCAGGCCTGTTTCTCTTTTCCACCGGCCCCATCTCGCCGTNNCCTGCCTGTTAGCGCTTGCATCATATACTCGTCACCTCCTCAATCCTGCTACGAAGCTGCTGCACCTCAGCCTTGAAGCCAGCCCAGTCATATCCTACCATGCTACGGATAGTTTCATTAACGCTCCCTGCCCTGCACGCAGCAACGGCTTCGTTGACCTTTGCCTCAAGCGATTTCAAGAGCAGGGTTGCGCCAGGGCTGACCAGCTCTGCTCTGGTTCCTTTGCGGACATCATAACGGTGCCTCAGCACACCTTTATCTGTGGTAATAAAAAAGATGCAATTGTCGTATATTTCCCAACTCCCGCGTTCTTCAAACCACTTAAAATCAGGATTCCCTGAATAGCTCAGGGTTGTTACCGCATTGTATGCCATGGGCTCATGTAATCTTCCCAGGTTGATGGCAACCGCTTCTTCAGCGCAGTAACCAAGGCTTCCAGACGCTACTCGGTTAATGCTGTTCAAACTGTTGGCTGCGTATAAACGACCGCCGGTCAGAGANNAAGACCGGTGGAAAAAGATTTATATGAATTCCCTCAAAGGAGGACATGCCAACCTTCCACGCTTCTCCATCGTTGATGCAGGTGCAGTACTCTGAATAAGTTCCAACTTCCTCAGCAATTTTCTTGTTTACAAGCACAGCGCCCACCGCACCATGCCCCAAACTTTCTGTAAACCCGAGATTGTAAACTTTGCCTTTAGCTCCTTCTCCGAGGTTACGCGTGTCTGATCCTGGCAGAGCTATGAGTGTTTTTCCTTCAGGCAGCAGGTAACCTGGGGAGAACCAATCATTAAAGTCGTCGGCAAAAACGGCAACCCCGCTCAGGTTAAGCACGGCAGCGAAAA
This sequence comes from Candidatus Woesearchaeota archaeon, assembly GCA_013331515.1. Taxonomy (GTDB): domain Archaea; phylum Nanobdellota; class Nanobdellia; order Woesearchaeales; family UBA10216; genus UBA10216; species UBA10216 sp10216u. Next base: position 25,459 of record DUGG01000033.1, read on the forward strand.
AGCAGTCTGAAGGTGAGGATGGTGGCAAGCCTCTCCTAAACTGCACAAGCGGGCTGGCATCATGAAGCCCTTCAAGCATTCCTTTGTACGGCTGCAGGAAATCCACAGACGATTGGTACATTCTCCTGTTATCCATTACAACGGACGCCATCTGGCGCCAAACAATAAAAGCTGATGATAGCGTCGCAGCAGCATCCTCCTTCACATCAGGGCNNTTGAGGTAAGCTGTTGTCATCTGGCTCCTCCCTGCGCCTCCTTCACAAGCGCCTTGCTCCTGCCAATAGCAAGTCCTACCAGGTCTTTCTCTTTCCCCACGTTGTATATTGCCGTATTCAGCAGGTTATAGCCGCTCCATGTATTGTACTCTGTTGGTGAGTTGACAAGGAAGATAGTGTTTCTCGTCAGCTTGCCAAGCGAATTAAGCCAGCCAACCACCTGTTCAATGTTGGCAATCTGGCCGTCAGTGATGATTACGGTATCAAGGCGCTCGTAAAGCTGTGGCAGTTTTTGCCCTGCATTTACCGTAAGGCGTTTCTCCTCAAACTGCCTGCGTTCAAAATCAGTGAGCTTTTTCATCATCTCTGAATAGTTTGCTTCGCTGGTGAGCTTCATTCCTTTAAAGCGCTCATCGCCAGACTGCCCCATCATTCCCATCCAGCGGTCAAGCGCCTCTGTGTTGATTACCGTTCCCCCTCCCCACTGGGCGCATGCGGCCTTGTAGTACTGCTCAAGGGCCTCAGGGCCTCTTGCGGGAGGAAGCAGCATCATGTCTGCTGAGAAGTTACCAATCCCGACAGGGGCGTGGTTGGCGGCGTAGTTCCTTCCCAGGATGAAAGCTGCAAGCTTAGCCATGTTTGCCTCTGACTCACCAAGCATTGAGCCTGACGTGTCCAGCAGTGTAAGCAGGCCAGGAACCTGGTAGCTCCAGTCCGGCCTCTTTCCTACCTCAAGCTCCCAGCGCTGGCTCAGCTCAGGTAGTATCCTTGGGGCGGAGAACGGATTGAGGCGGTGCAACTCATCCTCTGCCTCAAACGGCCTCTGGCTGCTTGGGTACAGGTCCCACTGCTGTGCCAGCATGTGCTTCCTCACGATGAAAAGCCCGAAAGTGGACGCCAGCCGCTTGTAGTACGGTACCTCCTCATCTCTCCATGTAATTTCGTCAACGCTTCCGGTCCCAGCCTGCTTTTCGCCCTTGTCATCGCTGTACCTGTCATTGAAGTCCGGCTTGACTTTCTTGATAAACTTCTTTGCTATCATATACCATCCCTTTCCACCCCCCTCAAAATCCTTGATGATTTCATCAAGGGCGGTGTTAATCTGATCGTCAGAGAGCTTTGAAATGTCAATGCAAATCTCAGGAGGCGGGGCCTTGTCTGTATCAGGCACAAGCGGCGCAATCGCACCGCCAAAGGTCAGGATGCTTACCCTGTGCTTATCCTTGCCAAAGTAGTCAATGGCTGCAAGCGTTTTAACTACCGGCTCAAGATCAGAATAATCTCCTGGTGGAACGCCAAGGTCAACACCTGCGCTGCGCTGGTATGCAAGGTCAATGGCAAGCTGGAGGCGCGCATACGGCAGCCCTTTTGCGGCAGCGTACATGTCGGCTTTTGCCTGTGCGCGCTTCATGGCCAGAAGGTCATCCCTTCGCGAAGAGTTTATCAGGCTTTCCAATTCATCTACAACATCAATGTAGTAGCCATAGATTACCTTCCAAAGGTTATGCGACGTTTCAATCTTCCATTGGCCTTCGGCAATGCTGGCAAGGGAAAGCGCAGTGCCAATCTCACGCGGGAACGCCTTGTAGTGGCCAAACTCATGTGTCAGGATTGCCCTTAATGCAGCATCCCTGTCAATCCCGGAAGCTACCAGAAAGTCAACAAACTGCAGTGATATCCTGCACTCATGAGTAGCCAGGTTAAAATAGGCTGTGTCAGGCATGCCTGAGTCTTTCAGGCTCTCCACAATCTCAGGGTCCCTTGCAAGCAGCATATCGCCAAAGCGACGCTTGACCTCGTCAGATGCCCCCATTAGCTGCCTGTTAAGCTTTTCATCCATGACCAGCTCAAGCCCGCTTATATGCCTGGTCGGCACATCCACGTCACCACCTTCAGCATTAACATCAGCCATTCTTGTTCCCCTCCATGATGCTGCGCAACCGTCCTTCAAGCCCATGCCAGTCATACGCCTTAAGCATCGCAAGCGCTTCCTCAGGACGGTCGCGTATACCCGCAACCTTGCCAAGCGACCTTGCACCCTCAAGCAATCCACGGATTTCGCGATACTTCCTTGTGCGCTTCATGAAAAAGTTGGTTAAATAATAAAAAGGATGTGCTGCATAATCTGAAAAACCACCCGACTTGCCAAGATTCATGACAGCATGAATGTTGGCGCCGGAATACCCAATAGTGCCTTCGTTTATGCTAAAGCTTTTAGACCATCTACGTATGCTTGCGTCGCCAAAGTTCATTAAAAAGCAGCTCTCACCGGATGCGAGCCCCACATCAAGAGCAACCGCGTAGTTTACTAACGTAACATCATTAGTTCCATGTCCTAAAAGCTCTGACTTTCCGCAATTTACCTTAACCCCGCCGGTTGCAAAACCGGCAAACACGCCAACATTTCCCCAACTAATCTGAACACTACTTTGTGAATTCATGGCAAACGAATTGGCATCGCCCAGCAGCGCTATGTCTCCTGCCGTAGAGTATCCAACACTGTCTAGCTCTACCTTGTTATCCACTATTAGCGTCTTGCCCTCCGAAAGCCTGTAGCCAATCCTTTCATGGCCTGTATCAGTCAACACAGCCAGCCCGCTAAGGTTAAACGCAGCGGTAACGAAAACGCCATCCGGCTGCTCGCTACCCGGCGGGGCCATCACGCTATACAACGCATCAAAATCTCTCTTAGTTGCTCCAGCCAGTTCCCGGGCATAAGGCCCCAGCAGCCGCAACGCTTCCCGATAGCCAAATTCCAGCTCATTGGCATTCCAGGGTAGTATGAACTGAGCCATCTGCCTCCACACCTCATACGCGCTCACGACAGTCCTGGCAAGGTCAACGCGCACTTCAGGAGCATGCCTTTCACCAGTAGGAGGCATCTCGCCGTACCTCTGCAGTGCCAACGTGTTTGCACTTTGCATCCCTGTCCCCTCATACTGCCCGGGAATTATTAAATTATTGCAAGTCAGGGCGATCCTGGATTGCGTGAGTCAGCGGGCATAAAACTGGCCGGGCAATCAACTCTGCCGCTTGGCTTTAAGCTCTTCCCTTTTATGGGCATTTTTCCACGCGGTTATGTAGTGCCACAGCAGTGGAGTGTCATACTTCGCTTTCAATTCATCAGGACGAGTTGCCAGAATCTCCTCGGCTGTCCTCCTTTCCTGTGGTGTCAGGTCGCTGGCTCCGGAAAGGTACCTGTGGACTGTTGCAACATTTTCTTTTGTTGTGGCGTAATGCCCCTCAACTCCGGCAAGCAACCTATATGCTGCTTCAAGCTGCAAAGGTCCGCCAGTTCCCCAACTCTGTCCTTCCGCCGAACCCTGTAATTCGACGGTTGGCTCTATCCTCGGCATCAGCACCATGCATGCCGCAACAAAAACCTCGTCCTTGCTGACAGCCGGCTTGCCCTGGAGGAACGCAAGCCCCTTGGCGTATTCCTCGATTGCCCTGATTCCCCTTGGTGAAAGGGAGTTATATACCTTCGTGCTGGCCAATGACATGGCATGGCTTGAATCGTCTATAGGGTCGCTCCTGCGTTTCAGGCCGTACAGGGGTGTGCTGTTCATCTCTGTGACTATGCTGTCAAGGAAAAGCAGGCCGGCGTAATCATTCTTTTCAGGCACCTTCATTCTCACGGCAAGGATTGCCCCGCGGAGTGCGCATAGCTCTTCGTTGCTTAGCGGCTCCAGGCCGTGGCCGTGCATCTGTTCGGCAAACCTTTCCTGGTATTTTGGAATGGCGGCAATTTTCCTTTCGTCAGCATCGCCATTCCCCGGCTCCCTCAGTTCCGCCATGATTTCCCGGACCATTTCCGGACTGCTTAGGTGCTCAGTTCGCAGGCGGTCTGCAGCGTTAACCTTTTCCTGGACCTCCGGCCCAAGGTAACCAAGCTCAAGCATGACTGCAAACCTGTCCCTCATGGGGGTTATCAGTAGCGGCTTGCTGTTTTCCGGGGAATTGGCTGTAGCGAAAAAAGGCGTCTTTCCCTTGTAAATGATGTGGTTGAGTGGTGACTGCCACCTTCCTGTGTCAACAGCATCCAAAAGCATTTCCTGCTTCCCTTCAGGCAATCTAGGCAATTCATCAGCAACAACGGCAGGCAGGTAAACCATCGGGTTCCATATGGTTACTTCACCGCCATCAGGCATGCTAAGTTTGTGGAAATCAGGCCTTCCAACCAACGATGCCTGGGTCTGCTCAGGGTGGCCCTGAATCTGCGTTGCCGAGTAGAGGTCGTAAGGAAGCCGTGTCATTACACTAGCCACTGTTTTTGCGCTGACAGTTTTGCCAAACCCCGGCTCGCCCACCAGAATAGTGTTCTGGCCAAGGATATAGCTCAGTACCATCACAGACAGCTTGAATGGCCAGACTTCCACCCTGCTTGGAATCAGACAGTACGAAGTGTCAATTGAGTAACTGTCAGCTATGATTTCAAGGTTGCTGCGCAGCTTTCTGGCCGCACCACTGACTTCGCTCTGAGTTGGCGCCATAAAAATCTCCAGTTGTTTGTTATTCTGTAGTGGCACTTTGTTTATAAAGATTGCCTTTCAGCGCTCACAGCATACCTTTCAGGAACCCGCGAAGCCCAAAAAAAAGAAGCGGTATTGCTATTGCCAGAGCTATCCAGTTGGACAGGTCTTTTAAGTCCATCACCATAAACGCCCCCCCAGTTCATCATTCCTGCCTCTGGCGGCCAACCTTAAAAAGGTGCCTTGTCACTTTTTGGTGGAAACAGAAACGTTTATATATGTTGGGCAGCAAACCGGATGCCAAACTCGGGTCGGGTCTGGGTTCAGAATGAAACGCAAAGTACAGGCAGCCGCTGCCAAGCTCATACTCTCAAGGGTGCCTGCCCATGCAAGCTTCTGGCTGTGCACCAATGAAAACCTGCGCAGCGTGGCCGATGTATGTGAAGCGCTGAAAAAGGCCAGTGACGATGTTTTCCGTTACCACGTCAACAGGGACAAGAATGACTTCGAGGTCTGGATACGGGATTCTGTCAGGGACAGGGACCTTGCCAGGGAAATTGCCAGGGTCAAGACCAGGTATACGCTTATCCGCAAGCTGTCTGAGCGCGTCGCCGAGTTAAGGGCTGCAGTAAAGAAGGCCGAAGCTGCCCTGCTGGTTGTCAGGAAGAGGAAAAGGCGCGCAAACGCAAGGCAGAAGCGCCCCGGCAGAAGAAAGCGCCGCAAACAATAGCTTTTTATAATGACGGCTTTTTTCCAGCAGCCATGGTCAAGCGGATAGGCACGGCAAGGCGCAAGACAAGGCACCTTTTTTCCGTATCGCGGAAGATGAAGGGCAAGATTGCGGTCAGCGGCTTTGTCAGGAAATTCGGGATTGGTGAGCTTGTGGCGCTCGTTGCGCAGCCTGCAATCGTCAAGGGCATGTATTTCAGGAGGTTTCACGGTAGGACAGGCACAGTCGTTGGAATGCAAGGTAAATGCTACCAGGTCAGTGTCTCCGACCGCGGCGTGAAGAAGACTCTTATTGTCGGCCCAATCCATTTGAGAAAAGCATATGGTGAAACTGCATGGAACCAAAAATAATCAGCCAGACGCCGATATGTCTAACGGAGATGAAAGAGGAGATATCAAGGATACGGCAGCGCGAGAAGGAGCCAAGCATAAGAGTGACAAGGGTGGAGGATTATCTCAACGCTTTCGTGGAATTAACCCCGGAGCAGGGCAGGGACCTTCAGGCGGCCATTACCAAGCTTGCCATAAACAGACTGAAGGATGAGCACATCTCAAAGATAGTGGATATCCTGCCAAGGACGCCGGTTGAGCTGAAAAACCTGATGCAGGGATACGCCGTGAGTTTGACTAACGATGCAACAAGCAAGATACTTGAGGCGATTAACGAGTTCCTTGCAAAAAAGTAGGATTTCTGGTTAGCTGCCCGTGTGCAGGTAAAGTAAAGTTATGTGAGGAT
>DUGG01000059.1 GCA_013331515.1 Candidatus Woesearchaeota archaeon
ATATTAATAAAACTTTTTTATTTTTTACTAAACTATTCAATCAGATTTTGGGTGATGCTGGGAGCAGGCCATGCCGGGCTGCCTGCAAAACTGCAGCAGTAACTGCAAAATAGCGTCTGCCTGCCGCAAAACGCTTAGGCACTAGGATGCCCTGCGTTAAAAGTGAGAATAAAGCCGGCTACCTCATCCCTATTCTGTATGTTGCCATCTCCCTAATCATGGCAGCTACCCTTGCGGCAGCAATAGTTCCTGGTGTCTGAGTTGTTTCGCCCTGAGCGGACAGCGCACCGCAAATAGACTCAATTTCGACAAGGGTTTCCTGCTGTACGCTGAAAAAGAATGATGAAAAACTTCTTATGGCAGTTGCAAGCTGGCCAAGCATTGCCCTTTCAGCATCGGCAAGTGCGCTGCCAGGGTAAATCCCGCCAAGCACCTCTGATGAAATGCTGCCTGCCGTAGCCAATATGTGGTACAAGCTGTAGCTTTTCCTGAACTGCGGGTAGCCATGCCGGTTTATGCACCGCAGGCAGTAGTTCGCCAGCTTCTGGGCAGTCATGCATTCTTCCTTGGCTGCTTCCGCGGCTGTGCCATCATCCCCCGTCCTGGCAAGGTTGTTAACCGCCTCGCTCAACAGCAGGAACATCCTGCGTAGGACAGAGTCAAACTCCTTAAGGGAACTGCTTGAAACCTCGCGAATAATGCTGCCATTGGCACTCTGGGCTGTAATCTCAATCCCGACAAGCTCCTTCACAACATCACTTATTATCCTGCTGACCGGCAGGGTCCTGCCGCCAGAATAAGCATAAGGCCTCTGAAACGACACCCTTATTTCGTCAAAGCCGTTGAGGTAGGCGCTCTTGACGGATGAGCATATGAGCGCGGGACCCATCCCGGTCACGTCCAGCTCAATTGCTCCAAACTCAACAGGCCCGTCAACGAATATCTCAAGAGCATTGCCTTTCTCCCTTACCTCAACCTCATCGCCCTTGTCAATGCCATACTTCCTGACCCAGCTGGAAGGAAGAGAAACAATCACTGTGCTGCGGCCATGCCTTATCACCCTCCTTTTCATAAACTTTTTAATCCTCAAGTAGCAATATATATATTTTATGGCATAGTGATAACTTGTTGGCTTGCAGAATGGCAATCAGAATGCGGATGCAACGAAGGAGAATCGTTTTTTCAGTTGCATTTGTGCTGGTTGCAATTACAGTTGCCGTGCTATGGCGGGCGTATACGACTGATGAAGGGGTGCCGTTGCTGAGGATGGTCTCAGGCACGGAATACATAAGCGGCGAAACAGGCCAGGTCATAGTGCGGCTGAGCGACTTCAAGGGCAGCCCCCTTGAGGGAGCTGTATGCAACGCCACCATACTGTATCCGGACAAGTCGTATTTCATGCTTGACCTGGAACTCCAGCCCTCAACAGTTCCTGGCAATTATTTCAGGCAATTCACAACCCCCACTGTCAACGGAATTTACGAGGAAACAATCATGTGCAGGTCAGGACAAGGCGATGCAACAACGGTTTCCTCTTCCTTCCATGTTTCCGTGGCACTGAACTTCATCGTTGAGCTTTCCAGGCTCCAGGCAGAAAGGTATGCCGACCTTGTCAGGAGGATGAACGAGACGCAACTGAATATCAACGGCTCAAGGGAGCAAATCATTAAGGAGATAAATGAGACTGTGCTGCTTGACATTATAGGCCGGATTGATGAGGCGCAGGCAGGCATACAGTCAAACATCACTGGCAGCATTGCCGCATCAGCTAGCCAGGCAACAGGCGCGCTCAACCAAAGCATTGACCAGCGGTTCGTCTCCCTCTATTCGCGGATGGCCGGGCTTGGCAGCTCACTGGTAAACCTGTTTGGCAGCTAGATTGCATGCACAATGCATACCAGTATACAAAAAGCCATGCACAAATATTAATAACACTACCTGGACTACAATGCCAAAAATCCAAGAGGTGCGTGCGATGAGAATTACTGCAAAGCTTTTGTTCGTTTCATTGAGCGTGATGTTCATCATTGTCGGGAGCGTTTTTGTGGTCGCTTATGCAAACGGCAGGAAGGTGGTTGACACGCCCGAGGTGCAATGGGTATCCCATACAGAGTACTGGAGCTCATCAGGGGTTGGTGCATCCGAGGTTGCCTCTACCATAGTCCGGCTTACCGATTACCAGGGCAACCCGTTTACAGTCAACAGCTGCACTGCCATGATATTATACCCCAACAAGACCGCCTACGTTTCGGGCGCGTCCATGAACCAGTCAAGCATCCCAGGCAACTGGTACAGGACAGACATCATCCCGGCAACTGAAGGCACATACGAGCAGGAAGTCACCTGCAGCTACGGTGGCGGAAAGACCATAAAGACGGCACAGTCCTTCCATGTCAACCCGGCATTGAATTTCATCAAGAATGTTGATGCCGACGTGCTGACAAACGGAGCGGCGATAAGCGACGTCAACGTGACACTCAAGGCAAGGATTGCAGACGCCAACGACAGCATAACGTCAAGGGTCAGCCTGGCGCAGACAACACTGCACAACCTGCTCAACAATCTCAACAGTACGGTGTTCGCAGAGCTCTCCAGAGTGAACGCTACAGTGAACACGCACCTTGAAAATGTCAACATGTCGCTTGACGCCCACCTTGCAGGTACGCAAGCAGCCATCCAGGCGCAGCTTTCCAACACCAACGCTTCCCTGACCAGCTTAATCAACACGGTTTACAATTCCCTTTACAGCTACATGGTGCTATACCTGCCGGCAATAAACCAGACAACCACCAGCATATACTCAGACACGAGATGGCTGGTGTCAAACGCGATGAACCAGCAGAATGCAGCTGACATAACCAATAGGTTCAACGCTGCCGACGGAAACCTCTCGTTGGTCGAGCAGTTCTGCAGGAACCAGCAGACAAACAGCTCAGCCCTGTGCCAGGAGGTTTACGGCATAAGGGACGTGCTTGACCATACAAGGGCAGAGCAGACGAGCTACTTCACGACGCTCAACCAGACAACCACCAACACATGGAACCTCCTGAGCGGGGCAGTAACGACAAAGATTGACTCGCTGCTTGAGAACATTGGTGTCATCAGAGGGCAGACTACCCAGATAAACGACACCGTTGTCGCAATCAGGGCAGACCAGACGGCCGAGGTAAGGATACAGGCCATCGCATGAGCAGATACCGGCTTCCTCTCATCCGGAGGAAGCGCTTCTTTTTTCCTTAATGCCANNATTCCATGATAAAAGTGGCCGATGCCAGGATTGGGACGTGCATCCTCAACAGGGGCGAGCCTGCCAAGGTTACGCAGAAGGAGCGCGTTACAGTCGGCACGCACATGCACTCCAAGACCCGGCTGGTCGTGCAGGGCATTTTCTCTGGCAGGTCAGAAGTGCTCACGCTTGGCCACCATGAGAACCTGGAGGACATTGAGATTGTCAACAAGAAAGGGCAGGTCGTTGCCAGGATTCCGCCCAACCAGCTCCAGATAATGGACCTGGTGAGCTATGACACGCTCACGGCAACCGTACCGGAAGAGCAGTTCGTAAAAATCACCGAGGGAAGTGTTGTGACATTCATAGACGTGCAGGGAAAGCTTGTCGTTCTGGAATCAAGGGAAGGGAAAGCGTAAGGGCGGCATCTCTCCTGGCCTTACCGCGCACGGACTTCGCATTCCTTCAATTTCTTAAGCTCGTAAGAAAGCAACGGAAGCGCTGAAGATACCCTTGTTGCGTTTGAAGCGCCAAAGGCAGGATTGACTTTGTTTCGGCCATTGTGAAGGGCGTTTTGTGCAATCAACCCAACAATATAGCCTTTTGCATCTGTGAGGATGCTCCCGCTGTCACCACGAAATGTTACATGGCTGGTTGAGAAGCTGCCCTCGTCAACAGGGACAGCATAGTCCTTTGGGTCCAAAACAACTTTCACTACATAACCCAAAACATGCGAGTCCTGATTGTGCATCATCACCATTTCGCCTTCAATCACCCCGTTTTTCCTGAATTTCAGGTTGGAAGGGCTGGATGTGGCTGCAGGAACATAAACGAGTGCAATGTCAGAAACCGTTGGGCCGCCAAACGTCTTTGAATAGCTGGCATTGAGCGTTTTTCCGCCAGGCAGGATTACTTTGATAACCCCGCCAGGGTCATTCTCCACAAGATGCTTAACTGTGAGGAAGTAATCCGTGCTTATTGCCAAGGCAAACGCCTTGGCGTGACTGCTGGAACCCGGCGACCAGTTTTCAATCCCGGTAACATAAGGGGAGACCCCAGCTGCAATCTCCTGAGCCGATGCGTGCGAATCAACAGCTTGTGCAATGTCAGAATCGGCAAAAGATCCAATGATACCTGTCAGCGTCCTGATGCGCGCCCCATTATTGAATTCGTACAGCGAACAATCCTGTGTTGGTTCAGGCGTTACAGCGGCAGCCATCGCTGGAGCGGGTGCTGATGCTGGCAGCATTGCCTGCTTTCCGTTGCACGCGGCGACAAGCGCTAGTGCCAAACCGGCTTTCATCACGGCTGCCAATCCAGCTTTCATGCGGCTGTGGGCTTGCAATGCCATATTTAAATTTTTCTACCTGTTATCACTAAAAAGAAACAAAAGTTACCTGTCAAC
>DUGG01000026.1 GCA_013331515.1 Candidatus Woesearchaeota archaeon
GGTATGTTGCTCGTGTATATGAACGCGAGCGGCCACCTGATGCCATGCCCCCTTACCCTGCCGAACGAGAGAGGCAGCTCAACCTTCATCGACTGGGCATATACTGCCATGACAAAGACAAGCAGCGTCGTCCCTATCACCAGCAGGTTCACAAACACTTCCCTGAAATCTCCCTGCACGAAAAAGTAGAACGCCGCCAGCAGAGCGCCTACAGGCGCCTCACCTGACGTGAATGCCAGCCCGCCTGAAGAAGTGAGCGGGCTTAGCAGCCGTATCATTATCTCCTTTGAGACGCCAGCAGCGATGAATAAGCTGACGCCTGAGCCAAACCCCCACTTGCTAACCACCTCATCCATGAAGAGGATGAGAAGCCCGCCAAGGGAGAGCTGCACAACCAGAGCGATGTTGCTCCCGCCAGCATCAGGTGCGAGGCCTCCGGTATAGACATAGACTGCAGCTTCAAAAAGGATAAATGCCAAGACAAGGCCTTTTTGCACGCCCTGAAAAAGGTGCTTGCCATCCGGCGTAGTAAGGTCAAATTTCAGCACCCCTGAACCGTTAAGGAGCTGGAGGAGTATGGAAGCCGTCACTATGGGGCCAATCCCAAGAGATATGATGGAGCCGAATTCAGCGCCAAGTATTATTGAGAGAAACTGGAACTGCTGCAGCGAATTCTGGCCAAGCCCGTAAAGGGGAATCAGGCCAAGAACGAAAAAAAGCAGCAGCACAATCGCAGTCCATTTCAACTTCTGCCTGAAAGGCAGCCGGCGCTCAGATGGAGATGCAACTTCCGGAAGGTTGAGCAACAGGTCCTTGAATCCCATTTTGCCACCAAGCTGCACAGCAGCTAATCTTTTGCCTCTGGGGTGCTTACCTCCCCACCAGCAGCCTTTACCACCTCAACAGCGCGGGCAGAGGCGTACTTTACCTTTATTATGAGCTTCCTGGTCACCCGTCCCTTCCCAAGCAGCTTGTCAACGNNCCATAAGCGCCATTTTCTGCCTTTGCAAGTTTCTGGCTGGCAAGCATTTCAACAGTCTCATCAATGGTTTCCACATTGACAGACCTCAAGTGAACAGCATATTTTGGCGTAAAGCCCCTCTTGCCAAAGTATCTCTCCTTCCAAATTGACGGCTTTTTTGTGTCAGCCCTTTTTCCTGTGCCTGCCATTCCCTTGCCGCCCCTGTTTCCGGAGCCCCGGTGCTTTTTCTTGCTCCCCCAACCGTGGGTATGGCTCCCCCTTTGTCCCGTGTCTTTTTTTCTCCTGTTTGTGGTCATGTCAAATCACGCGTTGCTTGTTAAATCATTTTCATGATGAGCTCGTTGATGCTGTCCTTCCTGTAGCCAAGAGCACCAGATCTTGAAAACGGCGCCTTTATTCCTCTTCTTCCAAGTCCCCCCCTTGCTGGCTTCAATCGGAAAGTCCTGCCGGCCTTCCCCGAGCTGGCCCCGGAAAGCGCCTTCAGCGTTTCAGGGGAGATTTCCCCCCAGGTTATATAGTCCTTAACCTTGCTCAGCATGCCCTGTATCGTCGGGGTTTCTTCAACAATTACGCAGTTGTTGATGTGGTCAAGGTTAAGCAGCTTAAGAGCCAATGCCACATCCTTTTGAATGCCAGTAGTACCCCTGAGCCTGATGACGGCAACCTTCACATTCCGTTTTTCCATTCTTCCTCAACACTCCAAACCAAACTACGCCTTCAGGCCCTCTACAAGCCCAAGCGTTTCAACGTTAACAGCCTTCACCTTTCTCTTGCCCATTTCCTTCAGGGCTTCGAAGCATGCAGTAGCAAGATTGATTGTTGTCCGAGTCTGGCCAAACGTCTTGCTCCACACATCACTTATCCCTGCAAGCGCGAGCATTTTTTTGCATTCCTCGGCAACCCTAAGGCCGCTGCCTTTCGGGGCTGGCATGAGCTCAATCTTTACAGAGCCGCACTTACCTGAAACCTTGAATGGTATGGTGTGGGGTGTTCTGCAGCCGCACTGCCAGCTTCCGCATCCCCTTCTCACTTTTATGAGGTTAATCTTCGCGTTCCTCAATGCCTTTTCCCTTGAAAGCACAGTCTCCCTTGATTTCCCATATCCAAGGCCAACATAGCCATTCCTGTTGCCCACCACGACCATTGTTGCAAAGCTTGGCTTGTTGCCCTCGGCAGTTTTCTTCTGTGTCTGCTTAAATGCCCTTCGCTGTCCTCCGCCAAACTTGCCCTTTGACTGCCCAATCATGAGCAGGTCATTGTTGAGGCCGGGGAGAAGTGAATCAACAATCTCCTGTTCCATTATTCTCAGGCCTGAGTCAACTATCTGGTCAATGTCGGTTATCTCGCCAGCCTTCACCTTCCTGCCAAGGTCAGTCCTTGGTTTCCACGTTTCCAGCTTCTTCAGCGTGGCCTCTGCCTCACGTTGCCTATCTTCAGGCGAGGCCTCACGCCTTTTCTTGTTTCTCTTCATGTTTCTTCGTTCTTTCATCATAATCAATCACTTTCCCTTTCCGGCAGCAATAGCAGCCTTCAGTTTCTCAAAATCACCCTCAATGCCGGCAGTTGCGCTCATGTGCCTTGCGGTTGCATAAGCGGCAATTCTGGCTCCGCTTATTGCTTCCCTTTGCTTGGTGATTTCCACAGATACGGGAACATCAAGGCCAGCGTCCCTTGCTCCCAAAAGCGCGGCAAATACCTTCCCCCCCCTGGTAACGGTTTGGAATCCAAGATCGGGCACTGCCCGCACAATATTCGCCGCAACAGCCGCTTTTCCGGCAAGCATCCCGGCAAGGTAGGCTGCAGGGATATTCTTGCAGCTATGCTTCCAGCCAAGCTTTTTCAGCACGTCAGAAGTGATTGTAACCCTCACCCTGTCTCCTGCTGTGTCAAAGTCAACAACCTGAAGTATAATTCTTGTGAGGGTTTTTCGCACAACAATGCGCGGCATGCCGGATTTTATCAGAGCAAGGCGCCTCTTGTAGTTGGTCCTGCCTGAAAGCTTCCTCGCAAACGGGACTGCAATAACGCTTTTCATCAGTTACCACCGCCGGATTTCTGCTGCTTGTCAGGTGATGGATTTTCCTTTCCCTGTTGCACGGCAGCATTCATTATTCCTTTCTCAGTAAGGTAAAGCTGCATATGCCGCCGGCTCCTGAAAAATCCGCCCTTGATTTTCCTGTAAATATCAACAAATTCGGCAGCCTTTATGGCCTTGCCAGTTTTCAGCCTCTTAAGGAACCGCCTTTGCAGCCGAACCTTGGCAACCCAGACCGATTTCTTGTTCGTCCTTGCGCCAGCTGCTCCCTTCCTGCTGCCATGGCCCTTTCGCTTATCCTTCTTCCTCTGCTCATTGGCATTACTTATGCGGCTCCTTGATATCCCCCTTGCCGGGACCTTTCGTATCACGCCCTGCTCAATCAGCGCGCGTATGTCTGCTTTCGTTATTGCTTCCTTGATGTCGGCGAGCTTTTCAGTACTGAAAACAACCCGCTTTTTCGAGCAGCCCAAGATTCCCGCAGCCAAACGCTTCTGAACACCCAACATCATTTCAACCATCTCATTGTGCTTTAGTCAGTACCTTGTCTTTCTCTGATTTTTCAATCCTTTTCTTTTCTTCTTCATCCAGCTTCCCTTCAATGTCGTCAGCTGCCTTTTTTGGCTTCTCCTGCTTGGCAATGCCGCCCCGCCTTGAGGCCCGCTTCTGGGCCAATTTTTGTCTCCTGACTTTCCTGGCATCCATCAGGTCAGCAATCATCTTGGTGAGGCCTTCCAGTGAAGCGTTGATGACCTTAAGCGATCTTACAGACGCCTCCCTGGCAATCTCTGCCCTTCTCTTCAGGCCAACCTTCGCGGATATGACTACTCCAAATCCGTCCTTTACCGCCGCCAGTTCATTCACGTTCCTGATAACAACAGGCAACAGGCCTTCCTGGGTTGCGCCCCTGATTGCGGTTGGGGAACCGTAGCCAGGCTCTACCCCGGAGGGATTGCCCTTCCTGCCTTCCCGCATCTTGCTTTGCAGTCCCTTCGGTCGCTTCCACCTGCCTGCAAATCTCTTCTTCGGATCGTTTGACTTTTGAACCTTGAATCCAGGCTTTCTCAGTTTCACAGCCCGCCTAGCCTCAAGCAGTGCCGAATTTTTATTCGTGATCATTTCATTTCCCTGCCATCCTTGTGCGTTATGTAGATTCCGTCAGCAAAAACCCTCGTGTCATAAGATGACCTTTTGGTAAGGCGCTCAATTGACCCGGCCACCAGACCGGCCGCTTCCTTACTGGGGGATTCAACAAAAACCTCAGCGCCTTCAACCTTCACCTTGACGTTTTCAGCCAATTCAAGCACCCTTGGTATCTTCTCGCCAAGAAGGTTCTTGACAATAAGCTTACGCCCGGCCACTGACACGTTGATTGGGAAATGGGTGTAGCAGACTTTAAGCCTGTAAACGTGGCCATCTGTCACGCCTTTCAGCAGGTTAACAACATGAGCCCTCAAGCTTCCCACAATCTTCTTCTCTGTCTTGTTGCCCTTCAAGGACGAGATAATTACCTTGGAATCTTCCACCCTCACAGTAATGCCAGGCTCCGAGATATTCCTGCCTGCCTCGCCTTTGGAGCCCTTCAGCGTGAGACGGCCAGAGGCAAACCCCGCCGTGATGCCAGCATGAAGGGCAATCTCCTCTGTGAAACCTTCCCTTTCAATCTTCTCCTTTTCAGCAACCATTCTTTGAATCACCAGTTCAGTAACAGTAAGCCAAAAGCCGGCCACCAAGTCCCTTTGCCTTCGCTTCGGTATGGGTCATCACGCCCTTCTGGGTACTGACAATGAGCACGCCAAAGTCCTTTGCGGGGAGGAATTTCTTCTCAAATTTCTCGTAGCTTTCCACGCCTGTCGAGAACCTTGGCTTGATTGCGCCGCATCGGTTAATAGCCCCTATAAGCGTGATTTGCAAAAGCCCCCCCCGGCCATCTTCAGACACTACATATGTGCCGATATAGCCGTGAGAGCCAAGTATGTCAAGCACCGCCCTTATAAGGCTTGAGGACGGCTTTATAGAGCATTCCTTGAATCCTTTCGCTTCAGCGTTGTTCACAACTGACAAGACATTCGCCAACGGGTCATTCAGCATTTTTCACACCACACGTCCTCAGCTATATTTCTTGAATCCTATCCTAGTCGCGATATCCCTAAAGCACTTCCTACAAAGGTTCAGGCCATACTTTTCAATGAAGCCGCGCGTGTTTCCACACCTAAGGCACTGCTTTATGCCCTTCCCGAATTCACGCTCCTTCGGCTTATTGAATTTAAGGTAACGCTGCATAATAACCGGTTTTGCCTTAAGCTGGCTGAACATTTTCTTGTAACTGCTCACAGTCATTCCGACACCACCATAACCCCAAACTTTTCCCTCATGAAGTCAATGGCTTCCTGCTTGGAAATCCTGTGCTTTCCGGGAATTCTCTTCTTCATTATCTTCCTCCTCTTGACCCTGTAGCCTGGCCTCTCAAGTGTGACGCAGACCTCCATGCCCATTATGCCTATCAACGGGTCGTAGTTCGCCCCTGGGATGTCTATATACTCTGGGATGCCAAAAGCGACGTTCCCTTCCCCATCAAACTGGCTTTCAATAAGGCGATTATCCCTCGCCTGGATGAGCCTCTTCAGTAATTCAATCGAGCCAGCTTTTCTGAGGGTCAGCTTGCAGCCTATCGGAAGGCCGGGCCTGAGTCCCCAAGTAGGAATTCTCTTGTTCGTGAACGTCTTGACGGGAGTTATTCCTGTTATTGCTTTCAGCAGCTTAAGGCCCTTTTCAAGCTTTTCCGTGCTCTTGCCCGCCCCTATGTTAAGCGTGATCTTGGCTACCCTGAGCTGACGCATCACGTTGCCTTTCTGTTCTGCAATCCCCTCCAGTTTCATTTTGTTTTTTCCTTAACAGCAATAGATATCAACGGCTTTTCCTTTCCAACAGGAAAAACAAACCTCTTGGCTGCTTCAACTGAAGCATCGCCTATCCGTATGATAACATTTGAGCCTGAAATGCTTGCTACAACGCCCATCCGGCCAACATTGCTCCCGCCTATGAGGTAGGCATAGCATCCACTTTCAAGCCTGACATGGCCTTTCACCCCGGTATCCTGGGTTGAAAGCACCAGGGAGTCACCAGTCCTGTAATCATTTGAGCCAATAATGCTGCGCCCGTCATGCAGCGAAAGCTGGACCTTGCCCTTGCCAATTATCCTCTTTCCGTTTATCCTGCAAAGGTGCACAGAGGCATCGGAATCCGAAACCGGGACAAGCCGCAGGACACCATTTGTGTCAAACAAAACCCTCTAAGTCTTGCCAAGGTCCTTCAAGGACAGGAGGTCCATGAGACCAACCATGAATTTCTCATCCTTCCTTCTTACACCGTTGACGAAAACATCCCTGCTGTTAAGGACGCGCTTGCCCTCCTTTCTTGTTTCAACAAGCCCGAGTACATCCTTGATAACGGTCATAAGCGGCATTCCCGTTCCAAAACTGAACGATCCCCTTGGCCTAGCTATGAATTTGCCCGCCTTCCTTTCAACCATCCACGCAAATGGTGCCGCTATTCGTTTCATGTGTTTCTTTGCCATTCAAACCAACCCGCGCTTTCAGATTTTGCCTCTGCCATGGGCAGCTTTCTCAGCATACGTTGCCAGTGAAGCCGCCCTTTGCTTATCCTCAAGATTCATCTCAACCACCAAGAGGCTGGAAGGCCTTAGAGGAAAAAATGCCTTCGTTCCGTCCTTCCTGATACGTTCTGCCCCGTCAACGTAAGCTATCCCCTGCCTTGGGACGAT
>DUGG01000086.1 GCA_013331515.1 Candidatus Woesearchaeota archaeon
CTTTTTGTGCCCTTTGCTATATATTCTTTCTTTCTCAAAATCAAGCGGCACGAGCGATTTCAACCCGTTAACTATCTCGCCTTCGTTTTCATCCTGGCCGCAGAATACCCTTATGGCGGCAGAGCGGGCTTTCATCGTTCGCCGGGCGGATACCTTTTTATATAAAACTTTCTTGGGCGGATTTTATGAAGCATTCTGTTTCGGTTGTGCTTGTGTTGCTAGCTCTGTTTCTTTCAGCCCAGCTTATAGGGCTGCTGGTTGTCCATTTTTATGTGGATGTTTCGGCTTCAGCAAAAGCCTCGGCAGAGGCCGGCGAGCCTGTCACTGTTTACAGCGACCTCCCTTATGGGGTTGAGCGACCGGCAATCGCCCCTGACTCGTCCTTTATTTTCCTGTCTGTTGCAATTGTAGCTGGCACCGCATTGATGCTTCTGCTTATGAGGTTCAGGGTCGTCTCGCTGTGGAAACTATGGTTTTTCGGGGCTCTGGTAATCACCTTGGGTATGGCTTTCTCCGCTTTCCTTCCTGCTGCTATTGCTGGGGTGATTTCAGTTATTATAGCTTTCTTCAGGGTAATAAGGCCCAACGTGCTTGTCCACAACATCAGCGAGCTTTTTGTCTACGGNNGCTGGCCAGGTTCCAGACAGAGAATCGGTTGTTTGCCGGCCTTTTTGTTCCCAAGCAGCTTTCAGCCAAGGCCGTTATTTCACCAATTCCTGCATCAATAAAACAGCAGCCAAAAGAGGCCAAAGAAACCTGTTCTGATTCAGGCAGCTATGCAATTGTTGGAGGTGGGGATATCGGCTTTCCTATTCTCTTTGCTGGTGCTGCAATGGCCGTGTTTGGCTTCAAGGCATTTGTCATCCCGATTTTCTCAACCGCAGCCCTCGCCGTCCTTTTTGCCATAAGCAAGAAGGGCAGGTTCTACCCGGCCATGCCTTTCATCGCGGTTGGGTGCTTTGCGGGGTATGCAATTCTGCAAATGGTGTAGATTTATAGACAACTGCGTAGCTTATGTNNACTTTGAACAAAAGTCATAAATGATGCGGTTATTCAAAGTTCTCTATATTAGAAATGCGCATATTTTTTACACTAATCAGCGCGTTTCTCTATAACTATATAAGCGGATTTACATCCCTTATCGCTATGACTATCGATAAGGCAGTTACAGAGCCGCTCATTTGTGAATTAAAAGGCCTTGGAAGACGATTGTCTGAGTTAGAAAGAGATCACTTTCCAGGCCACATCTATGCAAAGCGTACCATTGTCATTGCAACAGTCAGAGTGGATTATGCCCTGTCAGACCCAACTAAACTCAATATTGCTTTGGCAGAAAGGGCACTACAACAGGCAGCCGAAGTTTTTGTTGCCGTTGATGTTTTAGTCAAAACAGGATCGCTTGCATTAATCAAATATCCTCTGGAGGATGGTCTGGAGGCAGCTTACATAAGTGACTTCCCGCAAAGCAGTCTTGCTTCTAGGATTCGGGAAGGCCATTACATGTCTTTTTAGAAACCTTTAAAACCCTCCAAGTATCTCCATAGTCGGGAGACTAGGCCGGCGCGCCAGCCCTGCGCTGTTGCACCATACGGGCTTTACGGGTGGGCTGAAGCCCGGGGGGCGGCTTGGTATTGGCTTTTTGGCCCTGGCTAAAGTGTTGAGTCTCTGTCCTGCAGAGTTGGCATTTATGGTTAACGCGTCAGGTCCGGAAGGAAGCAGCGCGAATCACATGTGTCTGCGTTTGCAGGGTAGCGGAGAGGAGCGATAGTCTGGCATACCTGGAAGTTCAAGCCCTGTCCACCTTCGGGCGCGTCTCCCGCTTCAACTTCTGGGTATTGTTTTTACCACTAAAATGGTAAAAATTGATATTCTGATTGCTGAGGGCAAGGTATCTAAAATATCCGAGCTTGAGCTGCCAAGGTATGTTAACTTCTTTGAAAACTCGCATAAGGAGAATCTTGAGCATAGCAAGGCGGTGATGGCTGCCTTTCCTCGCTGGAGCATAATCTCGGGATACTATGCCATGCATGACATGACAAAGCTGCTTCTCGCAAAGAATTTTTTGCTTAAGATAGAAATGGAGGTTCATGTCACAACGATAAAAGTTCTTCCCGAGCTTATCAAAAACGCAGAAATGCCGCGGCTTATAAAAATCAGGCTTCTTCTGGTGTCAAAAAATGATTAGCCCTGTTTTCAACCAGGATTCCTTCAAGCTCCTGACAGTTTTTTCGCTCTCTCCCGGTTCGCGTTTCAGAAGGAACGAGCTTAAGGAGTTCACGCATCTTAACAACGTAACCTTGGATAAGTCATTGTTTCGTTTGGTAAGCTCGGGCGTGCTTGGCAAAAATGGTGCATACTCTCTGAATCTTGAAAATGAAGCCAGTGAAGTCCTCATTAAGCTCTGTGCAAAAGAGCATGCTCGCCTTAAGCGAATCCCGTTTAATGCTTATTTTATGCTTTTAGACCTTGTGTTCCGGGCGTCTTTGTTTAAGGGGCGCTGAATTTTACCTTTTCGGCTCTTATTCAAAGCTTGTTTTTGGCGAAAAGTCAGATGTTGACGTTGCGGCTCTTACTACGCAAACCAAAGATGTCAAGGCTGTTCTTTCTAAGCTGGCTTTAAAGTTGAGCAAGACTTATGGTAAAGAATTGCAGCTTAATTTTTTTGACAAGAAAGCCTTTCTCAGCAGCAAAAAAGACCCTTTGGTAAGTGAGATACTTAGGAACAGTGTGTGTCTGATTTAAAATGAAATCAAGTTGAACGGTTGCTTCGCCTTTTTCACGACGAGCTTGCTTCCTTTATTGAATGGGAACTCTTTCTGGTAGGAGTCCACCACGACTATCCCAGCATGCCAGATTTTGGAATCCAGCGTTATCGGGCTGCTTGTGATTCCCCTTGTCATTTTTGGTCTTGCAATCCTGCCGGTATAGGGCTCCCGGACTATGAACTGCATCTTGTTTTCATGCTGCTGGAGGAGTTTGCCTCCTGCGCTCCTTGCCCAGGCATAGCTTCCTGTTGGGGTTGATATTATTATTCCGGAGCTTTTTTGCTCTTCCTTCCTGCTGCCGACGATTAGTAGGCATCTTGCAGTGTGGTAAGGCTTTTTCCCACCTGCAAACACCTCGTTTAGTGCCTTGTAAGGTATTTTCTTCCCGTTTAGCGTTGATTCAAGCCTCATGAGGGGCGTTGTCTTGTATTCTCCTTCGGCCAGAAGCTTGGCTTTCCTTCGGATGTCTTTTTCAGATGCCCTGGCGTAGAAAGCTTCATGGCTGTCTGTGCCGGAGCTTATGTGCAGGACCGGCGTTTTTTCAATAAAATGTGAAGCCCGCAGCAGCGTCCCGTCTCCCCCCACTACGAGGACAGCATCAACTTTTCCAACCATCTTTTTTATATATTTCTCATTCTCCCTGTGCGTTGAATAAACAGTCATTACTTTTTCCAGCGCTTTTCTTGCCTTCAGGAAGCTGCTGTAATACTTGGTGAAGTAAACGACCAGGGCTTTCTTTATTGGTTTCATTAAGCCCTGACTGGGTATTAAGGCTTTAATTAATTATCGCTAAGAAACAGTCACTTGACTATAATGGCTGGCTTTCCAGGCATTGCCTGCCTTGCCTTCTGTTCATTGGACTTGCTGGCATCTTCAACCATTACCTTGGCCTTGTATTCCTTTTCTATCGTCTCTTTTGCGGCTGCATAGGCTTCAATTTCCTTTTCCCTGGCAATCAGCGTTTCCGGCAGCTTGCCAGAATCCTTCAGCGCCATCTGGACTATCCTGGCCACTTCCTGCCCGTATGGCTTCAGGTCTTTCTCTGCCAGGCAGGTGTTGATGAGCGCTCTCTGGTCTCTTGTTTTCTTGAGCTCTTCCTTAAGTATTCTGAAAAGCCCATACTTCCATTGCGGGGCGACAAGCAGCAGCACTTCCTTTGGGTTCTCTATCTTTGCCAGCTCAAGCACCGTTGTGAAGTCTGAAATTGTTGCATGCACTAACCCTTCGGCTGCTTCAGCTTCGTAGTCTATCTTTCCCTCGTCATATTCGGGCCAGCTCTGGCTTGAGATAAATCCTTTGTTCCCGTTGTGTTCCCACATTTCCTCAGAAAGGTGTGGTGCGAACGGCGCTATTAGCAGGGCGAGACTGTTCAGTGCTTCCTCATACGTTTCCTTATGAACGCTTCCCTCAGCGTATTTTGTCATTGTATTGGAAAGCTCCATCAGGGAATTTATCGCCGCGTTGAATTTGAATTCTTCAATCAATTCAGTGGCTTTCTTTATGGTTGAGTGCGTCTTGCTCAAGAGATATTTGTCCTTGTTGTCCGCCTTCTTTTTGTGTTCCACAGGCTTTTCTGAAAGGGCGTGAATCCTCCTAAGGAACTTGAATGTCCCTTCAACACCTTTATCCGACCATTCAAGCTCTTTTTCAGGCGCTGCCATGGATAGTATGAACATCCTTGCAGTGTCTGGTCCGAACTTCTCAATAATCGTCCTTGGGTCTACGACATTGCCGCGGCTTTTGCTC
>DUGG01000002.1 GCA_013331515.1 Candidatus Woesearchaeota archaeon
GTGAGCGACAAGCACAACATATTTTACGGGAAAGCGGTCTGATGGAAAGCAGGAAGTTTGACAAGAGCTGGCTTATTTTCATAGCGGCTGCAATCGTTTTCCTTGCCATAAAAATCCCTGCCGCCCATTACTCAATCAGCGACGAGAACACATACTACAAAATGGGCCAGCTCGTGGCCGGAGGGCAGGTGCCGTACAGGGATTTCTTCTTTGCCCACACGCCGCTGCAGGCTTACGTTTACGGCGCAGTTTTCAAGCTCGCCGGCTTCAACCTCCTGCTGCTAAAAATGATTTCTGCGCTTTCAATGGTTGTTGCGGCAGCGTTTGTCCTTGCAATAGCCAAAGACAGGCTTAACGCCAAAATAGCGGCTGCTGCATCAGCGCTATTCCTTTTTTCCTACGGGACGCTGCTTTTTTCAAACTTCCCCACAGGGGCAGAGCTTGCTGTGCCTTTTGTCGTAGGCGCGTTTTATTTTTTCCTCAGGAAGAAACATTTCGCGGCAGGCGTCCTGGCTGGAATTGCCACGGGAATCTACCAGTTTAGCGCACTGGCAGCAGCAGTTTTCATCATGACTGCACCAATCAAAGGCAGGAACAGGAAAGCAGTGACATTGCTTTTCACCGGATTTGCTGCAACCCTGGCTGCTGTTGCACTGCCATTCGTGCTCATTGCCAAGGGCGAATTCATCAGGCAAACATTGCTTTACCACTTCCAGAAGCCGGCTGAAGACGTCAGCAAGGGCGCAATATTCCTGAGGGTTGTGAAGACGAATGCGCTGCTGTTCATTTTAGCTGCAATTGCAATCATTTCAAGAAATCGGGCGAAAACATTGGTCATCACAACAGCTGCTGTCGCTGCCGCTTACCTGGCAGCGTTCCCGCTGATGAAGACAGCATTCAATTACTACCTGAAATACCTGCTGCCATTCCTTGCCATATTGGCTGGCTACGGAATTGAAACAGCCTACATCTTCCTTTCTGAAAAAGTGAAGTTTACCAAGGGAATGGCAGTGGCGGTTGTAATAACCGTAGTATTAGCCAGTGCTACCATGGCAGCAAGGCAATTCACGGCATATAACGCACAGGACTTTCCCCAAGCTGAGGACACATCAACTTACGTCAGGGAGAACAGCCTCCCAAACCAGGAGATTTTTGGTGACGACTCGACAGTCCCGCTGATATCGCTTCTTTCCGGACGGGAGATAGCCTTGAACTCTGCCGACAACAATGCAATGCGCTACAAGTCCGGGGAATCGTCAATGCAAGCAACAATCGAAAAGCTACAAGAAAAAATGAGCAAAAAAGAGCTGAGATTCATCCTGCTGAGGCGAATAAAGACAGAGACAAGGACATTTGACTTCGGAATAGGAACAGTGAATGATTTCATGTCGTTTGTTGACGAGAAGTGCACCCTCGCAAAGGAATACGGGCAGATGCACGTCTACGACTGCCTGAAGACATGAGACTCAAGCTTCTTCCCGAAAGGCCCAAGGAACCGCAGGCGGCCAGGCCTCCAAAACGCAGCCAGTGCCGCAATCAGCCCAATCAGGGATATTACGCCTCCCAAGGCAAATGGCCTTGACGAATATGAAAAAGTGAGTGCCTTGCCAAGGTCTTTCTCCTTTACAAGGGTTGCGAGAAGGCCGCGATGCGAACCAGCCTCGCCTAAAGAGCCTGCCAACGCCCAGCCCTTGTAATAGTTCTGGTTAATGACAAGCGTAAGCTCAGAAACATTCCCTGAAGACAATGCACTCTCGGCCATGGGAATCCCGGAAAGGCGCAGGGAAACCTTTTGAGGCGTGAAAAGGGTAAAGTTCAGCGTCTCGTTCGTCTCGGCGATGTATGCGTTGCCAATAAAGCCATTGTACGGCTCGCCATCCACGAACTGCGGAACAGCCCTTATCCTGAGGTGAAGCCGCTCATAGCAGTTAACGGTGCCAATGCCCTGCAAAAGGTTCGGGTACTGCGAGAGGGAAGGGGCTGAAGAATACATCTGGATTATCTCGGGGCTGCCAATGTTTGTTGACCTCACTTCAAGCGGCTGCAGCGGGAAGGCGTCAAGAAGGAGCGGCCGTGAGACAAGGAAAAGGTCTGCTACGACAACCAGCAGGATTGCAGCTGTTACCGCAGCATTAACACGGCTGCCACCTGGCACCCTCAGCGAGGACAGCGCCCTCGCCGCAAGCAGCGCAGCAAAGAGAACGAAAACTATCATGAACCTTGAAGGGCCGTGAAGGGAGCTGAAGAAAGGAATCTCCCTCACTAGCTGCCACGGGCCAACAGGAAAGTAAGAGCCAATGGCAAGCAGGAAGAAGAACAGCGCTGAAACGGCAAGCTTCCAGTTCCTCCTGAAGCCAAGCGCGGCAGCAAGCGCAACCAGGATGGCAGGGATAACGCCGATGTAGGCAGAATACTCGTGCCAGCCCCACGGCAGATTGCCAGCCAGCGTGTCAAGCTCCTTCTGCCTGCCTTCTGCAACAAGGTCGCGGCCGGTCTCCATGTCATTCGGGACTATTGACTGCTGCCTTGATAACAACGAACTGAATAGGATGCTGCCAGTGGTCAGCTGAACATCCTTTTCCGGAACAGCCCCTCCTGCAAAGTCAAGCACTGGAAGGAGCTTTACCGAAGACAGAATAACTGCCAGGGCAAGGATGGCAAGCACTAAAATAACCGGCCTGAGGCTTCGCGCACCAAAAAAGTCAAGCACAGAGTGAAAGACTAGCAGCAGGGCGGCAGCGTAGAACGGATAAATCCCCCCGGAAAGGAACATCACAGCCAGCACAAAAGCCGCGGCAACCGCCCACCTCACCCTGCCGGCTAACTGGCCTGGAGCCGCAGAGTGGAGGTAAAAAAGGAAAACAAAAGGAAGAAGCGCAAACGGGAAAAAGGTCGTATGGCCGACCGCAACCCTGGCTGCAAACCA
>DUGG01000054.1 GCA_013331515.1 Candidatus Woesearchaeota archaeon
GATTGAATTTCCACGCAACGCCGGTAACCGATTGTATTCTACAGAATAACAATAATTAAAAGCGCCAATGCCGCCTGGCTGCCCATGAAAGAACGGCTTACAGCGCTCACCTTCCTGATGGTCACAATTGGTGCGCTTTATGCCTTTGACGGGCTCAACAGCGGGGCGTTCTCGGCAAACAGCGTGACCGGCTTTGCAGTCTCCGAGCAAAGGATTGCACAGCAGGACGTGAGCTGCTACGACTCAGACAACAGGAACTATGAAGCACAGGGCACGACTTATGCTTCGCTGTTTGAATCAACAGGCGAGAAGCCGAAGAGCGATGTCTGCGAGGGCAGCACGCTCATTGAGTACTTTTGCGCATTCAACGAGCCGCAGGTTGAGTTCCACGAGTGCGAAAACGGCTGCTACAACGGCGGCTGCGCCTGATTGCCCAAATGGGTTTCATACCCGGCAGCTTTGCTGCGGCTGGGATTTTTCATTACTTCCTGCCGTAAACCTTTTTCCGGAGATGCTCAAACAACTCGTCCCCGCTGAGCTGGCCGTAAGTCCTCTGAAGCTCGTCAAAAACGTCATGTCTTGCCCGGTAATGGTTTGAGGGTGGTGCCGTCGGCGGTGCCCTGTGAGGATGGCCCTGCCCGGGATGGGAATACTCAACATTGCGTTTCATCTCCTGTCTGCCCTTGCGCTTCTTAAGGTGTGAATACGCGGCCAGCAACGCAACCCCTGCCGCAATGACAACAAGCAGGAAAGTGGCCACCGAGGCAATCCTGCCCTTCGGCTTTGATTTTGCATCAGATGGGTCGGTGCCCGCCTTGACTTCTTTCCCGTCATCGCTTCCGTCCTTGTCCGTGTCCCTGTTTTTGGGTGATGTGCCAATCATGAATTCCTTAAGGTTGGTCAGCCCGTCCTTGTCAGGGTCAAGGAGGGCGTCTCCGCTGCTCAGCCGGTTAAGACCGTGCGTCTTCTCCCAGTCGTCAGGCATGCCGTCGTTGTCATTGTCAGGATCGCAATCGTCGCCGACCTTGTCGCCGTCCAAATCGGCGTGCACCTTTGACTGGCCGGCAGGCGGCGCCTCAGGGCACAAATCCGCCGTGTTCTGGATTCCGTCGCCGTCAATGTCGCTGCTGCTTGCGCACCTGCCAAGAGGGCTGCAAAGCCCTGACCGGCAGTCAGGGCCGTCAACGCATTTCTGGCCAATGGAGCACTTCACGCCCTTGACCCCGGCGCATATTCCTCCACAGTCAACGTCACTCTCGCCGGCATCCAGCGCCCTGTTTGAGCACGGCCCCTCTGCAACGCATGTGCCGCCGGTGCAAACTGCCGAAGCGCAGTCAACCGCCTTCCTGCACTTCATCCCGAGATCGCACCTGGCGCAGCTCCCGCCGCAGTCAACGTCACTTTCCTCCTGGTTGGTATAGCCGTCAGTGCAGTTGCCGGAGCGGCAGGTTCCTGAAACACAAAAGTTGTTCCTGCAGTCGCTGTTGGAAATGCACACCTTGCCGTTTGAGCATTTCACGTTGCAGCTCCCGCCGCAGTCAACGTCACTCTCATCCCCGTCCATGACCCTGTCGCTGCAAGCGTACTCTTCGTTCAGCATGGGGTTGACAACAACACCCCGGCTGCGGGAAACCTCGGTCCTGAGTCCCGCCTTGTTCTGGGCATAGGCCTGGACATAGTACTTCTCCCCATCAGTAAGCTTCAGGTCCCTTGCCGTTACCCTGCTGCTGTCAGTTGCAGCCCAGCCGCGCACTACCTTTCCTGTGGCATCCTCAACTATGGAATAGTTATAGAAGTCAATGCCGCTCTCATTGTCTTCTGAACTAAACCGGATTTCCAGCCGGTCAAGGTAGTAAGAGAAGCCATCCTCAACATCCTTCAGGTCCTGCAAATCATTGATGGCAAGCGCTGATGGAGGCGTGTTGTCAACGCTGAACACAGTCTCGGAAGGCACCTCCTTAGGACCCTCAAAGATGCACCTGAAATAATAGCGGTACTGCCCGGGCTTTAGCGTGACAGCCGCATTGTGGTTGGTGGTTGCCAGCGAGAAGTTGCCGCCGCTTTCCCTTGCTTCCGAGGTGTTGCCGTAGCTGCACATCGAGCGCTTGTTGGTTGTTACAGAAAGGTTCACATCCAAAGAGGTCGTTGTAAGGCCGGCCTTTGGGATGGTTTCAGTGATTGCAGGAGCAACCGACGTGTCAACCTTAAAGGTAACATTGACCAGCCCTGACAGCAGTCCGGCAAGGTTCCTGCACATCACGCCGTAGTTGTAGTCAGTCTTGTCGTTTAGCGCCGTAAGGGCTGCCTCATGATGGTTGCGGTAGCTTGCCTTGTCGTTGTCGCTGCCATCCATTGAAAAGCGCATCGTGTCGTAATGGTTGTTCTGGTTGTCATACCTGCAGGTGGAGTTCTCGGTTGTATCAACAGCCAGTAGCGCATTGAGAGGCGCCTCTATCACCATTCCGGGAGAGGCCGTGCCAGCCAGGGATGGCGGAGAGGCATCAACAGAGATGTAAAAGCTGCCCTTTTCGGCATTCGAGCATTCAACAAGGAACAGGTAGGCCAGGCCTGTTTCGGGAAGCTGGAAGTTGAGAAGGCGGTGGGATGTTGCGTCGGTTTGGGTAAAAGGCGCCATCTCAGCAAATGGCTTCTCAAAAGGGCTGCTATACCTGCACTCAGCACCAGTTGCTGTTGTGGTTGTAACATTAAAAACAGACCGGTTGGCAACGCCAAACACCGGCTCAGTCAAGGATACCGCCGTTGTAAACGAAGAAATGGCAAGCAGCAGAATTATTGCCAATAACGGCACGGTGTACATCTTTTTCATGATACCTGAAATCCGTTTCTGTCTTTTTAAAACTTTGCAGTATGTTGCCAGTCAATCGCCGCCTGCTTCTTCAGGGAGTCAACATAGCTGCATGCCTTGCATACCTCTCCGCTTGCCTGCTCCCCGCAGACAGTACAATGGCTGATGCCGGTTTCGGCAGCATACGCCTCCTTAAGCTTCGGAAGCAGCCGGACGAAATTTTTCACAATGTTTTGCTTTGAGCCGGGCATCTCCTGTTCAAGCCCGTTGAGAAAATCCCTCACAGAAGCCCTGAATGAGATGTGCGAGTGGGGGCACTCGTTGAAGCGGATGCCAAAGCCCATGAGGAAAGCGTAAGCGGCAACCTCCTTTTCAAGGCAGAAGTAAAGGGGCTTGACCCTTGGCACGAATTTCACGTCCGCAGCAACCCCGCTCACCGGTCCAAGGCGGGCTGCCAGCCCAATGTTACTTTTCATGATGTTCATCAGCACAGACTGGGCCTCGTCATCAAGGTTATGGCCCGTGGCAATTCTGGTGAATCCTCTCGCCCCCCTGTTGAGAAGATGCCTTCTCAAAGTTCCGCAGATATTGCAGGGAAGCACCGCGACCCTGCGCAGGGCTTCATCAAGAGAAAAGCCAAATGCCTGCTTGTATGAGGATGTCTTAAGGGGGATTTTATTGCGGCTACAAAAGGAGCGCAGGTCTTCCAATGTCGCGTTCCGATAGCCTGGAATGCCTTCATCAATGGCCAGGGCTGTTACGTTGCCAAACCATTTGTTAAGAAGGTAAAGCACTGTCGTTGAGTCCTTCCCCCCGCTGCAGGCAACAATAATCCTGTCTTTTTCGCTTACGAGTCCGTACTTCCCTATCGTTGCAGCGACCTTTGATTCAAAACCGCTGATAAAATGGCTTTTGCAAAGAGGCTGCGTTACATTTATCACGGCACCTTCTGCGCAGTTGCTGCGGCCGCATTTTACCATGTTTTTTTTGGATAGTGGAAAAGTATAAAAAGATTCGCAACGGCAGCACAGGTATGCAACAAATAGCCGAAGCAGCCGCAAAATCGCACGATTCTGAAAGAAAATTAAAGATAGGCCTTGAAGTCCACGGCTACATAAATGTTGAAAACAAGGCAAAGCTGTTCTGCAACTGCGAGATTGACGCGGGAGCACAGCCCAACACAACCATCTGCCCGGTATGCACTGGCCAGCCAGGGAGCAAGCCAATGCTGCCAAATTCCGAGGCGATTGACAAGATAATAGCAATAGCCGCCATGCTTGACTGCAGAATAAACGGGCGTTTGGTTTTCCAAAGGAAGCACTACGATTGGCCTGACATGCCAACCGGCTACCAGCGGACAATGTCGGGAAGCTATGCCGTGCCTGTCGGCCAGGAGGGAAATTTCCTGGGTGTTGGGATTGAGGAAGTTCATCTTGAGGAAGACCCGGCAAGGTGGGACCCTGAAACAGGACAGGTTGACTACAATAGGAGCGGCTACCCGCTCGTCGAGATAGTTACGAAGCCGGATCTTAAAACTGCGGAAGAAGCAAGGGTATGGCTCAGGAAGCTGACAACGACATTGAGCTACATAAAGGCAATAAACCAAGACCTGGGCATAAAGGCAGACGTCAATGTTTCTGTTGCGCCTGCATTTGACAGGGTGGAAATAAAGAACGTCAACTCATTCAGGAGCATAGTGAGGGCGATAGAGTACGAGGCAGCAAGGCAGCAAATGGAAGTGAGGGAAGGCAGGGAGGTGGCGAGGGAAACACGAGCATGGAAGGACACTGACGGAATGTCTGTCTTCATGAGGCAAAAGGAAACATCGGTTGACTACTTGTTCATACCAGACCCGGATTTGCCTGCCGTGAAAGTGACTGCTTCTGAGGTAAGGAAAGCAGCAGAAAAACTGCCTGAAAAGCCGGCAGCCAAAGTGGAGCGGTATGTGAAGAACTGGAAAATAGACCACGTTGACGCAGAAGTCCTAAGCTCTGAAATCCTGCTGGCAGAGCTGTTCGAGAAAGCTGCCGCCGCTGTCAACCCCATACTGGCCGCGAAATGGCTGAGGCGGGAATTACTGCGGGTGCTGAACTACAGCAAGAAAGGGCTTGAGGAAGTAAATGTAGATGAGATGCACATAATCCAGCTGTTGAAGCTCGTTGAGGGGAGAAAGGTAACTGATGAAACTGCAAGAAGCATCCTTGAGAAGCTCGCCGAAAAGCCGTTTGACGTTGAGGAATATGTCAAGAAGAACAACCTTTTCGCTGTGGGAGAAACGGATGTGCTCGAGAAATACTGCGGGGAAGCAATCATTGAGAATCCGGCTGCCGTTGCCGACTACAAATCAGGAAAGGAGAAGGCGCTGAACTTCATGGTTGGGGCAGTAATGCAAAAGTCAAAGGGAAAAGCGACGCCGCAGCGGGTTGCGGAAATCCTTAAGCGGATGATAAAATGAAATGCGCCGTTCAACGCGCCTCAATCCGCTCAAAATCCTCCTTCATGTCGCAGAACATCGAAATGAACTTCTCAGTGGCGGCCTCAAGCACCTTCCTGCCCCTTGCTGTTATGACATACCTTCTCTCCTTCCCACCACGAGAGTTTTCCCTTATCCAGCCGTTTTCGCTCATCGATTTCAGCACAGGGTAAATAGTGCCCGGGCTGGGCCTGGAGCCCTTCCTCCTTTCCAATTCCTTCCTAAGGTCTTCTCCAGACATGCCTCGCTTGCTCACGAGCCGGAGCACATTGAAGGTGAGAAAACCCCTCATGTTGCAGCACTTTCCCACGGGAAGGCAAAAGCCGCCTTTGCAGTATATAAACCTTTTTTGTGCGGGGCAGTTGGGTATATCGTACAACCGATATGCTTAAATATGCGGCCGCATTTGCATATCGGACAAACGATATTAAGATTATGGAGGACTGGTAAAAATGGACATGCCCTGGGGAAGCGAGACAAGCGCGAAATTCATCACGAATGTTGGGTTGATAACCAGCAACGGCCCAAACGGCCACAACATAATGGCCGCAGAGTGGGTGCACCAAGTTTCATTCTCGCCCGGCATAATCGCGGTATGCATAGGGCACGGCAAGGCTACAAACGAAAACATCAGGGCCACAAAGGAATTCGGCGTAAGCCTGGCGATAGCCAGCCAGAATGCAATGGCAAGCGTTGCAGGGGGAAGCACGGGCAAGCAGGTAGACAAAATCAAGGCGCTCAATGAGCTTGGATTCAAGTTCTACGACGCCAAAAAAATCAAGGCTCTCATGGTTGAAGGGGCGGTCCTGAATGCGGAATGCAAGGTCATTCACGTGGCTGACCTGGGAGACCACACGCTATTCGCAGGTGAGGTGCTTGACGTGAAAATATCCTCGGAAGAGCCGGCCATATACCATGGAAACAAGTATTTCGAATTCGGTCAAATGATAGAAAAGCCGGCTGAAAAAGAGATGCAGAGAATAAAGGATGCGGTTGAAAAATTCAGGAAAACTGCATGATTTCCGGGAAAAGGCCGTTTTTCTGAAAAGATTGCGGGTCATCCCGCAAAACCACAAACCTTGCCGCAATATTTGCGGTTTTTCCCCCACAAGACTCTTTTAATGTCAAAGCACGCTGCAACCCATGCAGCATAGGGATGATGCAAGAAAGCAGGCGCTGGCCAACGCGATAGAATCTGCCATGCAAGACAAAAGCGAGCTTGAGCTGATAATAAAAGCAACTGGCCGAAGGGAGGATGTTGCAAGGCAGCTTGAGCGCATAGGAAAGGTAAGGCGCTTTTACGGCCTCATTCCCTACATAAGCTTGAGATGCGGCTTTGACTATGCCGGCATCCTGGTGAAAGCAACCTCCGGGGATGTTGAAGACAGCGTTTTTGAAAGGACATTCAGGAGGATAATACCTGAAATTTCCAGAATCGATGCTTCAAGCACCATTACAATCCATGGGGTGTCTGCTATCCTGCTGGAGAAAACAAAGGCGGCTCTGTGGAACCTTGATGCAATAGGCGCTTACGAGGCGCAGCACTATGGTTCGGGCGAAGGGGTTTCCGTAGCAGTGGCAGACACGGGCATCGACTACACCCACAGCCAGTTAAGGGACAGGTTTGGCAGCGATAAAGGTCATGACTTTGTCAAGGATGACGGCAAGCCGTTTGACGAAAACGGCCACGGCACCCACGTTGCAGGCATAATAGCGTCTTCAGGCTACGGGGTTGCGCCTTCGTCAAGGCTTTACTCAGTCAGGGTGCTTGACGGAAATGGCTCGGGCAGTGAGGCAGACCTCATAGCAGGCATTGAATGGTGCATACAGAATGGAATTGACATAGTGAATATGAGCCTAGGCAGCCCTGCAGCATCGTCGGCGCTGGAGGACATCTGTACATATGCGTGGCAGCGGGGAATGATACTGGTTGCAGCTGCCGGAAACAACGGCTACGGGGCAAATTACCCTGCCGCATTTGGGGATTCCGTCATTGCGGTTGCAGCAGTGGACGAAGCCTTAAACCGCCCTGACTTCAGCGCCATATATGAAACAAACGACATAGCAGCGCCAGGCGTGAAAATAAATTCAACATACCCTGGTGAACAGTATGCCAACCTTACCGGGACCTCAATGGCATCGCCGCATGTTGCAGGGGCATTGTCCCTGATTATGTCAATTACGGGCGGTAATGAAATGCTGGAAGAGCAAATGAAGGAAAAAGCCCGCCGCCTTGGCAAGCCAGAGGAGTTTGGCGCCGGGCTGGTGAGGGTTGACAGGATGGCTGAGTCATTGCAGAGCGGTTATGCGGGAGCTTCATTGCTGCCACGCTACCTAAGGCTGGAGCATGCAGCAGGGAACGCGCTTAAAAGATTTACCGGCGAAGCCGCAGCAGAAATGAAACGGTGGCTACCATGACAGATGACCTTGAAAAGAGCTTGGAAGACAGCTACATAATTAGTGTGCCGAAAACAGCAGTGAATACAGCCCAGGAAACGCAGCACAGGTATGTAGCGATGCTTCAGATGACTGAGCAGCTCCAGCAGCAGCATGGCCGAGAAAGGTTTAGCGTCACATGGAAATACCAGTTTATAGCTGCAATTGCAGCTACAATCAAGGACAACGGCCTTGTCGAGATGCTTAAAAGCGAGGGATATATTGTTGAACGGCAGGCAAGAATCCGGAAATGAAATAAGAAATCCCGACTGCAGCAGAGCTGCTAGGTATTGTTTATGAGTGTCAGATTTTTTAAGCCTCAAACGGGACAATTATGCCACGGCAGAGCTGTGGGGTATGAAACCCATTTGAGCAATCA
>DUGG01000001.1 GCA_013331515.1 Candidatus Woesearchaeota archaeon
CTGAAATGTCTGACGGGCCAAGGGCGCTGTTGGCGCCCCTGAAAACAAGAATTGACTTCTCACCGCCGCCTGACAACAGGACAATGCCGATGCCTGTATGCGCATTGCCAAAAACCCTCAGGTCAGCCGTGGAAACACCGCACTTCTTCATGCTGTCAGCCACCATCTCACCAAAACTGTCCCGGCCAACAGCAGACAAAAGCCTGACAGAAGCGCCCAACTTTTTCATTGCCACGGCAGAATTGGCAGCACTGCCTCCTGGGCTGAATTCAATGCCGGCAAGCTCGGACTTTGACGCAAAGGAAATGCAAACAAGCTTCTCAACCTGCTTTCCAACGATATCAATGCGCTCAACATCATTCGTTCTGGCGATTACGTCCACTGTTGAGCTTCCAACAACAAGAAAGTCAAAGCCACCTCTTTTCATGAACGAACATGCGGTTCAAATATATATAAACCTTTTCAAATCCCGCCAGCAAGACCTCGAAGCAGGAAGCCAACCGCATATGCAATGGCAGCTGCAAGCCCCCCAATAAGAAGCGTCTCAAGGCCGCTGAAGAACCAGTTCCTGCCGGTCACGTATATCTTGGCAGAGCCCACGAGGAAAAAGGTAATGAAAGTAACGGCAACCGAAATGGCAAAGACGCTGGCCGCCACAATCCCTGAAAAAAATGCCAGAAAGTAAGGAACAAGAGGAACGAAACCAACCAAGCCAAAGGAAACAAAAGTCACCAGCCCCTTCTTCACAGGGGAATTCCTCTCCTTAATTATCCCAAGCTCCTCTGTCATCATGGTTTCAACCCAGACCTTCTTGTCAGAGGTGATTACCTTCACAGCATCTTCAAGCGCCCTGCCCCTGAAGCCCTTCTTCAGGAAGATTTGGCGAATTTCCTCAACCTCACCCTCAGGATAATGCTCCACCTCCCACTTTTCCCGCCGCCGCTCATTCTCAATGAATTCATTGCGGGATTTCGTGCTGAGGTAATTTCCAACTGCCATTGAGAATCCGTCGGCAAAAAGGTTTGCAAGGCCAAGAATGATTACAATGCCGGACGGGAGGCCTGCGCCGGCAACGCCAGAAACAACGGCAAATGTTGTCACAGAGCCATCCATGGCGCCATAGACAAAATCGCCAACGTAAGAGCCGCTCGTCTGGTGAGACTCAATGGAATGAGCAATGGCAGCCTTTGTATGGGCGCGCTTCACAGCATCAACATCGCCAGCGCGGTATGCAGACTGCGACGCGGACAACCTGTCTTTCATGGCTGCTGGTTTCCCTGCCCTGCTTTTAAACCTTTCCGAAGCCTCAAAAGCATATACCCGCCCAAAAGAACCATCGGGATTGACCACACCTGGCCCCACGTCATGCCAAGCGCATAATCAGGAACTGCAAAATCGTCCTTCAAAAACTCAAGCACGAAGCGGATGCTGCCGTAAAGGAACACGAACAGCCAGAAAAGGAAGCCCTTTGGAAGCGCCCTTCCCTGCAGCAGCCAGAGAACACCAAAAACGAAAAAATTCTTCGCTGCCTCGTAGAGCTGGACAGGATGCCTGAAGCCCTCAACATTGCCAAACTTCACCCCCCACGGCAAGCTTGTGGGGGTGCCGTAAAATTCACCGTTAATGAAATTCGCAATCCTGCCAAACCCAAGAGCAAGAGCAGCTGGAATCACGGCAAGGTCAGCAAGGTCATAAAAGGGGATTTTCTTCCTCCGGGCAAAATACAGCCCGGCAGCGACAAGCCCGATAAAGCCGCCGTGAAACGCCATGCCGCCGTTCCAGACGGCAATTATCTGCGATGGAAAATCAGCGTAATAGCCAAAATGCGAGAGCACATGTCCCAGCCGCGCGCCAACCACCACGGCCGCGGTGGAAAGCAGCAGCAGCTCATCAAAGTCCCTCCCTCCAAGGGGCAGCTTCCTCTTCCTGGCAAGATGGCGTAGCACGAGAAAGGAGACGAGAATGCCCGCTGCGAAGATAATCCCGTAATAGCGAATGGAAAAAGACCCAAACTGCACCAGCACAGGATCCAGGTTGTTGTAAAACATTGCACAGGCACAACTGCCGCTCCTATATATTGTTTTCCGCAGCAAATGGCAGTGCCCGGAGGGGGCACTCTCATTACTGCCGGGGAAAAATTCGCGCGGCTAGGCCCCACCGTGCATTATGTCCAGCGTCTCCTTGCCAGCCATGAAAACACCGACAAGGAAAGTGGCAACGGCACCAAGCTCATGGCCGCGAAAGCCGTACACGGTCAGGACAAGGCCAAGGGCAATGCCAAAAATGCTAATCATAATATAACCACCCATTAACAACCACCCCAAAAATTCACCATGGTGAAGAAAAGTCAACTGGTTGTATTTAAAGTTTTTCCATCAACCTGGCTGATGCCAATCCAGCCATTGAACGCGGAAGTGGCAGGCCCGGTCAGGAATACATGGTTGTCACGAGCCCACTCGACCGTCAGGTCACCGCCGCGAAGGCGAACCCGGACTTTCCTTTCGGTCAGCTCATTCAGCACGCACGCAACCACAGAAGCGCACGACCCTGTCCCGCAAGCAAGTGTCTCGCCAACGCCGCGCTCCCACACTCTCATCTCAATTTCTCCACGGTTCGCAACGCGCACGAACTCAACATTGGCGCGCCTGGGAAACACCGGGTTGCACTCAATTTCCCGACCCATCTCCTCAATGTCAAAGGCGTCAAGGTCAATCCTGTTGTCATCT
>DUGG01000045.1 GCA_013331515.1 Candidatus Woesearchaeota archaeon
ATTATGAAAGTTGAATACCTCGCGCCAAGGAAATAAAGGGGCTTCAGTGACCCTGGCACAAACCTGGCAAAAAACCTCTCGACAGAATCAAGCAGGCGCCTCATCTTGCCTGCACTTCCGCGATGGCATCGCAAACGTACCGGATTTCGTCACCAGACAGCTTGACTGAAGAAGGAAGATTGATGCCCTGCATGGACAGCCGCGCAGCAACAGGGAAATCCCTGTCAGAGCCATTCCCCTGGTAAGGCGGAAGCTGGTGCATTGGGAAAAAAAATGGCCTCGAATCAATGCCTTTCCCTTTCAACTTTTGCATCAGCCCATCGCGGCTCAGGCCGAATTCCTTTTCATCAACCAACACGGAGTGCATCCAGTAGACGCCCTTGGCCCAGGGCGTCTCAGTTTGCACTGTTATCCCGCTTATTTTTTGCAAGAGCGAATTGTAAAGCAGGGCATTCCTTCTTTTTATCGCAATAAACTTTTCAATCTGCTCAAGCTGCGCAAGGCCGATTGCAGCCTGGACGTTCGTCATCCGGAAGTTGAAGCCAATTTCAGGGTGCCAGTACCTCTTCTCAGGCCTCATGGCGTGGTCCTTGAGAAAATGCATCCTCTCAGCCAGCGCAGGGTCATTGGTAATGCACATGCCTCCTTCGCCGGTCGTGATAATCTTGTTGCCGTAAAAGGAAAAGCAGCCAACATCACCAAGGGAGCCACCCTTCCTGCCCTTGTATTCGGCGCCGTGGGCTTCCGCAGCGTCCTCAATCACAAACAAGCCGTGCTTTTCCGCAACTTCCAGAATGGGGCCCATGTCGCAGGGGTGGCCGTACAAGTGGACAAGGATAATGGCTTTTGTTTTTTTAGTCACGGCAGCAGCAATTTTTTCGGGGTCGATATTCCATGTTCCCATCTCAGAATCAACAAAGACCGGCCTCGCGCCGACGTAACGGACAGCGTTTGCGGTGGCGACAAAAGTAAGGTCTGGAACAATCACCTCATCCCCCTCTTTAACCCCCAGGGCGGCAAGGGCAAGCTGGATTGCAACAGTCCCGTTCATTACTGCAACGCCGTGCCTGCTCCCGGAAAATTTCGCGAAGCCGCCCTCAAACTCTTGGATGAACCGGCCAAGGGAGCTAATCCAGCTTGAGCGGAGGCATTCCAGGACGTATTTCTCCTCGTTGCCGGCAAGAAAGGGCTCTGAAACTGGAATCATACGCTTGGTCATTCCCATTCTCCGAAAATCAGCGGCGGAAGCGGTTTAAAAAGTTTTGGGGCGCTGCCTGCCAAACCTCAGCTGGAGGGCGCGCCTGCCGTACAGCCACGCGTAGCCAAAAAGGAAGTCAATGCTCTCGGCAGACTTTGACTTTCCTTCCTCCCTGAAATTGTAAATGAAAGGGATCTCTGCAACCCTGAGGCCTGCCTTCCCTGCCAGGTAAAGAAGCTCAAGGTCAAACTCGCCCCACTTTGCAGGATGCCGGAAATCAAAAGCCAGAAGCTTGTCCCGCTTAACCGCGTGAAATCCCCCAGTCCAGTCTGTAATCCTGCCGCCCATGACAAAACGGATGAACCTGTTGAACAGCACCGTCGCGAACTTCCGCGCAAAAGGCGCCCTGATTCCCCCTCCATGCAGAAAGCGGGAACAGGAGACGAGGTCAAAGCCACCCTCGTCAAGCTTTCGCAAGAGCTCTGCCACTTTCAACGGCGGATGCGAAAAATCCGCATCCATAATCACGACAACATCGCTCCTTGCCGCCCTGATACCGTCCATGATTGCTGAAAAGATGCCGCGAATGCCCTGCCTGTGGATGGCAGCGACCTTTCCTGAAAACGCAAGCGCGTCAATAATTGCAGGAGTGCCATCAGCCGAAGCGTCATCAACCACGACAATCTCAAAATCGGCAAAGCCGGCAAGCGCCGAAGAAACAGCTTCAACCAGGCGGCCGATGTTCGCTTCCTCATTATAAGTCGGGATTATCACTGAAACAGAACGCTTTTTCGTTGCCGCAACAACCTTGGAAACAAGTTGCTGCAACTCGCCAATCGATTTTGCCTCAAGGTCAAGTCTGCCTGAACGATAAGCATACCTCACCGCGCTGCCCGCAGCCAAAGCACCAACCGGACGGTCATCCATGCTGCTGGAGGGTTTTGAAGCAGTATAAAAAACTACCCTGCTCATCTCAGACGACCAGCCCAACATTTTTAAATAGCGCGGGGCCTCACCGCCGTCCGGCATGGCGAAAGAAACGGTCTCAATCATAATACCAACTTACAACGAGCGTGGCAACATCGAGCGGCTCGTGCCTGAAATATTCAGCAGCTGCGGCGGCCTCGACGCCGAAGTGGAAGTCGTAGTGGTCGACGACAACTCACCCGACGGCACTGCATCGGCTGCAGAAGGACTTGCCAAAGAACACAACGTGCGGGTCATAAAGAGGAACGGCAAGGCTGGCCTCGCATCAGCAGCGATAAGGGGATTCTCAGAAACAAAAAGCGGCATAATTGGGGTAATGGACGCTGACATGAGCCACCCGGCTGAGGCAATACCCCGCCTCCTTGAACCGATACTTAAAGGCGAGGCAGAGCTTGCCATAGGCAGCAGGTACGCAAAAGGCGGGGGGGTTGAAGTGTGGCCGCTGCACCGCAGGATAATAAGCAGGATGGCAACCCTGATGGCAACGCCGCTGACAAGCGTGAAAGACCCTATGAGCGGGCTTTTTTTCATGAAGAGGAGCGTCATAGAAGGCATTGCGCTGAACGCCAAGGGATACAAGATAGGACTGGAGGTCCTGGTGAAGGGGAAATACGGGAAAGTCGTGGAAATACCCTACGTCTTCAGGAACAGGTTCGTGGGCAGGAGCAAGCTTACAGCATCGGAATACATCCACTACCTCCGGAACCTCATCGTCCTGGCAGCTTACAAGCTTTTCCATGGCACAACAAGGAAACACTACGAGGCAAGAAGCCCAGCACAATACTACGAAACATACAAGAACATGGACCCCAGGCTGTACTACGATGCACTCCTCAAGGGAAACAGAGTACAACAGTTCTGGCACGAGGAAAAATTCAGGGAGGTGCTCAGGGAAGCGAGCGGCATGAGCCCGGAGTCTATTGTTGCAGACATCGGCTGCGCCTCCGGAGTCCTGATATCAAAGCTGCCCAAAACAAAGCTTGCAGTTGCAGTTGACGTTGCAGAACCCATAGTCCGGTTCGCGACAGAACTAAACAAAAAGCTTGGCAGGAACGTCAAGGGTGTGGTGGCACTCGCCGAGAAGCTGCCATTCAAAGACAACACCTTCGACTATGTATTCATGATAGAAGTGATAGAACACATGCCGCCCGAGCTTGAGCCAAAAGCGCTGGCCGAAGCAAAAAGGGTCCTCAAGCCCGGAGGGAAGCTTGTAATGACCACCCCAAACTACAGGAGCATGTGGCCGCTGGTCGAATACTTCTGGAGCAGGATGAACCCCATTGACTACATGGAACAGCACATAAACAGGAAAAACCCGACAACAGTCAGAAAGGCCCTGGCCGAGGCCGGGTTCAAGGTCACCAGGGTAAGGACGTTCTTCATCTTATCGCCTTTCCTTGCCTTCATCTCAAAGGCGCTGGCGCTAAAGGCAATGACAATCGAGAAAAAGATGCTTGCGCGAACAGGCCTGCTGGTAATAGCAAATGCGGAAAAGCTTTAATACACTCAGCGCGAATTGCAACACGATGATAAAAAAAGCGCTCAAGGCCGCTGCAAAAAACCAGGGCACGGCAATCCACCTCGCGGCTTCAGCAATGATTGTCATTATTGCCGCGCTGGCCGTCCGGAACTCAGTTTTCACAAGCGCAAGCCCAATTAAGGTAGCAGCGGCCTTTCTCGCAGCGTGGTTTACATACTCTGCGGCGGCAGCGCGAACCACATCAAATGATTTCAAGTCCTCATTCCAGAAGGCGCTCATACTCGACGGCCTGACATACCTGCCAATGCCCCTTATGCTGATTGCAAAGATTGTAGCGGAAGCACTGGGAACCAGCCAGGGATACGAAGCGATGGGGCAGCTGCCGGTGATTCTCGCGTTCGGAGCAGCACTCGCAGCCAACGTCGCAGGCAAGGTGATGCTCTTCCCGAAAAACGGGGATGCCATCCTCAACGCCAGGTTGCCTGCAAGAAGGGCCACCATTGCCGTCCTGACAGCCATAGCCGTTTACTTCCTGCTTTTTTCTGCTTTTTCAGTGATGAGGCACGCATCACTGAATTCAACAGCTTACGACCTCGCAATATTCGACCAGACTCTCTGGGGATATTCAAACGGTGAGATGCTGACGAACACCGTTAGGGGGGTCAACCTCCTTGCAGACCATGCACAGCCCATACTCTTCCTCATCGCACCGCTCTACAAGCTGGCGCCAATGCCCGAAGGCCTGCTGGTGCTGCAAGCGCTCGCTCTCACGCTCGGAGCCCTGCCTCTATACTGGATGGCAAGGAGGAGAATCGGAGCAGCGGCGGCGGCAATGATTTCCATCTCATACCTGCTCTACCCATCACTGCAATACATAAACCTGTTTGACTTCCACCCAGAAGCCCTCGCAATCCCAATCATCCTTTTTGCCATGAACTTCATTGACTTAAAAAAATACCTCGCAGGCACAGCCATGCTTGCCCTTGCCGGAACAACCAAGGAGCAATTCCCAATCGCAATTGCAGCAATAGGCGCATACGTGTTCCTCGCGCACAGGAAAAAGCTCATCGGAGCGGCAATGGCACTGGTCGGCCTCGCCTGGCTGGCCATAAACTTCAAGGTCATCCTGCCGCACTTCGCAGGCCAGGCAGCGTATGCGCACTTCAGGGGATATGAATACCTGGGCAGCACGCTCACTGAAGCGGTAAAGAACATTGTGATGCACCCGCAGCTTGCCGTTGCAAGGATTCTGAGGCCGGACAGCCTGACTTATCTCACCCTGCTGCTCTTCCCAGCAGGCGCCGCGGCAATTGCACTGCTTGGAGCACCAATGCTCCTGCTGGCAGCGCCCTTCTTCGCCATAAACCTCCTGCGCAGCCACGACCTGACAACCGCCATCCTTTACCAGCACAACGCAGAACTGATACCATTCATTTTCACAGCAGCCGTACTTGGCTCTGCAACGCTGGTAAAGCTCCTCAGCCGCCTGAAGGTCAACAATGCAAGGACGGCAACAGGGCTGCTCATACTGCTTACGGCCATAACCGCCTCGGCAGCATACGGCCCGTTCACGACCGTCTATGACGTCAAACAGATGATTCCGGGAGAACACGCAAAAATCGGCGAGCAGCTCCTCAGCATGGTACCGTGGAACGCATCTGTCTCGGCAGACCCGCTGCTGCTGCCCCACCTCGCGCACAGGAAGCAGGCGTACATGTTTCCAAACCCGTTCACAAGGTTCATGTATGGCGAGGACTACTGGACGATGCAAAACGGCACCGAAGAGGCGCAAGCCATGGTTGAGTATGTCATCCTTGACCTGACAAGGACGAGCCCGAGCTACAACGCATCGCTCTACGCACAATTCGTCAAAGATTTCATAAACAACCGGAACTACGGGCTGGAAAGGATGGAAGACGGCTACTCCCTGTTCAAAAAAGGCAGTGACTATGAAAAAGGGCTATGCAACCTTGCCGCATACTTCGCGATTGCAAGAACCGGAATGAGGCTTGAACTCCAGGAGGCGCTGAGCACCGAGAACAAAGGATTTTTAAAACAATGCTGAAGCCCAGGGCGATTAGGCATTTCTGCATGGAGAAAAAAAATGAAAGTTGGCATGGTAAGCAAATACCCGCCTGAAGAGAACGGGGTCGGAATATACTCAGCCAGACTATGCGAAGAGCTGGCCGAAATAGGCATAGGAACAGTAAGAATTGGAGACAGCGAATCAGCGACAGCAGACTACCGCGTTGACTTAAAATCCCTGGCGCTGAAATGGCGGCTCAAGGGGATAGTAGAAAAGGAGGGAATCGACCTGCTGCACATACAACACATAGCATCCCACTACTCCAAATTGGCGCTCAATGCCAACCTGCTCATTGCAATGCGCCAAAAAGTGCCTGTAATTGCAACGCTGCATGAAGTGCACACCACAACCCACACGCTAAGGGACAGGGCGCTCTCCTGGATAGAGGGAATGATAGCCCGAAAAGCATCAGCCATCATAGCGCACACCAAGCAGCAAAAGGAGCACATGCAACACAGACACGGAAAAAAAGAATCCTTCCTGGCATACATGGGAACAGAACAGGCAGATGTCCACAAGCTCAAAGGCAGGAATATCCTGCTGTTCGGCATGCTGAACTACGGCAAGGGAGCCGAATACCTCATAAGGGCGATGAACGAGCTGCCAGGATACAAGCTCATTGTTGCAGGAAAGGCCGTGAGCAGAGGATATGAAAAACTGCTCAGGGAAGAGGCAGCGGAAAACAAACAGGGAAACGTCATGCTGGACATAAGATGGATACCTGAAGACGCGAAGGAAAAATATCTTGAAGAAGCGGATATCATGGCATTCCCTTACGTATGGGCGCCGTACCAGTCGGCAGCGATGCACAACGCCATATCACGCGGCATACCCCTAGTTGCAACGGACGCCGGAGCGATAGACGAAGTCGTGAAGGGATACATATGCGGAAGGGTCGTTGAGCAAAGAAGCCCGAAAGCCCTTGCCGCAGGGATAAAAGCGGTTTACGGCAACTACGAGACGTACCAGC
This sequence comes from Candidatus Woesearchaeota archaeon, assembly GCA_013331515.1. Lineage (GTDB taxonomy): Archaea > Nanobdellota > Nanobdellia > Woesearchaeales > UBA10216 > UBA10216 > UBA10216 sp10216u. The sequence continues at coordinate 6,722 of DUGG01000045.1, forward strand.
ACGGCGCGCTCAAATACCGGAAGGAAGCGGCATGGGCGAGGACGGCAGAAAGGCACGCACAGATATACAACGAAACGCTCCAGGAACACTACGCGAAGCACGGCCTGCCCGAGCGCAGGAGAGCGGACAAGGAAATTGCAGAGGCGGCCAAAGACGAAGCCGAGATGTTCAACATGTGAATCACTTGGAAAGATTATCACTTACTTCCACAACTGCGCCCTGGCGGATCAGGACATCGCCGCCATTTGGAACCCCGACCTTGCCAAGAAGCACATCCCTGAGGACTGCGGCAACAGACTCTGGGGACTGCTGCTTCAGGGCATCCTCCATACCGAAGACTGCAGCCCTCATTCCGGTGTTTATCCCGCCAGGGCAAAGGGCAATGCAGCCAACAGCAGACTTCTCCCCTTCCAGCTCCCTGGCAACCGCCTGAGTGAAAGCCTCAACGGCAAACTTGGAAGCGGCATAAACAGAAAGGTTTGCATGGGCCCTCCTGCCCGCGCCCGAAGAAACATTGACGATAACTCCCTTGCCCATCTTTTTCATGTGCGGAATGACTGATTTCAGGAAATGGAAGACTGAATCAACATTGGTTCGCATGCAAACAGAGTACTCTTCTTCTGATATCCGCTCAACAGGGCCGAACCTGTGGACAGCGCCGGCATTGTTCACCAAAACATCAATCCTGCCGTGCGCCTTTATTACGTTGCTTACAAAGCCGGAAACCTCCGTGCTGTTGGTAACGTCAACCACATGGCCCGAGCAAACCCCGCCGTTTTTCACGATTTTTTTACAGACTGAATCAAGGCCGGCCCTGTCACGGGCGCAGATGACGACTTTGGCCCCCTCTGACGCAAGCGCTTCAGCAAAGGCAGCGCCCAAGCCGCGGCTTGCCCCTGTAACGACAACCACGCTGCCCCCAAGGCCGACTGGCTTAATCAGTGGCATGCTGCTTCACCATCTCAATCCTGAAGGTATCATCTTCATAGCCGCCCTCATCCCTCCGCTTTGTGGTGATGGCGAGAAAAACAGCATCCTCCAAAGCCAGGTAAGCATGGGCAACCATGGCAGGGTGGGTAATCAAGTCCCCCTCCCGGATTATGGCGGTCTTTGGAAGAGAGCCTGGCTCGCTAAGGTCCTTAGTGGTCATCTCAATTTTCCCTTTCAGGATGTATGTGTATTGGGTCTGCGCCTTGTGGTAATGGTTGCCCCTTACAACGCCCTTTTTCTGCGTGATTATGCCGATGTTGCGCATCTCGCCGCTTAAAATGTCGGTAATAACCCCCCTTTCATCAGAAAAAGCCGGGCTGAGCCTTTCAATCTTTACGCCGTCCATGCCAAACACCACCAAAAAGTTTCAGACAATCCTTGGCTCAGGAATAGGGATTATAAACCTTCCTCCCTTCCTGCGAAACCCTTCAAGGTTCGCCATAATCTCGTCAGCAAAGTTCCACGCCAGGATAAGGGCGTATTCCGGGGAATCCTCAATCAGCTTCTCGTCAGCAACAACAGGTATGTGCGTCCCGGGAGTGTAAAGGCCCTGCTTCAGCTTTGACTTCTCGGTGATGTAATCCAGGACAGAGATGTCAATCCCGCAGTAGTTAAGAAGAGTGTTGCCCTTCGCAGGAGCGCTCACGCCGACAATGCGCCTGCCCTGCTGCTTCAGGCCATCAAGCAAAGACCTCATGAGCCGCCGGTGCTCCTTCACCTTTCCTGCAAACCTCCTCAGCCTGACAATGGAATAAACCTGCTCAGCATCCTCAAGCGCGGCAAACTCCTGCACGCTCGACATGATGGCATGCTGCCCTTTTCTCCCGGCAAAAACCCTGATTGAACCTCCATGGATGCCAACCTTAACAACGTCAAAAACCTCAAACCCGAAGCGCCCGAAAAAAGCCGCCATCGGCCTGATTGAAAGGTAACGCAGGTGCTGATGGTAAATTGTATCATACTCAAGGTTGTTCAAAAGGTCAACAAGGTAAGGCGCCTCTATCACGAAGACGCCATCCTGGCTGAGGAGCGCGTCAACGGCTCTCATTGAATCATGCAGGTCAGTAATGTGGGCAAAGATGTTCGTTGCGGCAATGACAGAAGCGCGCCCCCGCTCAGCCACTATCCGCCCGGCCAGTGGGGCGGCAAAAAAGTCAGGGATTGTCTCTATGCCATTCTCCTCAACAGCTATCCTCGCGATGTTGGGCGCAGGATCAACACCCAGGACGGCCATGCCACGCTCCCGGAAGCCCATAAGCAGCACCCCGACATTGCTGCCTATGTCAACGACAAAAGAGCCAGGTTTCAGGCCGAATCTCCTGCACACGTCCTCAGCCAGCCCGAAATAGTGGTCGCGGGCGGTCTTCGTGATGGATGTCTGGTATATGTAGTTCTTCTGGTAAAGCGTTGAGCCGTCAACCACGTAGCCAATCTGCACAAGCCCGCACCCCCTGCACAGGTAAACCGAAAGGGGATAAAACACCTCTGGCTGCTCAGTCTCGCCAGCAGTCAAAAAACTGTCCGAGTGGGGATGCATCCCAAGGTCAAGAAACTTCTCTAGGTCAGTGCCAAGGCACATGTGGCATTTTTTCATCACATAGTAAAACCCCAACTGCCGCGTCCTGAATCCCATTTAAATTTTTTGTGATTGACGGCAATAAGTTTATAATTCATCAAAACGCGCCAGCAAGCCATGAAAATCGGCTATGTGAGCAAGTTCCTGCCTGAGAAGGACGGCGGGGCAATATACGCAGACAACCTGTGCGCAAACATGCCGTGCAGCGTCGTAAAGATAGGCGATACGGCTTCAGAAACAGCAGATTACAGAATTAACCTCAGGTCCTTTTTTCTCAAGGAAAAGCTGGATGGGATAGCCAAAAAGGAAAAACTCGACCTCATACACATACAGTATGTGCTTGGAGGGCAATACTTCGGCAAATACAACCTGAAGCTCGGACTGGTCAGGGCGATGAGCCAGGAAATACCGGTCGTACTGACATTCACCGAAGTCCATACCAGCTGTACCGGGTTGCGGGGAAAAATCCTGTGCTGGCTCCAGAACAAGCTGGCCAGCAAGTCAGCGGCCTCAATCGCGCATACTCCCAGGCAGGCAGAGTACATGAAAAAGTACAAAGCGCCAAGCTACCACATCCACATGGGGCTAATCCCGAGAAAGACCAAGCCAAGAAAAGGCAGGAACGTGCTGTTCTTTGGCATGCTCAACTACGGAAAAGGCGTTGAATACCTGATTGAAGCGATGGATGGCCTACCAGGATACAACCTCGTTGTTGCCGGAATCGCAATAACCAAAAGCTACGAAGAACTGCTCAGGAAAAAAGCAGAAGGCAGAAGCAACGTGAAGCTGGACATAAGGTGGATACCTGAAAACGTGAAGAAAAAATACCTTGAAGAAGCGGACATCATGGCATTCCCATATGTATGGGCCCCGTACCAGTCAGGGGCGCTCCATGACGCGCTGTCATACGGCAAGCCGGTGGTTGTTACAGAGACGGGCGGAATCTGGGAAATCATAAAAGAATACAACTGCGGCGTGATTGTTCCGGCAAAAGACCCGGCTGCCATTGCAGAAGGCATCAAAAAAGCGCTGCAAAACTACAAGGAATTCCAGGCAGGCATAAGGAAGTACCAGAAGGATGCCAACTGGAAGGCTGTCGGGAAAAAACACGCCAGGGTTTACACGGAAGTGCTGGAGAGGGCTACTCGCTGATGAGCTCATCGTACATTTCAGAAAGCTGCTTCTTGATTACAGGATAATCCCATTTCTTCATATGCTCCCTCAGGAAGCTAATGCTATTTTCACGGCTTTCACGCTGCCGGATTGAGGCAACAACGTTCTCTGCCAGCCTGCGGTAATCCTCAACGCCGTGATAAAGCGCGTGCTCCCTGAAGACAGAAGTGTGCGAGCCAATATTTGAAAGGCAGAGCGGGATGCCCATGGCCGCAGCTTCATAGGATACGAGCCCCTGATACTCGTTCTCAGCTGTATGAACGAAAACGTCGGACAACGAGTAAAGCTGCTGAAGGACATTCCATGGCTGGAAGCCGGTCAAGAGCACAGAGCCTGAAACGCCCAAATCTGCAGCCATCTTCGCAACAGAAGGAAGGCTCTGCCCCTTCTCAAGCATGTCCTCGCCAATGATGACCACCTTGAAATCCGGAATTTCCTGTTTGATGAGGGGGATTGCCTTAAGCAGGACATCGTAGCGCTTGTGCTTCCGGACGTTGGCAACGGCAATGGCAACCTTGTCATTTTTGCCAATGCCAAACATCTCCCTGACACCCTCATGAGGGACACGCCTTGAGTAAACCGGGTAATCAATCGCAAGAGGGATAAGCCGGATTTTTTTTCCAGGGACTTTCCACCTCCTGTAAACATCAGCCTCGTAAGGGGTAACGGCCAGGATGCGGTCAAACCGCCTGAAAACCGCTGCGGTAAACAACGCTATCGGAAGGCTGGAACCCATGACGTAAGTATATGACCGCATGACCCTCTTGCCACGCGAACCAACGAAAGGAAGCCCAACAAAAGAACTGGCCGGGAAGGAGCGCAGGTTTGACTGCACTATCGCGCCCTTGTGCTTCCTGACATATTTCAAAAGCTGACGGGTTGTGTCAAAACGCGTAATCTTGAAGCCCTCATAATACTCCACAGGAGCTTCATCAGAGGCGTATTTCCCCAGGGTTTTCGTTTCAATAGTCTTGCTGCCCTGGGCCCTCAAAGTGACAATGTCACAATCAAAGCCATTCTCCTTCATGATGGTATCATGGATAAGCATGTAATCCTCTGTCCTGAGGAACATGTCATCCTTAGTGTTGTAAGTCAACGGATAAAGATTCACAACCTGTATGAATTTCTTCACGGAAGGCATGCTGAAACGACGGCGAGGGGCGCGATTTATAAAGATTATGACAATCTTTAAATAGCGGGAGCAGGCCGCAGAAAATAATAGCACAGAGGGGGCAGTCGTGGACAAAAGGCAGGTTGGCAACTTCAGGGACAGCAGGGGCATACTGCTGTGGGCAAGCCCAAAGCTGCTCGGCTTTGACTTCAAGTACCTCACTACAGGAAGCATAGAGCCGGAGTGCCTGAGGGGAGGGCATTACCACAAGAAGACGCTTGAGCAATTCATGTGCGTGGCAGGCAGGATAACCGCCTACCTTGACAACGAGACTGCAACACTTGAACCTGGCGATATAGTGAACATACCGGCAAATGCCGTGCACACATTCGTAAATGAAGGCTCCGAGGCAGCTTACTTCATAGAGTTCAAGAACGTGGAGTTTGACAAGAACGACCCTGACACGTACAAGGTTGACATAGGGCACCTGCGGAAGGGGAAAAAATGATTCCCGTATGCGAGCCGACACTGATTGGAAACGAGAAGAAATATGCAGACCAGTGCATTGAGACAAACTGGATTTCGTCAAGCGGCAAGTTCCTGGAAGAGTTTGAAAAAAGGTTCAGCGGGTTCTGCGAAGCAAAACACGGGGTGAGCTGCTCCAATGGCACAACCGCGCTCCATCTGGCACTCGCAGGCATCGGCATAGGAAAAGGCGACGAGGTCATAGTGCCAGACTTCTCAATAATAGCACTGGCAAATTCAGCGATATATACCGGAGCAACGCCTGTCTTTGTGGACTCTGAACCCAGGACCTGGAACATTGACACGGAAAAGATTGAAGAAAAAATAACAGGCAGGACCAAGGCAATAATAGCAATGCACACATACGGCTGCCCGGCAGACATGGACAGGATAAACGAAATAGCCAGGAAGCACAATCTCAAGGTCATCGAGGATGCAGCCGAATCCCACGGCGCGACCTACAAGGGCAGAAGAACCGGAGGCCTGGGCGATGCAGGCTGCTTCAGTTTCTACGCCAACAAGGTAATAACGACAGGCGAAGGCGGGATGATAGTGACAAATGACGATAAGATAGCTGAAAAAGCGCGGCTGCTCAGGAACCATGCGTTCATACAGCCAAGATTCGTTCATCATGAAGTTGGCTTCAATTACCGGATGACAAACATACAGGCAGCCATAGGCGTTGCCCAGATGGAAAACGCCGAAAAGCTGGTCAAGATGCGGCAGGAAAACGCCAAAAGGTACAACGAGGAGCTTGAAGATGTTGACGGGTTAACAACCCCGCCAAGCTGCCCATACGGCACAAGCGTATACTGGATGTACGGCATACTGATTGACAAGGAAAGGTTTGGAAGAGGGAAGGATGAAATAATGCGGATGCTAATCGAAAAGGGGATAGAAACAAGGCCGTTCTTTTACCCAATGCACATGCAACCGGTTTTCAGGAACATGCCAGGGATTGACTGCAACGGGAAATATCCAGTGTCGGAACAGCTGCAAGAGGAAGGATTTTACCTGCCGTCATCCAGCCACCTCACGCCTGAGCAGATAAAAAACATATGCGACACGCTTAAATCGCTTGGAAAGTGACGAAAAATGGGAATACCAAAAACGGTTGAAAAAAGCAAAATCGGCAAAAACACGAAAATCTGGCACTACGCCGTAGTGTACGGCTCAGAAATCGGGGATAACACGAACATCGGCTCCAACGCCGAGATAGGGGAGGCAAAGATAGGCAACAACTGCCGAATAGGGCATGGCGCATTCATCTGCAGCGGCGTGACCATTGAAGACGACTGCTTCATAGCGCCAGGGGTATGCTTCACCAACGACAAGCAGCCATCATCGGCAAAGGCACTGGAGCTCCACAAGGCAGGAAAAAAGTTTGAGCCGGAAAAGACGCTTGTCAGGAAAGGGGCGGTAATCGGAACGAACGCGACCATACTTCCTGGAATAACTATTGGGGAAGGAGCTTTAATCGGGGCAGGGGCGGTTTTGACGAAAAACGTGCCACCAGGCGAGACGTGGGCTGGCAACCCGGCAAGGAAGCTGAAATAAACAGCGCCATGCCAGCCGCGACAAAGTATAGCGAACAGCAGGTTTACGTTAGAAACATGAGTAACAATAAAAAATCCCAACCGCAGCAGAGCTGCGGGGTATGAAACCCATTTGAGCAATCAGCG